>CALZIE010000157.1 GCA_945787565.1 uncultured Lachnospiraceae bacterium
CTTTGTCGCGCCGTAGCCGCAGGCGGAGTGCGCATCCCTCGGAGAGTTTTTGATTTATAGGGAGTTGCAGAGTAATTTCCTATGAATAAAAAAAGAGCAGGCATCCCATCGCGGATACTCCTGCTCTTTCTTTTTATTTTCTATTATATCGTGAATTTGGCCATTTCGCTCTGGAATTGTTCGGGCAATTCTCCATTCAGACTTGCACTGCCTTTCACTAAATGAAATGCATCAGATTATTGCGCTTATAACTGCTGCAGCAATCATTGCCGCACAAGCAAATACGGGAATCCCTCTAAGGAAAGCAGCCCAATGTTTGCTAATCCCATGATAATCATTGTCGTCAACGATGTCCGTGAAATGTGTTCTTTTTGTCCTGCTCCACCAACAGCAATCAATAATTAGCAGATCAAATAGATTTAATCCCTCCCCCAATATCAGAAGATAGATAAATGCGGGAATAAATTCCGAAAGTTTCAACACAAATCCTATCACAAGAAAAGCAATTGTAAACAACATCAGATTTGACAGAAAAGATTTAAGATAAGAGGGTTTCACCGGAATCATTTTACTTAAGTCATTATTCTGTCTTATCTTAATCTGGACCGCATCGGGATAAGAGTAAAAGCTCTTCATATTCTTTTTATCTCCGCCAGTACCAAGATAGCACATTCCAAAGAACAGGCCATACAAAATGATTGCTACTATTATATACTTCATCCCTAATCCCTCCACTAAACTCCAATCTATCTATTCTTATATCATAATCTAACAAATACAAAAAAATCGCAACCATTAATTTCTTAATAGTTGCGATTTTTTATCAGTAAGCACGAGACGGGATTCGAACCCGCGACCCTCGCCTTGGCAAGGCGATACTCCACCACTGAGCCACTCGTGCATATTCATTTTTCTTCTGTGCTGAACACGAAATATAATATACCCTATTCCAAACAATTTGTCAACACTATTTTATTAATTTTTTTATTTTTTTCAATTATACATTTATTTTAGATATATTTTCCACCTTTTCGTCTTATACCTCACTTCCTCCCTCTTTTTTTCTCCTATCTTTTATCTTTTATCTTTTATCTTTTATTCTTTTATTCTTTATTCCTACCATTCCCAGTGTCTCTCACGATGCGTTTCGTCCTTTGAAACGCATCGTGCTGTCGGAGGAATACCTGGGGACGGGCGTGTCTCTATATGTTTCGAATGTACGGTATCAAGGCGAACAAAAGGGGGTAGAATCCCTGAATAGCAGACAGCGCTTTCCTGTCTGATAGTCAGGGATTCCACCCCCTTTTGTCCGAGCTTGTGACGAACATTGAAACATATAGAGACGCGCCCGTCCCCAGGTATTCCTCCGACAGACCCTAGATCAAAACATCTCATCCCGCAGCAACACAGTCGTAATGTATTCATTGTTTTTGAATTGTTTGCTAATTACGGTGTCGGATTTAGTGAAAGTAATATCCATCCAGCATTCATCTGCCGCCTGAGCCAGATTAGCAAGCATCACACCGATATCGAACAATTTCTCATCACTTAAAACATTCGATAACATTCCCTTCTTGCAGAAAACATGAATCCGGTTATTGTATACCACAAGCCTCCATGGCTGTGCATTCATATAACTCGGGGAAAGAAGCGCTCCCTTCACGATCTTTTTCATCGTATCGCTTACTTCCTCCTTATAAACAACAAGGCTTTCTTCCGGTAGTCTTTTTGCTTTTTCCGGAGCACGGAAAATATCTTTGTCCGATTTTCCGAATGCAATTCCATACACATAATCATAAGGAAGTCCGGATCGGGTCATCATGTTCAGTTTTAACGATGCCTGATAGCAGGTTCCTAAATTAAGCGCCGTCATATAAAGTACGACCTGTTGCGCCATATATCCTGCATTAATCAGGTAATCCTCTTTTAACTCTGAAGTCACGAGCAGATAATACGGAGCCTTCACATGATTTAATCCACGTATCCCTTTGTTCTCTTCTATATTCTCCTCGAGCACGAACTGTACGCCAATCCCTTCTGCATACACGTTCACCTTATTAGAAAAATACATAATATGATCTAAAATCATAGCATCGACCGGTTCCATCCGATACTTGCGGACGGATTTTCTAAGTAATAAAGCCTCATATAAGTTCATTTATTTTCTGTGCCTTCCCTCTAAAGTTTCACTCTGCTGACAGTTCCATTCTTGTCCTGCTGCCTGCATTACCCTTGACTGATTCTCTCTTTTCGGTAATGCTGTGGCGATATGCCATAATACTTTTTAAACAGCTTGCTAAAATGATAGACATCCTCATAGCCAACTGCATTCGCTATATTCTTGATACTGCCCCCACCTTCGGTTTCCAGTATCTCCTTTGCCTTCTCTAAACGGATTTTGATTAAATAGTTAATCGGTGATTCTCCGGTCTCTTCCTTGAATATCTTGGAAATGTAGACCGGGCTTAAATACATATTATGAGCAATCTGATCTAAGGAAATCTTATGTTCATAATTCTCAGTAAGATAAGTAATAATGCGTTTTACCGCATAACTCTTGTTGTATGTCTCAAAGTTGCATCCCATCTGGTGTAACTTTGGCGTTTCTATAATTTCACGCATCAGGATCAGTACCATCTGCATTAGGTGTGCCTTTAACATAAAGTACTTTCCAACCTGTCCTGCTTCGTTTTCTGCAATCATATCATAACATAGTCTGTTAACCACATGCTTGGACTCACTCTGAAGTCTTAAGACGTAGCCTCCGTCCGGCAAAATAATGGAATTGGGCGGCATATTCTTGAACTGGTAATCCGAGAATCCGGTAAAGAACTGAACCGTCGGTTCTTCTCCCTCGCACAGAATATTCTGATGATGAATTCCAGGGCTGCAGATCAGCATATCACCTGCTTCCACATCATATGTGGCTCCCTCTATTATATATTTACCTTTTCCAGACAGAATATAAGTCAATTCGGTAAAATCCTTATGAGCATGGTACTTTGACTCCTGTGTCATACGCATTTTGCTTGCAAATAATACAGTCGGATTAAAATCGTTGTACGTTAAATCATACTGACAATCACACATGTAACTTCGTACCTCCCACAGCCTGACTTATCAGACAGGTTGACCTTAAGCGTATTTCTCCTATTTGTCCTTTAATCGTAACATATTTGTAACTTTTTTTCAAACACATGTCTATAAAATTTTAGCTAATTATTGCCACAAGATTTTCTGTTTTTTTTATATTCTGCCCAACTCTGTTTATCTTTTCTTTCACATCTATTCATTCTGCCATTTATCAGGTCTGTATCCTAAAAACAAGAATACACATGTTTTACATAAAAATGTACATTTTAATCCGATTTCAGTTCTCTATAATTGTAACAGTATCAAAACTTAAGGAGGAAAATACTATGACTGCCATGCAGTGGTTTTTTTCATTTCTGAAAAAATACCGTATTCGATTAATCACTGCCCTCTTCCTAGTCACGATTGTCTCGGGCCTCGCTATTGTGAATCCGTATGTGTCCGGGATTATTGTAGACAGTGTAATCAAAGAAGGCGAGCGAAAGCTGCTGCCGATGTTAATCGGTATCTTATGTGGCACAACACTATTACGATCTGTACTAAAGTACATCTATCTGTATCTATTTGAGACCAGCTCACAAAAAATGCTCTACACCATGCGCGACTATGTATACCGCAGACTATTACAACAGGATTTCAATTTCTACAACAAGAACCGGACCGGGGATTTAATGTCCAGGGAAACCGGGGATATGGATGCCATAAGGCATTTCGTCGCTTATGTCATCTACAGCATCTATGAGAACACGCTTCTATTCGTATTGGCAGTCATTATGATCTTCACTGTTGACGTAAAACTTGCTCTCTGCATGATTGCAGTCGTACCTCTTACCATCCTTACCGCATCCAAACAGTTAAAAGCAATCAAACCTACCTTCCATAACATCCGCACCCATTTCTCAAGTCTGAACACCTTCGTTCAGGAAAATGTAAGCGGCAACCGTGTGGTGAAAGCCTTTGCAAAAGAAGATTTTGAAATAGAGAAGTTTCAAAAGGAAAATGACGGCTATCGGGATGCTGAACTGGCTGCAACAAGCATGTGGAGAAAATATGTGCCAATCTTTGAATTTCTGGCTAACGCCTCTACCGTAATCCTTTACTTAGTGGGCGGCATCATGGTCGTGAACGGCACCATTTCCCTAGGAAAACTTGTTACCGTAAGCGGTTATCGTTGGATGTTAAACAATCCGCTTCGTATGGCCGGATGGCTGGCAAATGATTATCAGCGTTTTGTAACAAGTGTCGAGAAGATTTACTCCACCATCAATGTAGAACCGGGCATCAAAGAGCCAGCTAAACCTTACAAGAAACATAAACTGAAAGGCGATATTGAATTCTGCCATGTGGATTATGCGGCGGATGACGATGTGATTCTGCACGATATTAACTTCAAAGTGAAAGCAGGTCAGACAGTCGGCATTATCGGTGCCACTGGTTCCGGAAAATCCACGTTAATGAATCTTCTGTGCCGTTTCTACGATGTAACAAACGGAGAGATTAAGATTGACGGGGTGGATTTAAGACACTATGACTTATATAACTTAAGGGACAATATCGGCATGGCCATGCAGGATGTGTTCTTGTTCTCCGACACCATCGAAGGCAATATTGCCTACGGGAAACCGGATGCCACATTAGAGGAAGTCAAAACGGCGGCCTATATCGCCAATGCAGACGACTTTATCAAAGAGCTTCCGGATGGATATGATACGATTGTAGGAGAACGGGGCATGGGCTTATCTGGCGGTCAGAAACAGCGTATCTCCCTTGCGAGAGCACTTCTAAAAGACCCTTCCATCGTTATCTTAGACGACACGACCTCCGCCGTTGATATGGAAACGGAATCCCATATCCAAAACGCGCTCAAGAACATGGGGCATAAACGCACTGTATTCTTAATTGCCCACCGGATTTCTTCCATCAAAGATGCCGATTTAATCTTAGTCGTAGGAGGCGGAAAAATCATGGAATCTGGTACTCATGAGACCCTTCTTCAGAAAAATGGCTACTACTCCACCGTATTCCATCATCAGTACGGAGAGTTTGACCAGATTCAGAGTGAACGACAAAAAGGAGGTAAGCGTTATGGCACGAAATAAATATGATATCGATGAGACCCTCCAGTCTGAATTCAACATCAAGCATTTAAAGCGGCTTGGCTCGTACATAAAACCGCATCGAAAGGATATGATGCTGACCATCTTTCTTATGCTAATATCAAGCGCCCTCGGAATGCTGACACCAAGAATCCTGATGACAATCATTGACGATTATATCCCATCGAAGAATATTCGCGGCATTGTATTAATCAGCCTGGGACTTCTCTTAATTTACCTGGCAAACTTCTTTATCCTGCGGATAAAAATCACAACCACTGCCACCCTTGGTCAGAGCATCATCCATGAGATTCGAAGCGACATTTTCACACACCTGCAAGAGCTTCCCTTCTCCTATTATGATGACCGGCCTCATGGCAAAATTCAGGTACGTGTCGTAAACTATGTAAACAGTCTAAGCGACCTGCTAAGCAACGGTATTGTAAACACCATCACCGATCTTTGCTCCCTGTTTTTCATTGTAGGATTTATGCTTTCCATTAATGTGAAGCTAACATTAATCTGTCTGATTGGACTTCCGCTTCTAATGCTTTTAATCTTCGTCATCAAACGGAAACAACGAGTGGCATGGCAGATCTCCAGCAATAAATCCTCCAACTTAAATGCCTATATCGCAGAAAGCATAAACGGCATCCGAGTCACCCAAAGCTTTGTAAGAGAGCAGGAAAACATCAAGATATTCAACAACTTAAGTGGTTCCTACTCCTCCGCCTGGATGCGGGCAGTCTGCTACAACTTCATGTTATGGCCCGCCATC
>CALZIE010000158.1 GCA_945787565.1 uncultured Lachnospiraceae bacterium
CCTAGACGATGTAGCAAACATCTCCTTTACCGACTTTAGCTGTGACTGTGACCCTGATGTGGTGCCATTTTGCTGTATCACCAATCCATATAAGCGTCATACTAATTACGAATACTTAAAAAATGAGCCTTACCACACCACAACGGTAACAAACCTTTCGCTCCCAGCCGGTTTTTCTTTAAAAAACCATACCATCATGGCTCCAGCACCTGGCACACCACCGGATAAAAACTACCCATATATGACCTTACCAATCCCGGAAAACGGCTACCACTATTCGGTTTCCACGAAAGACTACCCACTTCCACTTACCGTATTCCGCCCTTACTTTAAGAATCCTAAAACAATCCATGCTAAAAAAGGAGAAGAACTCTCTGTCTTTATCTGCCTAAGAGACCCTGCCTCTGAAGCAACCATGGATCAGGCAGAATGCAAAATCTATAATGAAACCTTAGCAAAACCTCACTATGTAGTAGAAGGAAGGAAACGAGACATCAAAATCACTGCTAAATCACTTCCAGACGGTGCCTCCTTCTCCCTTCTTCCTGGGCCTTTTACCGACTGCTATCAAAAAGGCTGCCTTTCCTTTACCCCATCCGAAGCCGGCCACTATACCATCCGCTTTATTGCCGACGACGGACTGATTCCGGTAACGGATACGATTACAGTCCTTGTAGACTAGCCGATTTCAATCTTTCCCATCTCTTTTTAGACCTTAATGTCAATCTTTGATACACCAGTCAGAAGAGATAAGAAAAGACCGCCAGCTCTTACTCTGGCGGTCTCTTTTTTATACGGCCTAACATCTCGTTCTGCTTTTTAGTCTGTTTTTTTAGTTCGAGGTAGTAGGTAGCGGCTAAAATAATATAAGGAATGGTAAAAGATCTCCACATCTCAAACCATCCGCTCTTGTTGATTTCCACAAAATGTCCCACTATCCACATTCCACCGAATAGAAAGACCAGTGCCATCACATACTGAATCACCATCCTTCCTTCTAGCTATCCACACTTTCAACTTTCATCCCCTACTCCCCCTTTCCCTCCGCCTTGTCCATCCCCACTCAGAATATTCAAAAAAGAGACAGCTCGGCTAAGAGCCGGCGTCCGTCTCTCCCCTTCGGTGTTCCGGAATGTCCGGCTCATGACGAACAAAAAAGGCCTGCAGTCTTTGAATAGCAGACAGAGTATTTTTCTGTCTGATAGTCAAAAACTGCGGGCCTTTTTTGTCCGCTCATGCGTCCGAACATTCGGAACACCGAAGGGGGGAGACGGACGCCGTCGATTTTGCAGTCGATATCGTGATCGCCGTCTACAAGACGAATATTCTTAACTTTAGTGCCAATTTTAACAACCAAAGAACTTCCCTTTACTTTAAGATCCTTAATAACGGTAACGCTGTCGCCGTCCTGCAGAACATTTCCGTTCGCACCCTTTACAACTTTCACATCTTCTGCTTCAACTTCACTTCCTGGTACCCACTCATGTGCACATTCTGGGCAAACAAGCATTACGCCATCCTCATAGGTATATTCTGAATTACATTTTGGGCAATTTGGTAACTGTTCCATTTCTTATATTCTCCGTTCTTCTTACTTGCATAAAGAATCGCTGGTTTCAGCCAAACGTCCATTTCAAATCGTGAACCATTCTTTCTTACAGCACTTATAGTAACACAGAATTCACATTTTCACAAATGTAATCTTTTCATTTATAATCGAAATTTGTTTTTATTTGTCATATTCCCCATATTCGCATCCAGCATTGGCAAATGTCATATCATCGATTAAAACTAGTCCCTGTTTCGTCTTCTCATATAATCGAATTCGTCCTGTTCCTGTCCCGCCATTCCACAGCCGGTTGTGACGCTTTCTTCCGTCTGGTGCCTCATAGTTGATCCACAGCATCTCTGATTTTTTGCATCTGCACACCAAATGTAACATTGCATCCTTATTCTGTGTCTTAACCTTCCAGATCACTTCATCTTTTGTCTCTTTACAGGAAAATGTGGTCTTTGTTCCTGTCCAAAATTTCGAGAAGTTGAACTCATAATCCTTTCCTTCATAATTAAGAGCAATCAAAAGCTTTCTGTCTAACGGAATGCCAAATACCTTCGGACATCCACCTCCCACATCAAATACCGAATCATTCAGTTGCTTGCCACTAATACGGCTTGTTAAGTTACAGCTGCTGATCCATACCCATGGACTGGTGAAATCCTTTCCCCAGTTCTTATCCGCATAGCCATAACTCTTTTCAGGGATTACCTCATACTCTTCTCCGTCTAACCATACGCTGCCCTCATACTCGGTCTTCATGCCTTCTGCATGCCAGAACATCTCGAATGCATTTAATTTCCGAAAGAATGTGCTTGCGCCATACCCCACATGAAATGCTGTCTTCTTATTAATCGAAAGATCCCATGACATCACGCCGGCATCTGACATATATTCCGGATGTTTCATACACTCATCCTGTTCCATAGCCACAAAGCCATGCATCTTTCTTTCCGTAAGCGCACAGTCCCCAGCTGTCAGGTTAAGTCCATGCACCCCAAGTTTCAGTTCCGAAATCGGATAAAAGGCATGAATCTGTCTTGCATCTTCTCCCCAGGTTCCTGCCTTCACCATAACATAGGACGGGTAGACTGCCCCTTTTTTTCCTGGAATCTGGCCAAACACGATCTTGTCCCCTCCTAAAGCAGGATTTATCACGAAATATTCAATAAAGAATGCCTTTTCTTTTCCAGTCTCCTTATGGTACGCCGTGAAGGAATGCCACCACCAGTCATAGCCCTTCTTTGCCAACGCCCCGCTTAGCATATATTCATTTCTTGATAAATCTGACCGATTCATTGTATTTTCCTCCTTAAAACTTTCCTGTTTTTATCCGATTTCATACTTTCATCACGAATACTGTTTTCCTGTTCCTAATTATACTACGAAATGGACCAATTATAAATACTGTTATATTTCTGGAATTTTTACTTATTTTCAGGACTAAAGTCTTATGGTTTTCCCCTGTTTGACGTTTGCTTTCTTTCCTTTATTTGGATATAATTGCTAGGGAGTTAAAACTTAATAAGGAGATAATATGATGAAGCAAAAAAAATTACTTGCGCTTTGTATAGCGCTCACTTTAGCATGTACCGCTTGCTCCTCTGGGGAGAAGGACAAGACAGGTTCCTCTGCTGCAACAGTAACTGACACCGCTAACAGCCAGACAGATCTGAATTCTGATTCAAAACAGACCGATACAAGTGCACTAGAATCCGCCACCAATGAAATAAACAGCGACACTTCTTCTAACACACAAAAAGAACCTGCCCTTTCCCTTGAATCCACAGCAACGGTTACAGTGGGAGACATGACGGGAGAAGATGTTCAGAAATTCGTACAGGGATTCTTTGATTCACTTATAAAAGCAGATTCAGCCTGTCTTGATTATACCCTGTCTTCTACCGAAGATAATGCAGCCGCAAGCACCTACTTAAATGAAGAGCTGACTGCCATTTTAAAAGACCCTAATGCAGCTTCGCGTTTAGCCTACTGCCTTAGTGATGCCTCCATCATGGTCGGTGGAATTGATGATTCCATTATGGAATCCTTAAACGCGGGTTCTGCAAGCATCCCTTATACCGCTACCTTACGGGCATGGGATGGTTCTTTCCACTATGCCGTTATTACCTCTTATGTTAAGAATGGACAGGCAGTCCCTATGGAATTAACAAAAACTCCAGAAGGAATCTTAGAGCTATTCCATGCTTCTAAGGATTTGGTTCCTGCCTACACTTATACTGGCACAATTGAGCTCTATAAGAAAAATGATGGCTCCGTTGGTTTAGAATCCATCACACTTCTTTCCAATCTGTCCGTTTCCACAATGACTGATGATGCTGACCTATGCGGGCTTTCGAATGAACTTGTGGCAGACGGTACATTAGAGCCTTTAAGCATTTCCGATGCTGAGCCAAAAATCAAAGCATTTATTGATCTGATAGAAGAATACAATACACATACTTACGATTTTAGAAAGCTTTATAACATGGGCGTTTCCATTTGCGAGGGAAATGACTGGGCAATGAACAACCTTGCTTGCCTTGAAGACTACCTAGACTGGTATGACGCACTATCTTCCGAAGAAAAATCGGAATACGCTGCTGTCCTTGACAATTGGGGTGACATCAAATATGAATGTTTCATCCCCATGTATGTATTCTCCGGAATTGAAAGCCCGGACCCTGATAAGATTGTATTTATGAAAACCGATCAATCCGCCTATACCGGTACGGACTTTAACTATTACTGTTACAGCTCCAATGCTGATAATCTAGGCACTTATGTATATGAAATATGCGATATGGTCTCCTCGCTTTACAGCTATGTCAACTCTCTTAGCTACGATCTTGCCGAGTAAACTTATTATTTTTCAAAAAGAAAAAGCCGTTCGATTTCAAAGCCTTAAGCACACCTGCCTACTGTTTTAAAATTGAACGGCTTTTTTCTGTCTACTTACAGTTCTGACATCAGACAGCTTACAGCTTGTTCTTCCTTTTCCTTGCATTCATATAAAAGACGGATAATCTCTGTCCTTTTTTCATTCGCCCTTCGCTCTTCCATCTCTTCATTCATGAAGATTCTAATAATATGCTTGGTTCGATTGCAAATGGAATCATAATCTGCAATCGCTTCTTCTAAAATCTCAGGACTGATATCCGGAATCAGCACCCGGCACATCTGCAAAAATTCCATCACCCTCATTTTATTCTCATACAGTATGAATATATACGGAAACATGTGGTCAATCTTTCCTTTTTTAACCCCACTGTCTTTTTCTAATAAATGAATCCAATTCAGATAAATATCAGTCCCATTCCCTCTTAGCGGATTTTCTGGTTCTGTCTTTGAATGAATTAATAGGTCACACCCTCGCTTTAAAGCACCAATTGCTGCTTGTTGTCTGCTCATCCGGCTTTTCGCTGGCCTGATTCTTAAAATCCTACAATCTTTCTTATACCAATCCGTATATTCCTTCAGCCGTCCAAAGCAGACTGCCGAATTCTTCTTATCATCACCATCTAAAAAACCAAGTCCTTTTATTGTTTCCCCTTCATAGGAAAATCCAACTGCCAGTATCATATCACTATAATCCTCAGGCTGAATAATGACTGGATAGCCATTCTTGATTTCTTCCGAGACAAGGTGGATCATTCCTTCCTCTCCGTGTTCCTTTTTCTTTATGCTTTCATAGGTATAACCATATAATAAAAAGCAGTCTTCGACTGGCACCGGAGGAGAAGAGGAAAAACGAAACGATTCTGTCGTCACTGCTGCCTGTAGTATGTATTCCTCATCATTGTTGATCTGCCTGCCTTTTGTTGTCTTCGTTTCCTCAAGCCCTAAAAATAGCTTTAGTGCGGATAACATTGCCGGAAATGCCATACTTCTAGGCCATCCAGTTCCGGTATATCGGTTTACTTCCGCATACGGAAGTAGCGTAAATTCATAGTTTCCCTTTCGTATTCCCTCGTTCTGCCATAACAATCTTTCCGTGATTACTTCTACCATTGAAACACCCCCGTCAATTGTACATGAACTATTGCTTCTCCTTCCCCAACGCAATATTCATTATACACATTTTGGTTTTTTTTTACTATATCATCTTGTTATTTTTGCTCGTGTTCAGACGACATTTTCCATCGCTTCTTCTCTGTTTTTCTGACTTTGTTTTGTGTTTCCTGGTATCTTCACCGGACGATTCTTTTCTTACCATTTTATACTTTTTATTTTACGGTAACCGTAATTGTCTTTACTGTTTCATTTCCAGCATCATCGACTGCATAGAACGTAAATGTCCCGCCCTGCACAATGCGATAGGTAACACTTCCTTCTGTATTTAGCCTTACTGTCCGTTGCCAAAACTTTATAAAATATTATTATAAAATATAAAACCTTATAAAATT
>CALZIE010000159.1 GCA_945787565.1 uncultured Lachnospiraceae bacterium
ATGTGTCGGGCATTATTTATGGTTCTTTGGTAGAGTCTTATGCAAGTGAGCAGACATCCCGAATGACTGCCATGGAGTCGGCAACCAAAAGTGCGAAGGATATGATGCAGATGCTGGCAATTGAGTATAACAGGTCGCGTCAGGCAAGGATCACCCAAGAGCTTACCGAGGTAATAAGCGGCGCTAAGGCACAAAAGAGAAAGAAGAGATCTTGATGGTAAGTGAAGAGACAATTCGCAGGTTGCGAAGCAAAGGGACGGAGAAGATCCGTGCATTACGAAAAGGAAAACAAATAGAAAAGCAAATAATCAGGGAAAGCAGCAATAGAGGGAATACCATGACAAAAGGTAAGATTGTTCAGGTCTTAGGGCCTGTAATTGATGTGGAATTTGAAAATGGAGAGCTCCCGTTTATTAATGATAAGATTGAGATTGATAATCAGGGAAAGCCCTGTGTGGCAGAGGTGGCCCAGCATATCGGAAATAATACGGTACGCTGTATTCTCCTTTCGACAGCAGAGGGGCTTTATAAGGACCTAAAAGCTGATGCCACCGGAAGCGGGATCATGGTTCCGGTAGGGGATAAGACATTAGGGCGTCTGTTTAATGTATTCGGCAATACCATTGATGACGGAGAACCATTAAAGGATGTGAAACATTGGTGCATCCACAGAGAACCGCCGGCTTTTGAGGAACAGAGTCCGGCAGTAGAGATACTAGAGACAGGAATTAAAGTAATCGATCTTTTGGCTCCGTATGCAAAAGGTGGTAAGATTGGTCTGTTTGGAGGCGCCGGTGTTGGAAAGACCGTTTTAATCCAGGAACTGATTCGTAATATTGCCACCGAGCATGGAGGATATTCGATCTTTACCGGAGTCGGAGAGCGTTCAAGAGAAGGCAATGATTTATGGGTAGAAATGAAGGAGTCCGGTGTACTGGCAAAGACAGCGCTTGTATTCGGACAGATGAATGAGCCTCCGGGAGCGCGTATGCGTGTTGTAGAGACTGGCCTTACTATGGCGGAGTATTTTAGAGAGGAAGAACATCAGGATGTGCTTCTGTTTATCGATAATATCTTCCGTTTTGTTCAGGCAGGCGCAGAGGTGTCTGCGTTATTAGGCCGCATGCCATCCGCAGTAGGCTATCAGCCAACACTTGCAACAGAAGTAGGTAAGGTGCAGGAGAGAATTGCATCTACGGTAAACGGATCCATCACATCCGTACAGGCGGTTTATGTACCAGCGGATGACTTAACTGATCCGGCGCCGGCTACTACATTTGCACATTTGGATGCGACTACGGTACTTTCCAGAAAGATTGTAGAGCAGGGAATCTATCCGGCGGTCGATCCCCTAGAATCAAGTTCCCGTATCTTAGAGGTAGAGACAGTCGGAAAAGAGCATTATGAAACCGCCAGACAAGTACAGGAGATTTTACAAAAATACAGGGAGCTTCAGGATATCATTGCAATCCTTGGTATGGAGGAACTGTCTGAGGAAGATAAGGCAACTGTTTACCGGGCAAGAAAGATTCAGAAGTTTTTATCCCAGCCATTTCATGTGGCAGAGAACTTCACCGGTGTACCTGGAAAGTATGTACCGCTTGCAGAAACAATCAAAGGATTTAAAAGCATTATCAGTGGTGAGATGGATCAATATCCGGAAGCAGCATTCTTTAATGTAGGTACCATTGAAGAAGTGATTGAAAATGCAAAGAAGATGACAGGAGATACCAATCAAACAGAGGATGAAAAGAAAGAGGAATAGTGTATGGGAACATTCTATTTAAAGGTCATTGCCTGTGACAGGACCTTTTTTTCAGGGATGTGCAAGCAGGTAATTATGCCTTTGGAAGATGGATTGCTGGCGCTTGAGGCTCATCATGAGAATATGGTTTTTGCCATTGAGATGGGAGAAATAAAGATTAAGAATGAGGATGATAGCTGGATTACCGGCATTGTTGGGACAGGGTTTGCACAGGTCATCAATAATCGTGTGACGATTATCGTAGATACTGTAGAGTATCCGGAAGAAATTGATTTGAATCGGGCAAGGGAGGCAAAGGAGAGAGCGGAAGAACAGCTTCGTCAGAAGCGAAGCATTCAGGAGTATCACCATAGCCAGGCATCTCTTTCCCGGGCTATGTCCCGTCTTGCGCTTGGCAGTAAGAGCAAACAGCCCAAATAAGAGGTGTGAAGCAAAAAAAAGAACCAATCATAAAAAAGAAGCCGGCAGGCAAAAGAAGATTCTTGTGTTGGAATACATACAGGACATAGGACTTCTTTTGCAGGTGTCGGCTTTTTCCATTTATGGAGCTTAGAGTAGTCCATCTTTACTATAATTGATTTTATATTTCGCATAAAAGGATAATATTGGAATAAAAATACAGAATATAGTTTTAATATTCCTAATTGTTTTAATATTTAGTTGACATTATGAACATTTGCCGATATGATAATGCGTGGAGTATTTTGTAGTATTATCGATATAGGATATGGGCGAAAGTAAGTACATATGCTATGTTAATGGAAGAATAAAAGGAGAAAAAGGATGGAGAGAAGAAATCAGTTATCAATTAAAAGCATTGTAGCGATTGGTATTGGTGCTGCTTTATTTTTTGTATTAGGCCGTTTTGTTGCAATCCCAAGTCCGGTTCCGAATACAACAATTAATATTCAGTATGCGATTTTAGCAGTATTTGCTGTGAGTTATGGACCATTTGTAGGATGCCTTGCAGGTTTTATCGGTCATACCCTTGTGGATCTTTCCTGGGGAAGCCCTTGGTGGAGCTGGATTATCGCTTCTGCAGTATTCGGTCTGATCATCGGTTTTGCTAAGAAGCTGATTGATAAAAATGAAGGAAAGATTGGGAAAAGAGAAATCATTCTTTTTAACGTATTTCAGGTAATTGGACATGCGGTAGCATGGGGAGCAGTTGCACCAACCCTTGATATTCTTATTTACAACGAGCCACTGAGCAAGCTATACGCACAGGGGGCATTTGCAGGAATCAGTAATGCAATTTCTACCGGAATTGTGGGAACACTAATTCTCATTGGATATGCAAATACAAGAACAAATGCAAGAAACCTGCAGAAAGAAGACTAAGTGAATGCAGTGATAAGTATGACCGTCTTATTGTAGGATGGTCATATTTTGATTAGATAGAGGAGAAGTGAAGTTGAAAGAGACACTCATATCATTTGAAAATTACACATATCAGTATCGTTCTCAGTCTGAGCCGACTCTTTTTAATATTAATTTAGATATTAACAAAGGGGAACGCGTGATTATCGTGGGTGCCTCAGGATGTGGGAAAAGCACATTGGCACACTGTTTAAATGGCTTGAATCCGTTCTGCTATCATGGCAAATCGGAAGGCAAGCTTACCATCTGTGGTGTTGAGGCAAAGAAGGCAAGCGTATTCGAACTAAGTCAGTATGTGGGAACGGTTCTTCAGGATACAGATGGGCAGTTTATCGGGATGACGGTACGCGAAGATATCGCATTTGCCATGGAAAATGACTGTGTCCCTCATGATGAGTTAGTAAGACGCGTGCTAGAAGAAGCAGATGTGCTGAATTTAAATGAATATTTAGACCAGTCCCCTCATGAGTTATCAGGCGGACAGAAGCAGAGAGTATCCATGGCAGGGATTTTGGTAAATAAGACACCAATTCTTCTCTTTGATGAACCGCTTGCCAACTTAGATCCGGCAGCTGGAAAAGAGGCAATTGAATTAATCAACCAGATCCAGGAAAATAGCGATGCCACTGTCGTAATCATTGAGCACCGTTTAGAAGATGCGCTTCATATGGGGGCGGACCGCATTGTCTTAATGGAAGACGGAAGAATCGTATGTGATATGTCACCGGAAGAGCTATTTAGGACAGATGCGCTGATTAAAGCCGGAATTCGTGAGCCACTTTATGTGACTGCTTTAAAATATGCGGGTGTTGATTTGACACCGAATATGGGGCTTGAACGTATTGACACACTTGTGCTAGATGAAGAACAGAAAGCAAAGGTTGTAACATGGTTTGAAAAGAGCTTGGATGAGCAGAAAGAAGAAAACCAGACACCAATCCTTACGGTAGAAGATGTAAGTTTTAGCTATCACGAAGGGAAAGAGAACCTGTCGGATGTAAGCTTTACAATCCATGAAGGAGAGATGGCGTGCATCGTTGGGAAGAACGGAGCTGGAAAGAGTACGCTTGCGAAACTTCTATGCGGCTTTGAAACTGTGAAGAAAGGCCGTATCTTATATCGTGGACGCGATATGAAAGACGATACGATTAAGGAACGTGCCAAAGTCATTGGTTATGTGATGCAGAATCCAAATCAGATGATCAGCAAAGCAATGATCTATGATGAAGTAGCGATGAGTCTTGTAAGCCGTGGCATGGAGGAGTCTTTAATTAAGGAAAAAGTATATGAAGCATTAAAAGTATGTGGTTTATATGAATACCGTAACTGGCCAATCCAGGCATTAAGCTATGGACAGAAGAAGCGTGTGACAATCGCAAGCATCTTAGTACAGGAACCGGAAATCTTAATCTTAGACGAGCCGACAGCCGGACAGGATTTTAGACACTATACGGAGATTATGGAATTCTTAAAGAGTCTGCATGAAAAAGGGTTTACGGTCATTATGATCACCCATGATATGCATCTGATGTTAGAATATACAGACCGTGCACTTGTGTTCTCAAATGGACAGATGATTGCAGACACTACACCAGTAAAATTATTCTCCGATTTAGAATTAGTAAAGAAAGCAAGCTTAAAGGAAACATCTCTATTTGAGTTAGCGACCATTTGCGGGCTTGATCCGGAGGATTATATCAATAGATTTATTGAACACGATAGAAAGGTGAGAGAAGGATGACGACAACACTATCCTTTATCGATAGAGATTCCCTGATTCACAAGATGACAGGGACGACAAAGCTTATATTTTTCCTATTATGGAGCATTGCTGCCATGATTACGTATGATACAAGAGTGCTTTTATTCCTCTTTTTCACAGGATGTGTTCTCTTTAAGGTATCGAAGATTCAGTGGAAAGATATTAAGGTGGCGGTATGGTTTATGGCTGTGCTGATTGCCATCAATATGATTGGTATTTATGTATTCGCTCCGGAGCAGGGAGTCGACATATATGGAACAAGAACCGTGCTTGTGCATATAGCAGGGCGTTATTCCATTACAGTGGAACAGCTGTTTTATATGTTTAACTTTATGATGAAATATTTAGCGGTGATTCCGGTAGCCCTATTATTCATTTTAGCGACCAATCCAAGCGAATTTGCATCTAGTTTAAGTAAGATCGGTGTCAGCTACAAAGTCGGATATGCGGTATCCATCGCACTTCGATACATTCCTGACATTCAGAGAGATTATCATGAGATTTCTCAGGCACAGCAGGCCAGAGGAATTGATATGAGCAAGAAAGACAGTCTTATGACTCGTCTTAAGAATTCTGCCGCAATCCTGTTCCCGTTAGTTCTTTCTAGTATTGGACGAATCGAGACTATCTCCAACGCAATGGAATTAAGAGGTTTCGGCAAGAACAGAAAGCGTACCTGGATTATCGAGAAACCTTTTAAAACAAGAGATTTCTTCGGTATCGCAGCCGCCTTTCTAGTCCTTTCCATCTCCATCACCATGCTCCTTCTCAACGGAGGCCGTTACTGGAATCCGTTTCTTTAGGGAGGGACGAAGAGGGAGTGCGGACCGAAGAGAGGACGGGGGCTGGGGAAGTTCGGTTCCCAATGTTCGGACGCATGAGCGGACAAAAGCTGGGGTATTCTTTGCCTATCAGACAGAAAAACACTGTCTGCTATTCAAAGAATACCCCAGCTTT
>CALZIE010000160.1 GCA_945787565.1 uncultured Lachnospiraceae bacterium
TCGAGGGTGCCATCAAGACCGCCCGCAAATATGCTTATCTGAAGGATGGCAGCACAGATCATGAGATCATTGCCATGGAGCATTCCTTCCACGGCCGAAGCATGGGTGCTTTATCAGTAACCGGAAATGCCCATTATCGTGAGGCATTTGAGCCATTAATCGGCGGGACTGTATTTGCCACTTACAATGATTTAGAAGATGTTAAATCTAAAATCACCGATAAGACTTGTGCCATTCTGATGGAAACGGTACAGGGGGAAGGCGGTATCTATCCGGCTGAAAAAGAATTCCTAGAAGGAGTCCGCAAGCTCTGTGATGAAAATGACATCCTTCTTATACTGGATGAAATTCAGTGTGGAATGGGAAGAACCGGCACGATGTTTGCTTATGAGCAGTATCAGATTAAGCCGGATATCGTAACTTCAGCAAAAGCACTTGGCTGTGGCGTACCAGTGGGAGCTTTTGCAGCTACGGAAGAAGTTGCTGCTGCATTCGAGCCGGGAGACCATGGAACTACCTATGGAGGCAATCCATTTGCCTGTGCCGCTGTAAGCAAAGTATTTGATCTGTTCAGCGAGAACCCAATTTTAGAAAATGTGTCCTCATCCGGTGCGTACTTAAAAGAGAAATTAGATACCCTGGTTGCTACGTATGACACGATAAAAGAGCGCCGTGGTTTGGGCTTGATGCAGGGATTAGAGTTTACGGTTCCTGTAAAACCAATCATAGCGGACGCAATGGAAAAAGGGCTGATGCTTATTTCAGCAGGTCCAAATACCATCCGTTTCCTGCCGGCTCTTATTATCACTCCTACCGAGATTGACAAGATGCTAGAAATCTTAACATCTTGTATCTAATAGTTAGGGTGAAACAAAAGAGATTTCAGTCTTTCATGATTAGATAGTTCGTTTATTTCTGTCGGATCGTTAAAGTCTGGAATCTCTTTTGTATGTTTGTGGAACCAAATAGTTGGAATGCACTTTCGTCATCCCCCTTCTTTTTTCTTCTCCAACCTTAATATCGAAATCCAACTTTTGACCGTGCATGAAACTGCCTAAACTCGGAAATGCTAGGGAAAAAGGAGGTTTTGTTATGTTGGGTGTAATAATAGCATTAGTGTCAGGGGCATTGATGAGTATACAAGGGGTATTCAATACAGGAGTGACGAAGCAGACGAGTGTGTGGGTCGCATCTTCATTTGTTCAGCTGACCGCATTAATTGTATGCATTATCGCATGGTTTGTAACCGGAAGAGAAGGTACTTTTTCCTCACTGTTTCAGATTCAGGACAAATACATGTTAGTTGGTGGTGCGTTAGGAGCATTTATCACATTTACCGTAATCCAGAGTATGTCTTCTCTTGGACCGGCAAAAGCCGTAATGTTAATCGTTACTGCACAGCTTGTAGTAGCCTATATCATTGAATTGTTTGGAATGTTTGGGTCTGAGAAAGTACCATTTCAGTGGCGTAAAGTCATAGGTCTTGTTATCATTATCGCAGGCATCATTACCTTTAAGGGGGAGTAGGATGCTATATGTACGTATCCGATAAAAAATAGAACAAATTCTGCTGAATTTACTACTTGTATTAGCCAGATGAATTAGGTACAATGAATTTATACAGCATATTGAGGATTCATTCATAAGGGCTTTTTTATGCCTTCACGGCAGAAAGGGAGCATTATGAAGAAAAAAGTGATTAGCATACTGTGCGGCATGATGTTTGTCATCTTAGCCGGCAGCATTTATTTTGTAACCAGACCTGATCAGGCTCGGGCAGTCGTGATGACGAATGTGTCTGAAGAGGCATTTGAAAAAAGTCAATCCTCTGATTCTGAAAAAGAGCAGGAAACGGAAGCGGATTTCGCAAGTACGGATGTTCAGAACACAGCAGCATCTACAATGGCAGATGTCGGCTCTGGGCAGATAGAGAATGAAAGCAATTCCAAGAGTGCAGAAGAGAGTTTTTCTAAGCAGGCGGATGAGCCGGTTCTTATCTGTGTCTATGTATGTGGAGCCGTGAAATCCCCCGGTGTTTACTATTTTTCAGAAGATGCAAGAGCGGTAGAGGCGATCGAGGCGGCAGGTGGATTTTCGGATGCCGCAGATCAGGATTATATCAATCTTGCAAGGACAATTTCTGATGGCGAGAAGCTCTATGTACCGACCATGGAAGAGACGAAAGAGATGGCATTTTCCAATCTGGATGCAGAAAACCAGACAGGACCTAGTCAGAATGGGGCTACCAGTGAACAACAGACCAAGGCATCCGGCAAAGTGAACATTAATACCGCAGGAAAAGAAGAACTTATGACCTTGAATGGAATTGGGGAAGCAAAAGCGGAGAGTATTATTAGTTATCGGGATGCGAATGGGTTGTTTCAGGCGAAGGAAGACATTATGAATATTACTGGAATCAAAGATGCATTGTATCAGAAGATTGCAGATTATATATGCGTTACCAATGAGGAATAAAGGAGTTATGTGGACAGTTATGTCTAGACATAAGAGAACCAGTATAGAAAGAGGTGGATTCATTGAGTAAGAAAGTACTAGTAGTAGATGATGAAAAATTGATTGTAAAAGGAATTCGCTTTACGTTAGAACAGGATGGAATGGAAGTAGACTGTGCATATGATGGGGAAGAAGCGGTAGAAGCTGCGAAGAAGACCGAATATGATGTAGTTTTATTAGATGTCATGCTTCCAAAACTAAGCGGTTTTGATGTATGCCAGCAGATTCGTGAATTTTCCAATATGCCAATCATCATGTTGACTGCCAAGGGCGATGATATGGATAAGATCTTAGGACTTGAATATGGGGCAGATGATTATATTACCAAGCCATTTAATATTTTAGAGGTAAAAGCAAGAATTAAGGCAATTATGAGAAGAAACAGCCGTAAGGCTGCACCAGTGGCAGAATCTAAAGTAATTACCTATAAAGACTTAAAGATTGACAGTGAGTCAAGAAGAGTGTTTATCGCAGGAAAAGAAGTGAATCTGACAGCAAAGGAATTTGATGTATTAGAGCTTCTGATTTTAAATCCAAATAAAGTGTACAGCAGAGAAAACTTACTGAATATTGTCTGGGGATATGATTATCCTGGCGATGTCAGAACCGTGGATGTGCATATCCGTCGTTTGCGAGAGAAGATAGAAAGCAATCCGAGCGAGCCTGCGTATGTACATACAAAATGGGGTGTTGGCTATTATTTCCAGAGTTAAAGAGCGATTAAAAAAACTGACAAGCATGAGAAACCATGTATTTCTGGCTCTTATGCTTGGTGGTGTTCTACCAGTCCTTATTTTAACGAAGATTTTGCAGAGCACGTACATTGAAGAAAGCGTGAATGAGAAGATCTCGGAGATACAGAGTTATGCCAATAAGATGGCCACACAGATGATTTACACTGGCTATCTGACCACTCCAAGTATGACAGACGTTAATATTGAGCTTGCACTCGCAGCAAGCTTTTATGAAGGACGAATTATTGTAGTAGACGGCAATTTAAAGATTATTGCTGATACGTATGAAAGAGAAGTCGGAAAGACGCTGATTTCTGAAGAAGTATTAAAGTGCTTTAAGGGGACTTCTAGTGTCACAACCGATAGAAAACAGCAGACAGGATCCATTTGTATCCCGATTGTTCAGACGGAGAGCAAGAATATGGCAGGGGCTATTTTGATGAGCTTTTCTTTAAAGGAGCAGTATCGGATTCTTGATCATTTAGAACAAAAGAGCGGGATCATATTGGTCTTCATTGCGACAGTACTTGTGCTGATTGCCTTTTTCTATTCGAAGCAGTTGATTAAGCCATTAAAGGAGATCACACAGTCCTTAAAACATGTGACAGACGGATATATGGATGATGAAGTATCCATTAAAGGCTACTATGAGTTAGAGCAGATATCTGACTCGTTTAATGAGATGTTAGCACGCATGAAGACCATTGAAGAGTCCAGACAGGAATTCGTATCTAATGTGTCTCATGAGTTAAAGACACCAATCACATCCATTAAGGTTTTGGCGGATTCTTTATTGATGCAGGAGGATGCACCAGTTGAGCTATACCGTGAGTTTATGACGGATATCACCGATGAGATTGAGAGAGAGAATAAGATCATTACAGATCTGTTATCTTTAGTAAAGCTTGATAAGAAGTCAGGTGAGATGCATATTGCCTCTGTAAGCATCAATGAACTGCTAGAAATCATATTAAAGAGATTAAAGCCAATCGCCATGAAGCGGAATATTGAGCTTGTATTTGAAAGTTTCCGTGAAGTGACAGCAGAAGTAGATGAAGTGAAATTATCATTAGCAATATCCAACCTTATTGAGAATGCGATAAAATATAATGTGGACGACGGATGGGTCAGAGTATCCTTAAATGCTGATCATAAGTACTTTTATGTGAAGGTGGCCGACTCTGGAATCGGTATTCCGGAAGCTGCACAGAATTATATATTTGATCGCTTTTACCGGGTAGATAAAGCCAGATCCCGTCAGACGGGAGGTACAGGACTTGGACTTTCCATTACCAAGAATGCGATTTTAATGCATAAAGGGGCAATCAAAGTATCAAGTGTGGAGAATGAAGGAAGTACCTTTACAATCCGAGTGCCATTAAGCTTTATTGCCTGATTGGAAAGGACAAAGGAGGAAATATGCGAAGAATCTATATGCTTGTCCTGACGGTTGTGATGCTCTTTTGCTTAGCAGGTTGCTCAAAAAAGACGGCAACAAGCGTCCAAGAAGGACCAAAGCTGTATTTTATTAACAAAGATGATACCAAGCTGGTTGCACAAAGTTATATAGAGACAGAAAAGGGGCGCAATGATCTGGTAGAAGAATATATCAGAGCGCTGTTGATTGAACCAGAAGATATAAACTGTAAACGAGCCCTGCCGGAAGATGTGACGGTTCTTGACTATTCTTTCGGTGAGGTGGATCAGCTGATTTTGAATTTTGATACCAACTATTATAATATGAATGGTGTTAGGGAGATTTTAACCAGAGCAGCAATCGTAAAGATGTTTAGCCAGATTAACGGAATCCAGTACGTAGAGTTTTATGTCAATGGACAGCCGCTTGTGTTATCTGGGGAACAGCCAGTCAGCATGATGAAAGCGGATGACTTCTTAGATACGACTGGTAAGATGGAGGATTTCAATCAGTATACAAACATTTCTATTTATTTTGCGAATGAAGATGGAACGAAACTTGTGGAATCTACAAGAGAAGTCTTTTATGATAGCAACATCACCATAGAACAGCTTGTGATTGAACAGCTGATTCAAGGACCGGTTGATAAGGAAATTCAGAATGGGATGCAGAAGACGATGCCGGAAGGCACCATTTTAAATTCGGCGAAAACCAATAATGGAGTTTGTTATGTGGACTTCAATGAGAAATTCTTAGAAAAGCTCCCAGACGTCAGTGAGGAAGTGACCATCTATGCGCTTGTCAATTCCTTAATTGAGCAGGGAGCCATTAATAAAGTACAGATCACCATTAACGGTGATGAAAAGAAGTTATATCAGAATATACCATTAACCGATTTATTCGAACGAAACTTAGATCTGATTGAAGGCGAAAGCTAGAAAGGTGTTCTATGGTAAAAAGACCACTGCTTATTTTGGCGGGCATATTCGTTTGCGGAATTTATTGCAGCACATTAGGATGGATGAGAATCTTTCTTATTGCTGCTGCATTATCGGTAGTTATGATTGCGCTTCCTGCCTGGCTCCGCCACAGGAAGCGCTTTTCTTTCTTTCAATGGTCCTCTACAGATTTTATCTTATATCTGGGGCCTCTCTTTTTTCTTATTGGTGTAATTCTCACCATTCACGCACAGTCACA
>CALZIE010000161.1 GCA_945787565.1 uncultured Lachnospiraceae bacterium
ACAAAGCGGAAAAGACAGAATCATCGGAAAAACCATCTGTATTTGACAGTAAAAGAGATCCTGTTGCAACAGAGGCCGCCAGAACATCAAAGCGTCGCTCGGAAGTCAAAAGCAGCTGTGGTATTATGCGAGCACTGAATAATAGTTCTTTTCACTAATCCTACTTATGCCCCTACTTTTCAGATACCGTTGCATATTTCCGCTTGATTTTCTTTGAGGTTGTCTTTGGAAATTCCTCCTCACGCAGTTTAATTCTTGTGACTTTTTGAAAAGATGGGGCATCTTGATTGTATCTTTCTATAATGGATGTGACTGCAGAAGTTAAATCTGTGATGTTGTTTGCGTTCGCATATTCGATATCCGGATAAATCTCTGCAGTAATCTGATTCTTCTCTTCATAAACCAACACTTCTTTCACGAGCACCTCTTCAGAAAGCTTGTTCTCAATCCCCTCTGGTGATACATTCTCCCCATTGCTTAAGATAATCAGATTCTTCTTTCTTCCACTTATATAAAGGAAATTGTCCTTGTCTACATATCCTAAATCCCCCGTTCTAAGCCATCCATCCTTAAATACCTGCTTTGTATTCTCCTCATCCTTATAATAGCCTTTCATCACGCTTGGACTCTTGACTAAAATTTCCCCATCTTCTTCTTTTACCTGTACTCCCGGTAACAGCTTTCCAACCGAATCGGCGCGGTAATCAAACCAGAAATTATTGCTGATTCGTGGTGCACATTCCGTCATGCCATATCCCTGTCTTAGGCAGATTCCATACTCTTCAAATTCCGGGATCAGTGCCGGATTTAAATATGCTCCTCCACAGTAAATGGATGTGAGTTTCCCTCCTAATGCTTTCTTTGCCAGAAGTTCTTTTGGAACATCCGGATTCGCCTTTGCAGCTTCCTTAAGCCGATAAAGGATGGACTCTGCGATCATTGGCACTACCAACATAATTGTTGGATGAAAGATGGATAAGTTCCGCACTAAATGCATCATCGAATCATTGATGCAGACCGTAACTCCAAAATAAAGACCGATCAGGATATCACAGGTAAAGCAGTAGGTATGATGAATCGGAAGAACAGAAAGCGTAACCGCGGTATCATAATCCAGTTTCATATCCACACAAACTGCATTATATACTTGATTATAGTGACTTAGCATAACCCCCTTGCTCTTTCCTGTTGTACCCGATGTATAAAGGATTGCTGCTAACGAATCCGGATCGATTGATTTTTCATAACTCCCCCGATTGTCTTCAATCAGATCCCACAAACTGCATTCATACTCCTCTAGCAACACATCCTGCATATTAATAAAGTATTTCACATCCGGACATTTTTCTTTTACAGTCTTCGCCATATCCCGGTAAGAGGAATCGTAGATGAATACGGTCACATCCGCTCGACTCACCAGATTCGCAATTTCTTCTGCCGTCTGCTCCTTATCAAGCGGAACTGCCACCCGTTCACTGTTTACCGTTCCAAAATAAGCAACAATATATTCATAACTAGTCGGTCCGATTAATGCCACATGTGCCTTCTCGTCTGCCTTCTTCGATATGGCCCGTGAAAATGCTTCACTATCTTTCTTTACCTCAAGGAATGTCTTTTCTATTACTTCTTTTTTCTGAAGATATCGATAAGCTGCCTTTTCTCTATAATGAATAGCGGCATAATCGATCAATTCTTTCATTGTCCTGACGTCGTCCATAAAACCCTCCCTTTATTCTTCCTGTCTCTGCTCATAACAGACAGACAGAACATATTCGTTCTCAATCAGATACTGGCTAAAACAGTATCCGCTCCTGCTGCATTCAATTTTTTCGAAATCAATCTGAAAGGTTACTTCCTTTAGCGGATAGGAAAGACCAAATCCGGCTGCTTTCCCATATGCTTCTTTTAGTGTGAAATATCGAAAGAACATCTCCTCATTTCGTTCACTTTCAAGGATTGTTTCTGCTTCTTTCCTGTCACATACCTTTCGCATCGCTGCCATGCTCCATGGCCTGATTTTTTCTGCATCGATTCCCGCCGGCCTGTCCCCCACTACCAGCGCAATCAGCCCATCACAGTGCGTGATATTAAACTCGATTCCTTTTGCATCACTTAAACATGGTTTTCCGTACTCTTTATAAACAAGCTTCTCTCTTTTGATCTGATACACATTCCTTAACACCTGCCATAGAAGGTCATGTGCCTTCTCTGACAGCCATCTTTCGTACTCTGCCTTGCTTTTTCTTTTGTCGTATGCTGGAACTTTCCATATATAAATCATACTGCAGCTTCAATATAGCGAATGGCATCCTTTACCGTGCGAAGATTTGCCACCTGTTTTTCATCCACTTCCATATCATACTTATCCTCTAATGCTCCAACTAAGCACATCAAATCATAGGAATTAAATCCGAGGTCCTCGATAAACTTGGAATCCTCCTTTACCTTGCTTTCTTCTACTTCCACATACTCACAGATTAAATCACGTAATTCATTTAACATAATAAATTCCCCCTTCTATACTGTGCGCAAGATCTCACCGATTGTGATACTGTCATTTTCCATTCCCTTAAATATAATCTTGCATAAATAGTAATACATCAGTTCCAGTTCTTTCTCCTCTACCGCACCCGGTTGGTGCTCAAAATAAAAATCCATTCCTCCATCTTCGGAGTTATGCATTACTGTTAAATACAACGGGCACGCTGCCACTCCGTTGCTGTACCATTTGCTCTTAAAGTGAATTCCTCCAAGCTTGTCATCTGCATTCCGAAGTGTCAGTGGCTGATATGTAACAGACATACACTCATAGCCTGTGCCAAGCGGTGCATGATACGCTTCCTGACATTCCTTTAGTAACTTAATCGGATCATAATTCGCATGTCTGAAAATCTCATTCTCTGCTTCCTGAATCTTCTTCATGCCTTCCAAGAATGTAGTATCTTCACTTAGAATGGTTCTCATCGGGAAGAAATGAATTCTCGTTCCTCCTGACTTTTTATCTAATACCGTCGCCCGTCTTGACACCGTTGTCTTAATGCTCACATCTTCCTGATTGCCATTCACCTTGGATAAATACGTCCGAAGTCCCATCATAAGCAG
Organism: uncultured Lachnospiraceae bacterium; assembly: GCA_945787565.1. Lineage (GTDB taxonomy): Bacteria > Bacillota > Clostridia > Lachnospirales > Lachnospiraceae > Lachnoclostridium. The sequence continues at coordinate 3,103 of CALZIE010000161.1, forward strand.
ACTCTGAAATGGCAAGTGGCGTCCACTGCAATACGCTAAGATTCTTCTTGTCGGATCCGGTTCTAAATGAAAGATCTTGTGGCAAGCCTCCACATGACCACATTGAATGGATGCGGAACGAAGATTCGGATTTCCATACTTTTTACGCTGTTCCTCTAATACATTTCTCTCAGAATAATACGTAAAAATCGGCTCTTTCTTCTGATACATCTCGTGCCAGAACTCCTGATCCCGTTTTTCCTCCTCGGAACCGGCATACTTAAGGTCATGCTTCACTGCCTCGATATACGATCTCATTGGAGCCGGATATTCCATCCCGTACTTTAAGGAGCAATAAATCATCAAAATATCCGTAACTAAAGTAATGATGCTGTAAGAATCCATTGTCATATGATCAACTAAAAGATAAATCCCCTGATACCCATCCGGCATCTTAATCAAAATCACCCGGTTCAATGGAGAATCCACCCTTGCAAATGGCACCTCTGTAATCTTTCTTAAGATTTCTTCGGCCTCCTCCATTGTCTTTCCCCGAAAATCCATTTCTTCGATATCCCGCTCTTCTTTTGGTGCTATGTACTGATAAATCTCTCCGTCAATCTCATCCGTAAATCGGATTCGCATTGCTTCCTGTCTTTCATACGCCTGATAGACTGCCTGCTTTAAAACCGGAAAATCCAACTCTCCCTCCACCGTAACACTTGTTCCAATATTCAGCACCTGTTTGAGGGGACAGAATTTTAAAGTAAAGAAATGCATTTTCTGTGCCGTCGTTAATGGGTATCGTTCTATCTTTTCGCTATTCATCCTATTTTTCCTCCTGTTATTAAAATGTAAGACAGTCTGATAAGAATGCATCCACTGCCTCCTCATATGCATCCTTACCTGCAAAAAAGCTCTCCCCGTGTCCTGCCTTGGTAATCATCAGTTTTTTCTTCTTTGCATTACATGCCCGGTATATCTCCTCTCCCATATAGGTTGGAACGAAATTATCCATCTCCCCATGGATGACTAGAAGCGGCTGCTTCATTTTCATAGCCTCTATGGAAGCAGATACCTGATCAAATGTATATCCGGCTCTTTCCTTGCAAAGCAAGCTGGTAGCGGAAAGCAACGGGAATTCCGGTATATGATACTTTGTCTTTAGCAGATGGGAAAACACCTGCCATGCTGAAGTGAACGGACAGTCAGCAACAATTGCCTTCACATTATCCGGAAGATTTCTTGTACTTGCCATAATGACCGTGGCCGCTCCCATGGATATGCCATGCAGTACAATCTGCATTCTTCCTTCAAATCTTTTGTTTACATACTCAATCCACTTTGCACAGTCATAACGATCCAGACATCCAAACCCGATGTACTTGCCATCACTTTCTCCATGTGCCCTGTCATCCACAAGCAGCACATGGTATCCTGCCTCGTAATAAAACTGAGCTAACCCTGCGAATTCGCTTTTTCCCTGGCTTCGATATCCATGAAATGCGATTACGATCCGATCACTTGCTTTCTTAGCCGGAAGATAAAGTCCTCTTAAAATCAGACCGTCAAAAGAAGTGATGGCAACTCTTTCAAGCGGCTTTGCTAAAAACCATTCCTTCTTTTCCTGAATAAAAGGAACATACTTGGTCCAGTCTGTACCCACATCAATGGGCATCTTTGCAGGATCGGATAACTTAATTCCATCCCGCTCCACAACCTTATGAAACGTATATGCGGCACCTCCCGCTGTCATAAAGATTGCGGCGGCGGAAGCCTCTGCTGCTAATTTTGTAAAAAGCACGTTTTTTCTCCTTTCAAAATGGAATCGGACTCTTTCTGTTACTTTCTTTTGCAGCTTTTTATTTTTATTTAAATTGTTTTTTGAATTTTATTTGAACGTATGTATGATTTAACTTGAATTATCTTTTGATTTTACTTTGATTTTTTCATCGGTACGATGTAAGATAAAAATAGAAATTGGTAAAAAATAGATGGTGGTAAATCTTCGACCGCCGGTCGACTTTTTACATGAGACAGCATACCACTCTTTCGACCAGCGGTCAAGTTTTTTTAGGATTTTTTTCCACAAATTAAACTTCAATCTAAAATACACATGCTAAGGAGATAGAATTATGTCAAAAATAGATAAAAAAAATCAGATTTTAGATGCAATGCAGGCTCTGATGAGTGAAAACCTGGCAACCGATGCTTCCGTTAGTGATATTGCCCAGAGAGCTGGAATTGGAAAAGGCAGTATTTATTATTATTTTCAATCTAAGGATGAGATTTTAGATGCGGTTTTAGAACGTTCCTACTCCCAGGCAATCAATGAAAGTCTGAAGGTTATGCAGGAAACAGATTTAGATGCGATATCGAAATTTCAGGTACTGTTTAAGATGTGCGTACAGCCGGATGAGATGCTGCATCAGAAAGAAATGCTTCATTACCTTCATGTGCAGGACAGCATTCTTCTGCACCAGAAGTTTTTAGCAATTACGATGCGGTCTTTTACTCCAATTTTGACGGATATTATTAATCAGGGGATTAAGGAGGGAACACTTTCTTGTGAGTATCCACACCAGACAGCGGAGATTATCTTGTCTATGATTGTGTTTTCTTTGGACCGGAACTTTTTTTCTTCCGAAGATGAGACAGAGATCCCAACCAAACTAAAAGCCCTCTCTATCCTCCTCGAAAAAAGTATGGGACTTGAGCCAGGAAAGTTGGAGTTTCTTTATCAGTTGGAGGATGTGATTCGATGAGGGGAGTGCAC
>CALZIE010000162.1 GCA_945787565.1 uncultured Lachnospiraceae bacterium
GTGATTTTGTCAATTTGTGCGGATGTCTTGATCAGACATTAGAGGAATTAGTTGGAGGAAAGCTTCAGAGAAGCCAGTATAATCAGTATAATAAGCGAGATAGCATTCATGACGTGATTGTTGTTTATCAGGATGAAAAACCAGTGGCATGCGGAAGCTTTAAGTTCTATGATGATGAACATGCAGAGTTAAAAAGAATCTATGTGACAAAAGAAGTTCAGAATATGGGCATTGGAAGAGAACTGATACGCCGACTTGAAGCAAAAGCAAAGATTAAGGGGTTTCAATATGGAATTCTAGAGACGGGCAAGCCATTAGAGGCAGCATGCCATCTTTATGAAAAAATGGGCTATAAGGTCATAGACAATTATGGACAGTATAAAGATATGCCGAATTCCATATGCATGCAGAAAAAACTCTAAAATGAAATGAGTTTATAGCTCGTGATAGTCAGATTTGAATGTTATAGATAGAAATGAGTATAGGTGTTTGTTAGTTTTTCTTGTAAAAACAGGAAATAATTGTTATGATAAAGAAAGAAGTTAACAACAGAAACAGGAAGGCAAATATATGACGAAAAAAGTTTTTTTAGTAGATTATGAAAATACATCCATGTATGGATTAAAGGGGATTTCTGAATTAAAAAGAGGAAGCAAAGTTGTAATCTTTCATTCTTCAGATTCTACATTAGAGACATTAGAAGACTTGTTAAAGATTTATGAGACACGTGGAATTGAGATCAAGCTTCATGCATTAAAGAAGAAGAGAAGATTCAATGCGCTTGATTTTATGATCTGTACTTATCTTGGATATGAAGTGGCGGAAAAGATAGAGAAGGAAATCTATATTCTTTCTGCGGACCGTGGATATGAATCCGCAATTGCTTTGGGCGCGGAATTAAACAGCAATATGAAAGTAGGATTTGAACGCTCTATTTACCAGTGCCTTCATAAAGAAGGGGCAGAGGTCGAGAATGAGTCTGTAGCGGAAGTGAATGAGGAAGAAGCAGCAGTAGAGACCGAAGCAAAACAGGGAGAAATCCAGCAAGAAGAAATCAGGCGAGAAGAAATATATGAAGCTACAGGAAATGCAGAATTTAATGCGGATGTAACTGAGAATAGTGAAAACGCTAGATATTCGGAAGAAGCTCATATGCAAGATGAGATGGAAGAAATAGCAGACGGGTCAGAAGAGAGAGAAGAGGCTGTAGAAAATGTAGCGTATAATCAAGAAGAAAGTGAAACAGATGAGGAGAATGTGAAAGATAAAGTAATTCCGCTTCACTCTGATCATAAAAAAGGATATCGTCGCTATAATAACGGAAGATATCGTTATTCCAAGAATAATTATCACAGATCGGCATACCGTGAAAGACAGTCATGTAAAGATTACATGCAAAGAAAGATGGAACGGGATAATATCATTCCAAAGCAGTATCATAACCAGCTGATTTCCTTTATGGATAAGGCGAATGGCAGACATGAGTTTGAGGATAAAGCGATGAAGTCATTAGGAGCAAAGAATGGCACATTAATGGGCAAGGCTGTTATGTATTATGAACAGTACCAAAGTTATAAGGAAAGACAGTCAATGTATTATTAATGGTAGAATAAATATAAGGAAACGATAGTTAGAATTCGTATATTCCAATCATTTTTAAGTAAGGGCATATAAAACAGGGAATAAAAAAGAAAGGGGAGGCAGTACTTTGTCATGATAAGTACTGCCTGTTAAAAATACAGATGAAATTAGAGAAGATACTAGAAGAATATTATGGTATAATTGATAAAGAAAAAGCAGAATGCGAGAAGGAAATCCAGTCGCTTATGATGGATGACCGTATGGATGAAGCGAATATTGCTAAAATCAAGTTAAATGTGTATGATATTATGAAAACCATTACAAAGGTCCCATATGAGGCAGCACGTAAAGGAAAAGAAGAAGAGCAGGCAGAGATTTTAAAGAATGAATATCTGCGTCTGAATGACCGGATTCCTGGTGCATGGAAAGGAAAGCTTGCAAAAGCAAAGGAGCATGATGCAGCAGATGAAATTCTGATTGAGGAGACAAAGTTGGAAGTTGCCGCTCATTTGCTGGATAAATTTCTTGAGATAATAGAACAGGGGTAATAAAAAAATGACAGATGAAGAAGCAGTGAAGATATTCAAGTGTCTCTCGGATAAATCCAGAGTCCAGATCTTAAAGTCACTAGTGCAGGAACCAATGTATGTAGAGAGGCTTGCAGAACGCCTTTCGCTTACTCCATCCACCATTTCTTTTCATTTAAAGAAAATGGTAGATGCCAAGATCGTAAATTCGAAAAAGGAACAATATTATGCGATTTATTCCATTAATGAAGAAATCTTAAGCTTTCGTATGATTGATATCCTAAGAGAAGAATCAACAGAAGGCGAGCTTCAGAAAAAACGAGAGGACGAGTACCGAAAAAAAGTGATTGATACATTTTTTGAACATGGAAAACTAATTTCTATTCCGGTACAGCGTAAAAAGGAACGTATTGTACTAGAAAAGATTGCAGAGAGTTTTGAAATGGAAAAGGACTATACGGAACGGGAAGTGAATATTATCATCGCTGATTTTCACGATGATTTCTGTACCATTCGAAGAGATATGGTAGGAGAAGGAATTTTAGAGAGAACGGAAAACAGTATATATAAAAGGGTGCAAACTGTTGAAAATTGCTAGTTTGTAATGACAGCCATCTTTATTTCAGATTCTGCAAAGCAGAAGAAGGAGAGAATATGTGGGAAGACGCTGTTTCTTATTTTGATACGGAAATTGCATCTATGATAAAAAGGGAATACAGAGAACTTTATCCTAGGCTTTGTATCTTGATTCTTGGATCGGTGGGGCTTAAAATTGATGATGAATATTCCGATTTGGAGGCGGCTTTTTATTTATCGTATTCGGGCTGGAAAGAGTACGGCGCCAGCTTGCAACTTTCTTTAAATCAGGCACTGCGGGATCGTAATCCTTGGAAGAAGAAAGGATCTGTGTTATGCGTGCATCCGATATCCTGGCTGTTAGATGGACAGGCGGAACAGATTCTAAAAAAACAAAACAAGATTCAGTGGAATCAGATTGAGATTCCCTCTTTATTTACGATGCAGCATAATCAGATCTATTATGATCCGGAAGGAAAGCTAACGTCACTAAGGGAACAGACGAAACCAGAGAACTATCCAGAGGTACAATGGAAGAGAAGGATTCTTTCTTCTTATCGAATGCTTCTATCCGAACTTGATACGTTTGGAACTGATATTGAGAAAGCAATTATGAGTAAAAGTCTTCGAGTAAAACTGTTGGCTGTGGAGAATGCAATTGAATCATTTAAAGAGTACATAATCGCACATAATTTGTTGCCTGAAGTCAATATGAAGAGCGACGATTTGGATGAGGAACTTTTATGGGCAGAGCGGATGCATGCATGGGAAAATACAGACTGGCACACACTTTTAAACTCCTATTCCGAAGAAGCAGCAGAGGATGGATATCCATTGGATGATTTTTGGGTATGGAGCCTATGGGGAAAGTTGGTAAATGCATCGAAGCGTGAAAAGGAATGCAAGGATGGAGTGTACTAGAAGAATGGCGGAAGAAAAATGAAGAATCTTATTAAAAGGTGACGTATAGACAGAATTTTATATGACAAAGACAGAATAGTTTCGCAGATGAATACAATCTATGAGTTCTAAGAGAGGGCAGGGATATCCAATAAGGCCGGATGGGGAAGAAGAATATTTCACAAGGAATGGCAAAAAGAACGAAAGAATGCTTTATATTATGGCTAAGACACCATTTGGCAGACTAGCCGCAAGTGATCATGCGATGCATGCAGTGGCAGAGATGACGGCGTTAGATCAGGCATTTGAGCAGCTAAGAAGTCGTATGAATGATCCTATGAAAGCATGGGAGCATTTGAGAGGGCTTAGCAAAATTGAAAATAAGAGTGCGATGTTAGAAGAAGCCGCTACAAAATAACGCTAAAATGGAATACTTGTCAGGCGGTATAGGGAAAAGGGAGTATAATGTGCCGGATAATTACGAACGTATTTTTAATATGCACGGGAGGCGAGTATGAGCTTAGATGATTATCTTATGGATTTAACGAAAGAAAAATCCACCAAGGCTGCTGGTGTATTAACTTATGAATATGAGTTTGTAAAAATTGATTACAAGGATACAATTGAAGATTCGATTCTTGAGTATTTGATTCCGTTAGTTACAGAGCAGACAGAATTAGAAACGCTGAATACAAGCACATTGTCAGAGATAAAAAACTGGAAAGAAGATATGATCGAGAATCTGAAATATTTTGATTTGACGGCAGAAGAGGCAAAGAATATTATTGCACTGACAGAACAGTATTCCAATCATTTGAAGATGTTTCGTTTTGGACAGGATTTATCTTATTTTCCGTACTGCTCTTGTACCTGTTACATAAGGTGGTTTGTTTTTGATAAGGGACTGTACTGTTTCCTTATCACAGGTGTTGATTAGTCATCCGAAAAAGGAGTGTCGGGAAATGAGAGAGATTTGCTTAAGAACAAAGAGGTTAATCATACGACCAAAAGACTTAGATGAGATGGAAAACCTTTATCAGCAGGAGAAAGACGCAGAGATGAAGCAGGCGTACCGTGAAATGGTAGATGAGATGAAACGGAGTGTAGGAAGGGAAGAATGGGCATCAGACTGGACAATTTGTCTTTTAGACGGTACGACAATCGGAGGGATTGGATTTAAAGGGGTTCCGGATCAGGAAGGAAAGGTTGAAATTGGATACGATATTCAACCAGAGTTTCAGAACGCAGGGTATGCAACGGAAGCCACCAAAGCAATGTTAGAATGGGCACTTTCCGAATCGGATGTGCTGTGTGTTCAGGCGCAGACCGAAAGTCAGAATGAGAAGTCAAAGAGGGTGTTAAAGAAAAATGGTTTTGCAGAAGTAGGAATTGGAACGGAAGGACCATTATTTGAAGTTAGAAAAACAAAATAGATGGCTAGAGTGAAAGAAGAAGCAGATGTTTTTGTCTGCTTCTTCTTTTGCGTACTAGAGTAAAAAAAGAAATTTAGCTGAATCGTATCAGAACAAACTTGTGTGGAACAAAATAGGACTTTAGTCGCATTTTCCAAAAAAACTCTAAAAAAAATAGTAAAATGGTCCGATAAATAACTTGAATTCACAGAAAAACATTAAAATTTCCAACGCAAATAAAGTAGCTGTTAAGCTGTTATATGGGTGATAAATATCTGATATGCAGAGTAAATAATAACATAGACTGAGGGGTAAAGGAAATGAAGAAACAATATGAGGTTTTTACAGAAGGAAATTATTATCGGAATCCTGGTGCAAAAATTGGTTTGAAATGTACACTTCATGGAGAGTTCAATAAGGAAAAGTTTGAACGGTCGCTTCAGAAATTAAGATCCATTCATCCATTTCTAACATGTACTATTAAGCAGGATGATCTGGGGAAATGCACCTATTTCCCGACAGAGGATGCACCGCTTTATATAGAGTGCAAGAGAAAAAAAGCAGTCACGACTGGACGGAATTCGTGGAAAGAAGAAATCAGGTCCCTTATGTAATGGGACAGGAGGTTCCTTTAGAAATCGGTGTATTCCATAAAGGAACAGAGGCAGACATTGTATTTATGGGAAGCCATCTGCTTGGGGATGGATTGTCATATGTGAATCTGATGAAAGATTTCATGCAGATTTATTGTGATGGTAAACAGGACCTTCCGGTACGCCATCCCCGTCTGATTTCCGATGCGCGAGAATTTCCAAAAGAAAGTGAGTTAGATGAGGAAACCAAAAAGCAGATT
>CALZIE010000163.1 GCA_945787565.1 uncultured Lachnospiraceae bacterium
GCGCCGTAGCCGAAGGCGGAGTGCGCATTCCTCGGAGAGTTTTTGATTCATAGGGAATTGCAAAGCAATTTCCTATGAATAAAAAAAGACCTATCTACAGAATTTTCTGTAGATAAGTCTCATTATTTAAAATAAAACCAGATATGCATCATATCAGTATGTTGGCTTTATTACACATTCATGCTAACTACTCCCTCATCTTCTTAGGAATTATACCTATTAAACAGAAGATTGTCAAGACGATATGGAAAGCCATTCCATCTCTTTTCCCCTGTTACTATAATATATGCGAAATCCGGCTTATTTTCTACAATTTTTGTATTTTTGCCGTTTCAATGAATGTGATATTCAAATAATGAAACTGTCCTCCCTGGTATGTTCGACAGTATTTCCTTAATATATCGTGCCCCTGTCTTGCGATAGAAGCCTCTGGCATAGGGATCACTTAGCACCCGGACAAAGTCACGGTTTCTTTCCTTACAGTACTTTGTCATAAACTGAATGCACTTCGTCCCAATTCCCTGTCCAATCAGCTCAGGACTTAGAAATATATGATCCAAATAGTATCCACGGGCAAGAAAAGCGCGCCCCTCTTTTTTATCCTCCGGTACATAAATCATAGAAAAGTATCCAACTACATTCCGGTCCGATTCCACAACGTAAACTTCATTGTTCTTAATGTACTCTTCCGTTATTGTCAGTTCATCCTTCCACAGTTCCATAAATGTCTCCGGATAATTCCAATGACGTTTTGCTGCAAATGAAATTGCGGTGAGAACTTCTGCTTCTTCCGGCTCTGCCCTTCGAATAGAAATCATGGTATCCCTCCTGCAAATGACAGTTTCTATATGTAGCAAATGAAGTATGGTTGTTTTTCCCTAATTTTAACATATAAAAACCTTGTTCGCAAATTAGCTTTTCTTTCTAATTATTTCCTTACTGACAAAAAGTATGCCGAAATTCTCTTTTTTATTCTTTAATTCTTCTCTAATGTTTCTTGCTCGCTGAAATGATATAATGGGAAAAAATCTAAGAGGAGTATTTTATGAATGAATTAATTAAAACCAGACTTGACCTGCTGTGTGATAATTATCAGGCAGCTGCATCTTACACCCACTTTGATAGAAATATAACTAGGATTTTCTCCTCTCTTGTCTGCTGCAACGAAGGAAAATCCGTAAAGCCAGAACGAATCAAAGAGATGAAGGCACTGATAAAAGAAAAGACCGGACTCTTCTCTATCTTTCGGAATAACCTTCTTCTGCCGCTTGCTACAGAGCTCTCTTTAAAAGAGGATCCAGAACAGTGCTTTCATAATACCCTGCAGGTATATGACATACTAAAACAGCTAAAGTTCTCTTCTTCTGATTACTTAGCTGCTGCTGCCCATGCTATCTCTACAGGATGCGAAGCATACGATTACAATCGTATCTGTGAAAGAATGAAAGCCTTTTATATGGATATGAAAGAAAACCATCCATTCTTAACAGGACAGGATGACTATGTATATGCCGCTATGCTGGCGATGAGTGATTTAAGCCCACAGTCCGGAACAAGCCGCATGGAACTCTTTTACATAAACTTAAAGAAATGCTTCTCTTCTGGAAACGGACTTCAGTCTTTAAGCCATATTTTATGCATGGCAGAGGAAAATGACACGTTAGTCACCGACCGGGTTGTGTCACTACATCATAAGCTAAAAGAAAATCGATTTGATATGAATCACCCTTACACGCTGTCCATTCTTGGTATACTTGCACTGATTACCGATGATGTGGATGCTATTTGCAATGATTTAGTAAAAGCGCATGACTACTTAAAAGAACAAAAGGGATTTGGAAGCTGGTCTCTTACAAAAGCACAGCGTCTTTTAATTGCTTCTGCTGTGGTTGCTTCCGCTTATGCCGATCAGGCTAAATCCGGCACATTAAAAAATACAATTACATCCAATATCACAAACCTCCTGCTAGCAGAAGAGGCCGCCATGATCGCAATGGTCACTGCAGCCTCCGTAAGTGCCGCTTCTTCTAGCAGCAACTAATTTTATCTTGTAATGATAGTTCACACAAAAAGAGGGCGAGATTAGAAGTATCCTACTTCTAATCCCGCCCTCTTTTTATGTCAGTCCTATTTATTATTATGCTGTTTCCTCAAACTGAGAATTATATAAATCAGCATAGAAACCGCCACGTGCAAGTAACTCTTCGTGATTTCCCTGTTCCACGATATCGCCGTCTTTCATAACAAGAATAACGTCGGCATCACGGATCGTGGAAAGACGGTGTGCGATAACAAAGGAAGTTCTTCCTTTCATCAGGTTATCCATAGCCTTCTGAATTCTTAACTCGGTTCTTGTATCAACGGAGCTGGTCGCTTCATCTAAGATTAAGATCTTAGGATCAGCAAGAATCGCTCTTGCAATTGTTAAGAGCTGTTTCTGTCCCTGCGATACATTGCTTGCTTCTTCATTTAATACCATGTTATAGCCATCTGGAAGTGTTGTAACAAAATGGTGTACATACGCAGACTTCGCTGCTTCTATTACTTCTTCATCGGTAGCATCTAACTTACCGTATCGAATGTTCTCTTTAATGCTTCCATTAAATAACCAAGTATCCTGTAATACCATACCAAACATCTCACGAAGCTCGGAACGGTTGAAATCTCTGACATCATGGCCATCAATTAAGATTGCACCACTATTTACATCATAGAAGCGCATTAAAAGCTTGATCATTGTTGTCTTTCCGGCACCAGTCGGTCCAACAATGGCAACTTTCTGTCCTGGTTTCACCTTAGCACAGAAATCATTGATAATGGTCTGCTCTGGATTATATCCAAAATGAACATTCTTAAATTCAACGCTTCCTTCCAGATTATCAATATGAACTGGATTTGGAACGGTAACATCTTCTTCCTCTTCTTCTAAGAACTCAAAGATACGTTCAGAAGCAGCTGCTGTCTGCTGAAGCTGATTAGAAACCTGAGCTAGCTGGGATACTGGCTGGTTGAACTGCTTTACATACTGAATGAAAGACTGGATATCACCAACTTCAATGCTTCCCTTAATTGCTAAATAACCACCCATAATGGATACTGCCACATAACCGATATTTCCGACAAATGTCATGATTGGCATCATCATACCGGATAAGAACTGGGACTTCCATGCGGATTGATATAAGGTATCATTTGCTTTTTCAAACTCTTCTACGACTTTTTCTTCGCCATTGAATACCTTAACAACGGTATGACCACTATACACTTCTTCTACCTGACCATTTACATGACCTAAGAATTCCTGCTGCGCCATAAAGTGCTTCTGAGATTTCTTTACAATGCCTGCAATTAAAAGGACAGATAGCGGAAGGGTTAAAATTGCGATTAATGTCATCTTTCCACTGATGGAAATCATCATGACTAAAATACCGATTAAGGTAGTCACAGATGTAATGACCTGCGTAATACTCTGGTTTAAGCTTGTGCTTAAGGTATCCACATCGTTTGTAACGACGGATAATACTTCACCGTGTGTCTTCTTATCAAAATACTTCATTGGCATACGGTTGATTTTTTGTGAAATTTCTTCTCTTAACTGTTTGATTATCTTCTGAGATACCCCAGTCATAATCCAGCCCTGGATAAAGGAGAAAATAGCACTGATTACATATAAACTTAGCAGAATCATAAGGATTCTTAAAATCTTATCAAAATCAATACCACCGGTTCCGGAAATCTTCTCAATGAGACCATTGAAGATCTCGGTTGTAACCTTACCAAGCACCTTCGGACCAACAATAGAGAATACGGTACTTCCAATTGCAAATATCAAAACAAATAAAAGATTGATTTTATATTTGCTCATATATTTTGCTAATTTGCCAATGGAGCCTTTGAAATCTTTTGCCTTTTCGCCTGGTCCCATCATCGGGCCTCTTCCATGCCCTCTTCTCTTCTCACTACTCATGGTCTGTACCCTCTTTCTCAAGTTCTGCCTGAGATAACTGAGAAGCAGCTATCTGGCGATATACTTCACAGGATTTCATCAACTCACGGTGGGTTCCTTTCGCTACAATCTGGCCTTCATCTAACACTAAGATCTGCTCTGCATGCAAGATAGTGCTGATTCTCTGCGCCACGATAATCATGGTACTGTCTGCGATTTCCTGCTTTAATGTCTTACGAAGTGTTACATCGGTCTTATAGTCAAGAGCAGAGAAACTGTCATCGAAGATATAGATATCCGGATTTTTTGCAATCGCTCTTGCAATTGACAGACGCTGTTTCTGACCACCAGATACGTTAGATCCGCCCTGTGCAATATGCTCGTTGTATTTATCATCCTTCTGTTCGATAAAGTTTTCTGCCTGTGCGATTCTTGCTGCACGCTTAATTTCCTCTTCTGTGGCATCTTCCTTACCATAACGAAGGTTGGAATCAATCGTACCAGAGAATAATACACCCTTCTGTGGTACATACCCGATTCGCTCTCTTAACTCATGCTGAGATACTTCATTGACTGGCACACCGTCAATCTTAATCGTTCCGCCAGTAACATCATAAAGTCTTGGAATCAGATTGATAAGAGTAGACTTACCACTGCCGGTACTTCCGATAATCGCTGTTGTCTCTCCTGGTTTTGCTGTAAATGTAATATCATGAAGAACATCTTCATCCGCACCTGGATAACGGAAATTAACATGTTCAAATTCAATCGTTCCTTTTCCTTTGTTTGCAAATGTCTTAGGTTCTTTCACATCCTGAATGGAAAGGTCAGTATCTAACACTTCTGCCACACGTTTTGCAGATACTGCCGCACGTGGAAGCATAATAGAAACCATAGTGAGCATTAAGAAGGACATAATGATCTGCATTGCATACTGCATAAATGCCATCATATCGCCAACCTGCATGTTACCATTGTCAATTCCTTTTGCACCGAACCAAAGAATCAGTACCATAATACCATTCATAATGAACATCATAATTGGCATCATAAAGGTCATAACACGGTTAACGAATAAACTTGTCTTGGTTAAATCACGATTTGCTTTTTCAAAACGTTTTTCTTCGTGACGCTCTGTACTGAATGCACGGATAACGGAAAGACCCGTTAAAATTTCTCTTGTTACTAAGTTTAATCGGTCCACTAATTTCTGCATGCTCTTGAATTTTGGCATTGCAACAGCAAATAATACACCTACAACACCCATAATCAGAAGAACTGCAAGGGCAATAATCCACGCCATGGATACGTTTGTATTCAGTACCTTGAACACACCACCAAGACCAAGGATTGGTGCATATAAGATCATTCGAAGCATCATAAAGATAAGCATCTGTACCTGCTGGATATCATTTGTACTTCTTGTAATTAAGGAAGCGGTTGAGAATTTGTCAAACTCATTATTAGAAAAGCTGACTACTTTCTTAAATACCTGGCTTCTGACATCACGTCCGAATCCGGCGGCAACCTTCGCTGCAAGGAAACCAACGATAATGGTCGCTACCATTGCTACAAGAGCAAGCCCTAACATCTTTAAGCCGGCTATGATAATATAGCGAATCTGCATCTGATCCGTATCGATTCCGATTGCTTCATATTCAGCCTTTACACCTGCTACCGCACTCTGTCTCATTGTGCTTTCTGGCATCGCCGAAAACTGTTCTAGTATATTACTTACGAACATCGCACGCTGCTCATCCGGCATCATTTCCATAATCTGAAGCACGGTATAGTTTTCTGCTCCCGCTGGCATATTCTTAACAAGTTCTTTAGCCTTTAATGTATCAAGAATTTTAGGAAATCAAAAAA
>CALZIE010000164.1 GCA_945787565.1 uncultured Lachnospiraceae bacterium
GAGAGTTTTTGATTCATAGGGAATTGCAGAGCAATTTCCTATGAATTAAAAAAAGCAGAAGTGTCCTATCTTTGAACACTCCTGCCTTTTTCTCTGCCTCTTCTAGCTTAGCATTCCTCCTAACATGCCGCTTCCTGCAATAATTAAAAATGACTTTACGAAATGCATAATCTCTGGCGGCTCTTCTCCATGAATAATCATAGAAATCATACAATAGATTGCAAAATACACTACTCCTACAATGAGTCCCCACACAAATCGTTTCTGTTCCACATGTCTTCCCATGTAAAAACTCCCCAAAAATACGGATACTATGTACGTAATGATCACCATGACTCCAAGCACGCTTCCTGAAATTCCGGTCTGCAGCATCAGAAATGCAATCACTAACAGCATGAATATAGTAACCAGATAGGAAAACAGTACCGACTTCATAACTGAGATAGCTTTAGATCCTGGATTTGTCATCTTCTCCATACAATATTCCTTCCGTGCACCTTAATAAATTCTATTTCAGTATATGAGCCGTATATATCGAATATGCTATGCCTAGTCCTCCTTTTATTGCGTGTTTTCACCCAAAATGCTATACTAAGGCTATTAAAATCAAAATCCGACCAGAAAGAAGGCTTATTATGAAATATATTGATCTGCATGTACATTCCACCATTTCGGATGGCACACTCACCCCTTCTGAAGTAGTCCGCCTTGCCGCAGACTCAAATCTGTCTGCCATCGCTCTTACCGACCATGACACAGTACGTGGTGTTGCGGAGGCGCTTGCTGCTGCAGAAGACCTAAAAAAAGAAGAAAAATTCGTCCGCGTTATTCCCGGCGTAGAAATCTCCGCGGAATACATGGGCCGTGACATCCATATTCTCGGTCTGTTCATCGATCCAGACAGCAAAGAATTAAATGAAGCATTAGACCAAGCACTCTCTGGTCGTGACAGACGAAACGAGAAGATGGTAGAAAACCTAAGAAACGCGGGCATCGATATCACCCTAGAAGCCCTCACCTTTGGGACCCCCGATACCGTCATCACAAGAGCCCATTTTGCCAGATACCTGATCAACAACGGTTATGCCAAGAACAACGATGATGCATTCAAGCGGTACCTAAGTCATGACACTCCATACTATGTTCCTCGTACCCAGATGACCCCGGAAGCCGCCCTCTCTCTAATCCTATCTGCCGGTGGCCTTCCAATACTTGCGCATCCGCTTCTTTACAAGCTATCGCTAGATGAATTAGATACCCTTATTGCCCGCCTAAAATCCGCTGGTCTAATCGGCATCGAGACCATCTACTCCGCTAACACTGGTTTTGATGAAGGAATCGTCCGCCGCTACATCAACAAATACGACCTTCTCATGACCGGTGGCTCTGACTTCCACGGTTCCAACAAGCCCCACATTATGCTCGGAACCGGTAAAGGCAACCTAAAGATTCCAGAAACCCTCCTAACCGCCCTCGAAGAAAAACTCTTCCAACTCCACTCCTAACTCTCCCTCTTATAACAAACAAAAAAAGCATGGAAGTCCTTAATTAGCAGACAGATTTTCTGTCTGCTAATTAAGGACTTCCATGCTTTTTTATCAGCTCATGCATCCGAAACATTCGAAACGCAATTCGTGCTGCTCCCGTCATCTCTTGATCCGACTAGGTTTACGCCAGCCTCCTACTTCTGCTCAGGTTTCTCAACCTCAACAATAGCAGTTTTCTTCATTGGGATACGGCAGTTTTTGTTGTTACCGAATTCAACAATTACGATATCATCCATAACATCAATGATTACGCCATAAAATCCGCTTGTTGTTAATACGCTGTCTCCAGCCTCTAAAGATGAAACTAAAGCATCTAAAGCCTTCTGCTGTTTTTTCTGTGGGCGGATTGCCATAAAGTAAAATAAACCGCCAATGATAATGATGTAACCAATCATCCAAGTCCAAGACATCGTTGTAGATGTCTCAGCTGTTAAGAATAATAACTGATTCATTCTAAATTCCTCCTAAATTATGCTATCATTTTATAATTCAATGCCTCCGGATTAATCCTCTCCAGCTGCAAATCCTTCTAATTTCTTTCTCTTATACTCTTTAAAGTTACCGGCTTCAATCGCATCACGAATTTCTTCCATCATCTTATTATAGAAGTATAAGTTATGAGTTACTAAGAAACGAAGACCCAGCATTTCTTTTGCCTTTAATAAATGTCTGATATAAGCTCTTGTATAAGTCTTACATACCGGACACTGACATCCTTCTTCGATTGGTCTTTCGTCTAATTCATACTTCGCATTTAATAAGTTCATCTTGCCATGGTTTGTATAAGCATGTCCATGACGTCCGTTTCTTGCCGGATATACACAGTCGAAGAAATCTACACCACGTTCTACCGCTTCTAAGATATTCGCTGGTGTCCCTACACCCATTAAATAGGTTGGCTTTTCAACTGGAAGATATGGAACGGTTGCTTCAATGATACGATACATATCCTCATGGGATTCCCCTACGGCAAGACCGCCAAGCGCATACCCATCTAAATTCATATCAGAAATTCGTTTTGCATGTTCAATACGCATATCTTCAAATGTTCCACCCTGATTGATACCGAATAACATCTGATGTTTATTGATTGTATCTGGAAGAGAGTTTAGACGATCCATTTCTTTTTTACATCGCTCTAACCATCTTGTGGTTCTTGCAACAGAATCCGCCATATACTGTCTTGTGGCAGGATGTGGAGGGCATTCATCAAATGCCATCGCAATGGTAGATGCAAGGTTAGACTGAATTCTCATGCTTTCTTCCGGTCCCATGAAAATCTTGCGTCCATCAATATGAGAATTGAAGTAAACACCTTCCTCTTTAATCTTGCGAAGCCCTGCTAACGAGAATACCTGGAATCCACCCGAGTCTGTTAAGATTGGCTTATCCCACACCATGAATTTATGAAGACCACCAAGTTTCTTAATTGTCTCATCGCCGGTTCTTACATGAAGATGGTAAGTATTTGATAGCTGTACCTGAGTTCCTATGTCTTGCAGATCCATCGTAGATACTGCACCTTTTATCGCTGCAACGGTGCCAACATTCATAAAAACAGGAGTCTGAATCTTTCCATGAACAGTTGTAAACTCACCGCGCTTTGCATTTCCGTCTTTACATATTAGTTTATACATTTGATTCTCCTTACTAGTTAACGCTGTCAATATGACAGCCTTATCCACTGTAGTACAAGTATACATTTTATGCCTTGGTTTTTCAACCTTATTTTTTGTTTCTAAAAATTATAAGAATCTTTATTCTTTTTTTATGTTTTCACTCGATCTCTCGACTCTCATCTTTTTATACACAATCCCTTTTCTGGTACTTTCCTTGCCAATAAACATCTTTTTTGGTAAGATATATATAATTTGTCGAAAGTTGTATCTATATTATGATTAGGAGGCTATATGTCCATAAAAAAGTCACTCCGTATTTTTTTAAGCTTATATACGCTGCTACCAATTGGCATCGTTTTTTTACTAATACATACATTCTCTTCCTTCCGCTTCACCGAGATTCGTGAAAACATTGTAAACAAAGTTACCTATAGCTATGCAAGCAGTCTGAACAGTCGCTTATTGATGGCACCCGCTTCCTCTTTTTCATCTAAGGAAGATCTTCGAGACTATATCACTTCCTATTCTAATGGATACTATATGAATCTGGATATGATGAAAGATACGGCTGTTATTGTAACCGACTCTTCCGGGTATAATTATTTTTCTTTGCTTACCTCTGGGATTGATGATATGATTTCTCCTGATTTATTTGCATCCATTCTGTCCGAAACGGATGCCTCTGTCACTTTTAAATCCGGCCTGCTTGATTACTCCTCCCGAAAGAACAAGTATCTGTATGGATTCAGCTATATTGATTATGCTGATCTGCTGCTGATTACAAGAGTGAATGCTAACTCCTTAAACCTGATTCATATGATGATTATTCCAGCGTTGTTAATCTCTGCAGTCTTATTATTGCCCATTGCACTTCATTTAAGCAGTCTTCTGACGAGGTATTACACAAAGCCTATTATCTCACTGCGAAATACAATGCTTCTTGCGGCTGCAGGGGATTTAGATGTACGGTCCCATCTTCCGGTCAATAATGAGATTGGTGACTTAGCCAAGCACTTCAACCGAATGTTAGAACAGATCAAACGCAATTATGATGAACTGTCCCTTGTCCATCGCAAGCTGCTCGACAATGAAGATGAACTAAAATCCAATCTGAATCAGATTGAATTTCTGGCTTATCATGATATTTTAACAAGCCTTCCAAATAAATTCTCTTTTCATCGTTATATTGAACAGATGCTTAGTGCCTCTACTCTTTATACGGATATGCATGCCGTATACTTTATTGATCTGGATAACTTTAAGATGATCAATGATACATTAGGACATGAATATGGAGATTTACTGCTTACCCAGACAGCCGAAAAGCTTGTTTCCCTTATTGGCGAAAAAGACTGCTTAGCAAGAGCAGGAGGCGATGAGTTTCTTCTCTTTACCCCATATATCCAGAATGTCAACAGCGCCATGGACTTTGCAGCCTCCATTATTGAATCGTTTCAGCAGCCATTTGACTTAAATGGCAAAACCGCCTATATTGCCATGAGCATAGGTACCGCCATCTACCCAGACAATGGCCTTGACAGCAATACGCTGATCAAGAATGCGGATATCGCCATGTACAGTTCTAAAGAAGCCGGCAAAAATCGCTGTACACTGTTTGACCGTACTATGGAAGAAACACTTCAGCAGAATGCCATCATATTAGATGTTTTACGAAATGCGATTATACACAAAGAACTCTTTCTGGAATTTCAGCCTCAAGTTCATTTAGAAAGCAGACAGATTTTAAAATTCGAAGCCCTTGCCCGTCTTCGCAATGAACGGCTTGGTAATATTCCGCCATCTACCTTTATTCCTCTTGCGGAAGAAAGCGGACTCATTCATGAGATGGGAAATTATATTCTTCGGGAAGCCTGTCTTTTTAACAAGCAGCTGATTGATAGCGGTTTTCCTCCTATGACGGTATCGGTTAACATCTCCTCCGTACAGCTAAGTCATTTCGGTTTCTTTGAACAGCTTTCGACTGTTTTAGAAGAGACCCAGCTGCCACCACAATATTTAGAATTAGAACTAACGGAAAGCGCCCTTGTTTCTTCCATTATTGATACGGCAACCATTTTTGAAAGACTGCAGTCCATCGGGGTAAAGGTTGCATTGGATGATTTTGGAACCGGCTACTCTTCTCTCAGCTATCTTTCTAAAATGCCGCTTAATACATTAAAAATCGATAAATCCTTTGTTGATATGATTGAACCTTATGAAAAAGGCCGTTCCATGATTGATACTATGGTCCGACTGGCTCATACCTTTAAGCTTTCTGTTGTTGCAGAAGGAGTAGAAGAAGAATCCCAGCAAATCCTGTTAAAAGAGCTTGGCTGTGATTTCATCCAGGGCTACCTGTTCAGCCGTCCATTAAGTCCGTCCGATTTTATGGAATTTGTCCAGAAATGCCATGCCTAAAGAGGCCTTTTCCTAAGAGAAGAGGCCTCTTCTTCTCTTTTCTTAGATTTTGCCTATCTCTTGCTTTTCTATTTGCTGCTTTTCTATTTGCTGCTTTCCTATTTGTTGCTTTCCTTTTGTGCTTTTTCATAGGAGTTCTGCAGCCATAACGCAAATCTTATTTCTTCCTGCCGATA
>CALZIE010000165.1 GCA_945787565.1 uncultured Lachnospiraceae bacterium
TGTTTTCGAAACTTTCCATGTTATTAGTGCTCATTTTTTTCATTTTTCTTCATTTTAACTAAAGGAAAGCCTGTCTTTAGTATCTCTAAAAAGGCCTCCTTGTAAACCGTTTGTTGATTAAAACTTGGGCTAATTGGATTTTTCCAAATACACCTGGTCAATACCAAGAGTACGATGGTTCGACTGATAGGCTTCGCCCATTACACGAAAGACTACTTTAGAATAGCCTTCCAGGTTATCTAATAAACTCTGCGCCACTACATCTAAGATCTCCGTCTCGATCTGCTTATCCACATCAGATACCGGAGCAAGTTCTTTTTCAAAACTTACAATAATGGTTTCATCGCTTGTTGTCACTTCATCTATACCAACTAGAAAAGATGCATCTTCTAATGAATCTACCACTTTTTCCACAATCAACTGCGGCGTAATCTCCGCATCTGCAGAAATAAGAGCTGTAATCGATTCTTTCTCCATCGTATCGGAATTAATTGAATAAATCATCATCTCCTTATTACCTGCCAAAGCGAAAGTTGGTGTTAGGATTTCATCCATACTTTCTCTCTCATCTTCTAATTCTAAACCGTCTGTACTTCCTGCAATCTGAGTCTGCTCTACATTCTCTTTGTTCTTCTTGCAACCGCCTGATGGCACCACACATAGAAGGATTATCGTAAGCAGAAACAATCTTCTTTTCAACCTCATGTCGCATCTCTCCTTCATACAAAACCTCTTCATAAGAGATTTCTTTTGCCATACAGTCATTTTAGAACGAAACTATGTCACTTTTATGTTAAAACGTACAGTCTTTCATATATTTTCACAAAATTCTGCTAATTCAGAACAATTAATAGTATGCATTATCCCCTACTAAAATTCTCCTATTTTGATTCCAAAATGGCTTTTCTTAGCTGATTCATTGCATAATTCACAGCAAATTCACGGACTTTTCTGCGGTCGCCCCGGAAAACATAATGTTCTACTATTACCTTTCCATTCACATAACAGCCAATATATACCGTTCCCACTGGTTTTTCCTTACTTCCGCCTCCTGGTCCTGCAATACCGGTAATCCCAATTGCCGCATCTGCTTGTGCCATTTTTGCTGCACCGACTGCCATCTCATATGCAGTCTGGTGGCTGACTGCACCATACATTTTCAAAGTCTCATGAGAAACATGCAGATATTTTTCTTTTGCTTCATTTGCATAGGTCACAATTCCTTCCCGAATCACATCGGAAGCCCCAGAAACATTCACTAGCGTTCCCATTAGTAATCCCCCGGTACAGGATTCCGCTGTCGTCACTGTCATATTCCGCTCCTTAAGTAACTGAATCAGTGACTCTTCTAACGAAACTTCCTCTTCCAGAGTAAAGATTGCCTCAGCAAACCGTTCTTCTAACTCATCAAGAACCGGCTTCATAATCCTCATACCTTCCTCTTTTGTTGTACATTTTGCCGTGACACGAATCCATACCTGTCCACTCTTTGCATACGGCGCAATTGTCGGATTGGTCTGATTTTGAATCAGATCCTGAATCCTTGTTTCCGCAACGCTCTCACTGATTCCTGCAAGCTTTACCATCTTGGAATATAAGAGTTTTTCAGAAAATGACTGCAACAGTGGCAGGACCTTATTACGAAACATTGGCTCTAACTCATTTGGCGGTCCCGGAAGTAAAAATAGCTTCTTTCCAAGAGCATCCTTTACATAGATTCCAGGCGCAAGTCCATTATCATTATCCAAGGCCTCTGCCCCTTCAATAATATCCGCCTGTCTGTAATTATTCTCCGGAATCTCTTTATAAATACTGCCTCTTAGATACGCAAGCATTCTTTCTTCAGAATGTGTATCCCTAATGATTTGTCTACCTAAAACTTCCGCAACTGCTTCCTTTGTCAGATCATCCTTTGTTGGTCCTAGGCCTCCTGTAAGAATCACTAAATCCGACCGCTCTAGGGCCGTCTTTACCGCATCACAAAGACGAGCCTTATTATCTCCTACCGTCACCTGATATAAAACAGAAATCCCTGCTGCCGTGCACTCTCTCGCTAAAAATGCCACATTCGTATTCACGATATTTCCCATCAAAAGCTCCGTTCCAACACTAATCAATTCAGCATTCATATCCTTCATCCTCCTTCTTTTTTCTCTATTCCATCTCTCTATATCCTGATTTTTCTTATTTTTTGCGATTTGTAGATTAATTCCATACCCTCTTACTCTGGCTCTACTAACAAATAGCAGCATCTTATTTCATTATACACATTCTTCCAGTTCTTTCAATATTCTCTTTTCGCCATCTACCCCCAAAGGAATATCAGCAACCTATTCAAACTCTGAATAGAAAACAGAAAACTTTTGCAGATGATTTTTAGCTGTCCTGCTAGGACATCAGGCACTCTTAGGCGAATATACTATGATTTTTCCATAAAAAAAGCTTTGGATCTTTGATTATCCAGCCGTCTTTTGGTCTGCCAATCAAATATCCAAAGCTTTTTATTTATTATGTGTCTAAACACTCGGGAACAACTACCCCCAACATTTGCGGCTCTTTACGGGCCAGTCATGCCTTTTTCCTGTTCCAACTCATTAAGATGAATCTACTTGGTTCCTTCGGTAATAACATGACGGTTTTTAATTATATAGTCCACAAGGGAAACCACAGTAAGAACAAGGGCCAGCCACATAAAGATCTGCTCCAGTACATTGAAAAATGGATTATCCAGATTAACAATGAACAGAATACACATAATCATCTGTGCTGTTGTCTTAAACTTGCCCCAATAGCTTGCTGCAATTACCATGCCATTATCAGAAGCCACAAGACGGAAACCGCTGATAATAAACTCTCTGGCAATGATAGCCACTACAACCCACGCCGGAACCGTTCCTGCCTCAACAAAACAGATCAGCGCAGTGCTAACTAACAACTTGTCCGCCAACGGATCCATAAACTTGCCAAAGTCTGTTACCAAATGATTTTTTCTTGCTAAATATCCATCTAGCGCATCTGATAAGCAAGCAACAATAAATACGGCTAATGCCAGATATTTACCATATGGTATGCCTGGAACCAATAATAATATTAAAAAAAACGGAATCATACAAACCCTAAAAACTGTAATTTTATTCGGTAGATTCATCTCTTCCTCCTTCAGCCTAGTAAGCTGTACCAATTAAGTCATAATCTTTTGCTTCAGTTACTTTTACCTCAACAAATTCTCCGGACATAAGTTCATCTGGTGTATTTACAAAAATATATCCATCGATATTTGGAGCATCCATATAAGTTCTTCCGATGAAAACGCCTTCTTCTGGAAGCTTTCCTTCGATGATAACAGTTAAGTCTTTTCCAACCATTTCTTCTGCATGTTCAAATGCGATCTGCTGCTGAATCTGCATCAGTTCCTTCTGTCTCTGTACTTTTACTTTCTTAAGAATCTGGTTATCCATAGTCGCTGCTGGAGTACCTTCTTCCTTAGAATAAGTAAATACGCCAAGACGTTCAAAACGAACTTCCTTGATGAATTCTTTTAATTCTTCATGGTCCGCTTCTGTTTCTCCAGGGAATCCTGTAATTAAAGAAGTACGTAGGGCCATTCCTGGAATTTCTCTTCTTAACTTTGCGATTAACTCTAATAATTCTTTTTTATTCGTTCTACGATTCATTCTCTTTAAGATATTATCAGATGCATGCTGGATTGGAATATCTAAATAACGGCAGATCTTTGGTTCGCTCTTGATCACTTCAATTAATTCATCTGTGATTTCTTCTGGGTAACAGTACTGAATACGAATCCACTCTAATCCATCGATTGCACAAAGTTTTCTTAATAATTCAGGAAGTGACTTCTTGCCATAGATATCGGTACCATAAAGAGTTGTTTCCTGCGCTACTAAGATTAATTCTTTTACGCCGCCTTCTACAAGGAATTCCGCTTCACGTACTAATTTTTCCATTGGTACGGAACGGTATTTACCACGTAATTTTGGAATGATGCAGTAAGTACAGTACTTATCGCATCCTTCAGCGATCTTTAAGTAAGAGAAGTATCCGCCTGTTGTGTTTACACGCTTTGTTTCTACTTCTGTTAAATAATCCAGCTCCTTGAACATTTCTGCTTTCTTGCCTTCTAATACCTGATCGATTACTTCGATAATAGAATCATAGCTGCTTGTTCCGATTAATGCATCGATTTCTGGAATTTCATCTAAGATTTCATCTTTATAACGCTGTGCAAGGCATCCTGTTACGATCAGACCCTTTAAGTTGCCTGTCTTCTTGTATTCTGCCATCTCTAAGATGGTATTGATGCTTTCCACTTTTGCATCGTTAATAAATCCGCAAGTGTTGACAATGATTAAATCTGCTTCTGTTTCATCGTTCGTAAACTCAATGCCTCGTTCACGAATTAAACCAAGCATTACTTCACTATCTACTAAATTCTTGTCACACCCAAGTGAGATAAAAAATAACTTCATTATTTCCAAACCTTTCCAATCTATTAAAACTGTTTTTTGTTTCTTAATTTCTGACACGTTCTCTATTCTATCAGTTTTCTATAAAAAATCAAATAAATCTTTTCTAAATTTTAATTTATATTCTTTTTTATTCTCTCATTTGCCAGAAGACATTTGCTTAAGAGGATTTTTCATCCTCTTAAAATGCTAAATTCCATTCTGTATTCTCGCTGCCTTCACGCAGTTTTTCATTAACATGGCGATTGTCATCGGACCTACCCCACCAGGTACTGGTGTGATTGCGGATACTACTTTTTCCACTTCTTCAAATGCTACATCACCACAAAGTTTATTAAACTCATTTCGGTTAATGCCTACGTCGATCACAACTGCTCCTTCTTTAACATGGTCAGCTGTGACAAATCCACGTTTTCCTATGGCGGCCACTAAAATGTCCGCGCGCTTTGTAACAGACTTCAGATCCTTGGTACGGCTGTGACAGATTGTAACAGTTCCATTCTCACGAAGCAGAAGTGCTGCCATTGGCTTACCTACGATATTGCTTCTTCCTAATACAACACATTCTTTTCCTTCGATTTCAATATTACTTCTCTTTAACAGTTCGATTACACCAGCTGGTGTGCAGGACACAAAGCCTTCCTGACCGATATTTAAAAGGCCTACATTCATTGGATGGAATCCATCCACATCTTTTTTAGGTGAAATTCTCTGGATTACTAAATCTTCATCCATTCCTTTTGGAAGGGGAAGCTGCACTAAGATGCCATTCACATCTTCTCTTGCATTCAGCTCATCGATCAGACGAAGCAGCTCTTCCTCATTTGTTTCTTCCGGAAGTTCATAAGCTAAGGAACGAATCCCGATAAACTCACAAGCTTTTTTCTTATTGCCTACATATACTGTGCTTGCTGGGTCATTTCCAACCTGAATGACTGCGAGTGTCACTTCCACTCCTCTTTCCTTAAGGGCTGCCACCTCAAGTTTTAACTCTTCCTTAATCTCTGCTGAGATCTTCTTTCCATCAATAATCATAGCCATACTCTTCCCGCCTCTCTTTTATAATAATGGTGCAAATAATCGTAAAATTGCCTGAGTCAAGCGTACAACAAAACTCTTATTAATAGCCTCTCCATTCATCAGATGTGATTTGTCCATTGTCTCTATGGCATCTTCCTTCACTTTCATCACTTCGGATGAGTCATATAAAAATACCCCACATTCAAAATGCAGATAGAGGCTTCGATAGTCAAAATT
>CALZIE010000166.1 GCA_945787565.1 uncultured Lachnospiraceae bacterium
ACATCCTATCTGACTACTTTAATGAATAGAAAAGGCTATAAGACAGCCGTTTTAGATGCAGACGTAACAGGACCTTCTATTCCAACAGCATTTGGCATGAAGACAGAAAAAGCAGTAGGAAACGAGCTTGGTATTCTTCCATGTGTCAGCAAGAATGGAACAGAAGTAATGTCTGTTAACTTATTATTAGAAGATATTGAAACACCAGTTGTATGGAGAGGTCCAGTTATCGCAGGTACTGTAAAACAGTTCTGGTCTGATGTTGTATGGGGCGATGTAGACTATATGTTCGTAGATATGCCTCCAGGAACAGGCGATGTACCATTGACAGTATTCCAGTCCATTCCTCTTGATGGAATCATCATTGTGACAACTCCTCAGGAATTAGTATCCATGATTGTTGCAAAAGCGGTAAATATGGCAAATGCAATGCAGGTACCAATCTTAGGTCTAATTGAAAACTATAGTTACATCACATGTGGAAACTGTGGAGAAAAGGTAAGCGTATTTGGTAAGAGCCATATCGATGAGACTTCTAAGAAGTTCAATCTTCCTGTTCTTGCAAAGCTTCCAATCAATCCAAAAGTGGCAGAAGCAATCGATGCAGGAAATGTAGAAGGTCTTATGACAGACTGCTTAGATGAAGCAGCAGATTACTTAGAAGCAACTCTTCCAGTTGAGAAGAAAGATGCGAATAAAAAAGTAAAAATCGCTGTAACAACAGATGAGAATAACAATGTATTCGGTCATTTCGGACATTGCCAGAACTTTACTGTATACACAATTGAAAACAAAGAGTTAACAGAAAAGAAGACGCTTGCTTCAGATGGAAAAGGCCATGAAGCTGTGGCAAATCTTTTAATGAGCGAAGGTGTTAATGTTGTAATCTGTGGCGGTATCGGTCAGGCTGCAATGGAATTATTAATGCAGGCAGGCGTTCTTGTTGTACCAGGAATGGAAGGCGATATTGACGTTGTAGTAGCAGCTTACTTAGATGGTTCTTTAGCAACATCCACAGAAGCAAACTGTGATCATCACCATGACCACGACCATAGCCATGGCGAAGGCCATTCCTGTGGAAGCTCCTGCGGAAGCGGATGCGGTGGATGCTGCCACTAGAACCAAGAAAATTCAGACAATTAACGGATTAAGTATTGACACATGCTATATTAAGTAGTAGTATAGCTAAGGGCAAAGAGCAAAGCATTTTGTCCATAAGTGAATATAGACTTCGGTAGGTGAGGCTACCGTAGGGATATGGATTGCTACCGCGAAATAATGGAGACACTATTAGATGGTTAGCAGAGTATGTCGACTAAGGCATAATCTAACGCAATTTCACCGCCCTACGATGCTAAAGCTTGGACGGTTACTTGTTTGAATTTGGATATGATTTTATATAGTCCTTGTTGTCGTCCTGCCGAAAGCGGGATGATAACAAGGATTTTTTGTTGTCTAAAGATACAATCTGCATTGTTATTAACCAAATAGCAGGAAAGTAACAAAAGCAACAACAAAAGCAACAATGCATCATGAACAAAAAAGAACAAAAGCAACAACGCGTAAAACTAGAAAAGCCAAAAAGCTAAGAAGTACCAAGCAAGAAGTACTAAATACGAAGTACTAAGTAAGATGTACCAAGTAAGAAGCAACAAAGTAAAAAGCTTCAAAGAATAAAAAATAAAAGGTAGGTGAGAAGTGTGGACGACAGTTCCAGTAGTAAGGGCATAAAACCAAAAAGTCAGAATACAAAGAATGAAATAGAATGTGTAGAAAGTGCGCCCCCGCCCACTTCTCATCTATGTTTTTCATAGAAAGGCAGAGTAATTTGTCAAAATCATAGGAAAAGCTACAGATAAAGAAGTAGCGGAGTGCTTAAACTTTTTGTTTTATGCCTGAATTTTACGTCGTGAGACGTTAGAAAAAGGAGGGTAAAACAATGGTAGAGAGAGTTTTAGGACTATTAGAAGAAAAGAAATATAATGAATTAAAAAGTCTGCTTGAGACAATGAACAGCGCAGATATTGCAACAATATTAGGGGAAATGGAAGATGATGATATGACGGTGGTATACCGTCTTCTGAACAAAGATGCAGCAGCAGAGACCTTTGCCTTTATGGAGTCCGATTTACAGGAAAGATTGATTTCTGCCATGACGGATAAAGAACTTCAGGATGTGACAAACAAGCTGTTCTTAGATGATACCATCGCCTTAATCGGGGAAATGCCAGCTGGTATTGTAAAAAGAATTTTACGCCAGGCAGATCCGGCAAAGCGTAAATTAATCAATGAATTATTAAACTATCCGTCAGATAGTGCAGGAAGCGTAATGACAATCGAATTCGTTGATTTAAGAGAGAATATGACCGTAGCACAGGCATTTGACCGTATCCGCAAGGTTGGTGTGAATAAGGAAACTATTTATACCTGCTATGTACTGGATGAAGGAAGAAGACTTCAGGGAAGGGTTACTGCAAAAGACCTGATGCTAAGTGATAAAGATACCAGTATCGCTGATATTATGGAAAAGGATCCAGTGGTGGTTAATACACTGGAAGATAAGGAAGATGCAGCAAAGAAATTCGATAAATATGACTTATTAAGCATTCCGGTAGTAGATCAGGAAAATCGTATGGTAGGTATTATCACAATTGATGATGCCGTGGACGTTATGAAGGATGAGAATACGGAAGACTTTGAGAAGATGGCCGCTTTAAATCCTTCGGAGGATACGTATTTCCGTACTTCTGTATTTAAACATGCAAAGAACCGTATTGTATGGCTGTTAGCATTAATGTTATCTGCAACGGTTACCGGTATTCTAATCACCAAATATGAGAATGCATTTGCAGCGATTCCACTGCTGGTTGCCTTTATTCCAATGTTAATGGATACCGGCGGAAACTGTGGTTCCCAGACTTCGACTCTTGTTATTCGTGGCCTTGCGATTGATGAGATTAAATCAAGAGATTATATTAAAGTGCTCTGGAAGGAAGTAAGAGTGGCTGCGCTGGTTGGTACCGTACTGGCTGTGGTAAATGGTGCCCGCATCTTGCTTCAGTATAAGGATTTGAATATGGCGATTATCGTAGGATTGACTTTGATCTGTACGGTTGTGATTTCTAAGATGCTTGGTTGCACACTGCCAATGGTTGCAAAACGCCTGAAGTTAGACCCAGCTCTTATGGCAGCCCCACTAATCACTACCATCGTCGACACCTGCTCCATCGTCATCTACTTCAAAATAGCCATGAAGATCATGAACTTGTCTTAGGAGGTGCTATACCCCGCCCGGCTGGCACGTGGTGCATGGCCCAGGACGCAATATGGATTCCGATGTTCGGACGCGAGGTGGACAAAATGGGTTGCAATTCTTGCCTATCAGACAGCAAAATGCGCTGTCTGCTATTCAAGGATTGCAACCCATTTTGTTCGCCTCGAGCCGGACATCCGGAATCCATATTGCGTCCTGGGCCATGCACCACGCGTCAGCCCGGCGGGGTGCGCATCGCAGCGAATTTCAAAAGACGAAATTCGTTGCGATGCGCAGACACTGGTTTAGTGGTGACGAAGAGCGGGAGAAAATGGGGGCTGAATGAATGTGACAGGAAGAGGATGAGAGGGCATGAAAGGATAGGAGATTAGTGATGTTCTTTACAACTCAGTTCTGTTACTTGAAGTTTGAATACGGTGACGGCGTTTAGCATGGCTTCGTCAAAATTCCAGTTTGATTTTCCGGTGTTATGTTCCATGAGGAGGGTTAATCCTAGCTTTTTTTCTTCTATGTCATTGACGGTTTGAACAAGGCCATTTCCGATGAGGCTTTGAAAACGTGCGGAGTAGCCACATGCAAGATCGGCTTCATTAAGTTTATAATGGGTATCCATCTCAAATCCTACTTCGGGATTTTTTTTGATTAGATCAATTTTTCTTCCTTCATGTGCGCTATGAAAGTAGAATGTATAAGAGTTACCTTCTTTTTTATATCCAAAATTCAGCGGAACGATATATACTTTTCCGTTGTCATTAAAACCAATTCTACAACAGCTACAGCGATTAAGGATATCCTGTATTTTTGCAGGTTCTATTACTTCGCGTTCTTTTCTTCTCATTGCAAATCCTCCTTAAAGTGAAGTTTTTATTTGGAGTTCGTTTTTTCTAACGATACTATGTACTGTTCTTCTAGCGTTTTCTTGAAACTGAGAAAATCCCGTTTTTCATCGTCAAACAATAGGGTACTCATTCCCATTTGTTTAGGAATGATAAGATTTTTTTCTGTATTGTCGATGAAAACACATTCTTCTGGAGTTACGTTAAGTTTTGATAGGGTATCTTCGAAGATATATTTTTCTGACTTCCTGGAATGTATTTGAGCAGAGATCAATCCCGCTCTTTTCAGCAATAAACTTGATAATAGATTCAGAACCTGTCTTATCAATAGTTAGAACTCCATCAAAATCAAATAGTATAGCCTTTATCATAATCTTAACCTCCTAAAATATAAATACCTCAAACTTTGCAGCCTAAGCCAATAATCCATACTACAAATGAACGTATATCTATGTTTCATAATTCTATAAAACGATTAGATAAGAGCAAAATGAAATAGAATTTTCTAGTAATCTTTTTTTTCGAATTCCCCTTTATCTTATTACTCATGTCACTATTTTTTGCGAAACTCCTATTAAAAAATATCCTCATTTATAACATTTCAATATTGCACAATCCCATCCTACATCAAAGCAATGCGCCAGCGAGCACCTACCCATCTGTTCGTCCATCACAATGCGTTTCGTCTCGAAACGCATTGTGATGTTGCAGAAAGGCTGACAGGTGCTGCAGACATCGATGTTCCGAATGTCCGGCTCGAGACGAACAAAAGGGGCTGTAATCCTTGAATAGCAGACAGCGTAGTTTGCTGTCTGATAGGCAAGGATTGCAGCCCCTTTTGTCCGCTCTCGCGTCCGAACATTGGAACATCGATGTCTGCAGCGCCTGTCAGCCTTTCTGCGACATCCTCCTAATCTTCCGGCTCCTCCTCATCGTGTGGGTGCACAATAATGTGGACTTTATCGATGCGGTTCTTGTCGACTTTGTCGACGCGGAAGGTAACGTAATTGTCGGTAATCTCTTCACCTTCGATTGGAAGGTGATCGAGGAGGTGGATGATGTGACCAGCAATGGAATCGTAATCGTCAGATTCTAACTCAAGACCGACTGTCTCGTTAATCTCATCTAATTTCGCAATACCATCTGCTAAATATTCATTCTCACCAATACACTGAATAGTGTCTTCTTCATCTGCATCATATTCGTCTCGAATTTCGCCTACAATCTCTTCAAGTAAGTCTTCCAAAGTAATAAGACCAGCGGTTGCACCGTACTCATCTAAAACAATGGCGATACTTAACGATTCTTTTCTCATCTCATTTAAAAGTTCAGAAGTCTTCTTGAACTCATAAGTGAAGTAAGGTTCTCTCATAAAATCTTTAATTGCAAATTCTGATTCGGGACCATGGAAGAAGAAAACGTCTTTTAGGTTTATAATACCTACTATATTATCTCGCGTCTCTGAATAAACAGGCATACGAGAGTATTTATCAACACGAAATGCCTCAATTAATTCGCTATAGGTCATATCGATGCTGGCAAATGCCATATCAATTCTTGGAACCATAACATCTTTTGCGAGGG
>CALZIE010000167.1 GCA_945787565.1 uncultured Lachnospiraceae bacterium
TTTCCATTCCTCTTTCTTTGCATAAACACTATCAAACCAGTGATTTCCGAGGCAGTGATCCGGATGTCCATGACTGTTTATCACCATATATGGCGTGGTAACATTCTTCTCAACAAATTCCCGAAGATTCCAATTCCCATATCCGGTATCCCATAAAATCGCCTGCTCTTTCCCTTTCAAAAGTGTGCAAAACACTCCGTCTTCCTCTTGAATCTGCCAGATATCATCATAAATCTTTGTATAACGATATTCGTCCATTTCTTCTCCTTTCCAGCCAAAGCATCCTACCATAAAATCACGAAAAAACAGACCTGCTCATTTATAATGCTACAGGTCCGCCTTCTTATCTTCTTTTCTTCTTATCCTCTTATGTTCCTCACTTTTCGCTCTTTGTACATCTGCTATTTCCTTGCTATAATCACAGATGCTCCATTGATGCAGGCATCAAATTTCACATCAAGGAAACCAGCGTTTTTCATACAGGCAATTTCATGCTCCGGAGTAAGGGGCGTATCAAAATGAACAAATACATCCTCCGCAATCTTTTCCATCCGTCTTTTTTCCGCACATACAGAAAATAATAGTTGCTCTTCTTCCTCACAGCATGCAAGATAATCCGCTTCTATGTACACCCCGCCCTTTTTCAGGCTATTATATAATTTCCGAAACAGAATTTCTTTCTTTTCTGCCGTAAAATGATGTAGCGTCTCAAATGATACCGCCACATCAAAACATTCTTTCCCGAAGTCTTCTTTAAAATAATCCCCTTTCCTTACTTTAACATTCTTCTCCGGATGCTTTTCCTTCAATCTCTTAAGCATCGTTTCCGACAGATCAATTCCAGTCACATTCACGTTAGGAACATTCTTTAAGATTTCATCCAGCTCCAGTCCTGTCCCGCATCCGATATCAAGCATAGTCTTTGCATCTTTCGGCACAATCTTCGCTAAATACTCATACGCTTCCTGCCATACCGACATATGGTCCTCATAGCCGTCTACCCGCACTCGAAAAAACTCCGTCATTTCTTCAAGACATTTCTCTTTCGAATGTTCCGCCCATTGTTTCAGCTCTTCCATATAAGTAGTCACATTGTTTCGTATCCTGATTGTTTCCACTTTTTCTTCTCCTTCCCCCTTTAAAAAGACTTTCTTTCTTAGCAACAGGAGTCTACTTATAAATAATTAGCTTTCTACTTTCCTACTAATGTATCCGAAGCATGACTTTTTCTCAACATTCCAGTAACACTGCTGCCTCCTCAATCTCCTTTGCTACATTCTTCTCTTCTCCAACCCATTCCGTATCATAATTCAAACATGGGCAAATATACGTAATTCCGTCTTTCTGCATTGTCTTCCGATAATGGATATGTCCACAGATTCTTCACACCATACTTCTTGTAAAGCGCATGCAGCTTTTTGGTTCCAATAAAGGCATTAAAGTAATACCACTTCTCATCGGCCCCCTGCACCGTAAGCTCCGGAATCGGAACCATATGCGTCATCACAATCACATTCTTTGTCTTACAGCACTTTAGTTGTTCCTCCAGCTTTCTTAAAAATTCCTCTGACTTTCCCACATTATCCTTTGCCCAGTCACTGTAATTAAAATCCTGCCAGGTCCTTCCCATATGGCTCATCCGATCAAACTCTTCCTTTGTATAGCGTCCATATCCAAAAGAATAATCATACCAGCCAATATCCCCAATTAATGTCGTATCCTCTCCAATCAATCTGCTTCCTGACGCCAGACAGTTCTCATCTTCACAGTACATTCTGTAAATATCATCTGTGCTTTCATCCATGTTATATTTCTTCCACATATCATGATTTCCCGGCACATAATATACCGGAATCAAAAGCCTGTCCTTTAGTGTTTTCACTGTTTCAATCGTCACCCTAGCCTGCTCACTGATATCCCCGGCGATTAACAGCATTTCTACTTCTTTCTCTTTACAAAAATGAATCAGTTCCTCCACAACTTTATGTTTTTTATTAATATCAATATGCAAATCCGATATTACCGCTATCTTCATGTGTCTTTCTTCCTTTCTATCCAAAGAATAAAAAATGCTCCCAGAATTTTTCTGAGAGCATTTTTTTGTAAAGATTTTATTTCCTTAATAAAATTCTGATACCCTTATTATAAAGCCATCTGCATCATTTTCACAACCCAAAATTGGTTTATCTTTTTTTGTATTAAAAAATAATTTTTGGTCCGCCTCAAAGCTTTCAATCAGACTGACGTTGTAATTCCATTCCCTTTGCTCTGACTTCTCAGCCTCTCCTTCTCCTCCTCGATAACACCTTTATCCAGTCTGTTAAATAAAATCGATATTTCCGGAAGTTTTCTTCCTCCTTCCACCGTTTTTGGTTCCCACTCTTTTGTAATTGCCAGCCACTGAAGTACCTTTTCCGAAGAAAACGGCAGGAATGGAGCTAACAATACAGCTGCATTTCCAATAATCTGCACACACTGATATAGCGTATCCTCGCATGCTTTCTCATCTTCCGTCCTTGTCTTCCATGGCTGCTTCTTATCAAAATACTGATTTCCAAACCGAACAAACTCAAAGATTTCTTCCAGTGCCGAACGAATTTCTCCTTCTTCTATTTTCTTTCCGACATTTTTGTAAAGCACATCAATCTTGCCTGCAATCTCCTCCTCTGTTTTTCCTTCCGGCAGAATCCCATCTCGATACTTTGCAATAAATGCAAGGGTCCGGTTCACAAGATTTCCATATGCGCCAAGCAGCTCACTGTTATGCGTTGTCAGGCTTTCCTTTGTATAGGCAGAAAGAGCGTCGCATTTTTCTTCTACCGTCATACCTTCCCAGGCTTTTGGTGCATGCTGCCTTTTCGGATCAGCCCAGAAATCAGAGTAGTGGAAATCAATACATACCTTCATTCCGTACTTGCTTGCCCGTGCGCCAAGAGTAACTGCAGTGGCTAAATCGTTATTTCCTCCGCCGTATCCATTCCCATTTTCATCATAAGGATCATTCCAAACACGGAGGCGGATATAATTTACCCCAGACTCAGCCAATGTTTGAAATACATCCTGTTCTTCGCCTTCATAGTTATAATAGGTAACACCGCTGTTTTCAAGAGAAAGGACTGCTGATGCGTCCATTCCTCGAATAAAATCATCCGAAATATTGGCAACTGGTTCTACAAAGATTTCAGATTCTTCTGCCTGTTCTGTAACTTTAATTGGTGCCGGCGTTTCTGTAGGTACTGGTGTTTCTGTTGGTGCTTCTGTGACTGTTTCCTGTTTCGTTTCTGCCACTGCCTCGGTTTCTGTTACCGACTCCAGTTTCTTTGTTCCACAACCACATAAGGAAGCGAAACATAGGGTAATGCTCATACACAATGCTCCCAATCAATAGATTTTTTCATAGTACCTCCCTTAAATCTATTTTTCCATCCAATATACTGCGGTCTCATACTGTGAAACGATTCCTGTTTCTGCTCCCATAAGAAGCTTCCATTTTGTCCCATGCATCGTAACTACAAATGCCTCTTCCCTAAAGTTTTGTATAAATAAGAACACTTTCGTATCATTTTCTCTTGTATTAACGGATATCCCTTCTGGTATCGCAAATGGTATATGAATTAAGTTCTTTTCTTTTGCTAACTTCTCACATAAATCATCATAAAAGCATCCTTCAAAATCAGCGCAGATATAATAAGCCGTCCCTTTTTCATAAGTATTTACGGTCATTGCCGGTAATCCCTTATAAAAATCAGATTCGTATGTAAGAAGAGGTTTTGCTGTGCTTGTCTTGATTAAGTCACAGAAATATTTACAGGTATACGTCTTATCTTCCGAGAAAAATACTCCCGTTGATTTCCCACTGTTTTCATCCTTGTCGTAAAGTGCATCTAATTCGGTGCTGCGAAGGCCAAACACATCCATTAAATCATGAGGGGTTCCACCTAAATGGCATAGATCTGTTTCATTTACAATTCCGGACCAGTAAGTCATCACAAACGTTCCGCCCTCTGCTACGTAATTACGGATTTTCGTTTCAATCTGACTGCGG
Source organism: uncultured Lachnospiraceae bacterium (assembly GCA_945787565.1). GTDB lineage: Bacteria > Bacillota > Clostridia > Lachnospirales > Lachnospiraceae > Lachnoclostridium. Next base: position 4,046 of record CALZIE010000167.1, read on the forward strand.
AAGAGATAAAGCATTGGCGCAAACACAAGGTCATATCCATCTAACTCTTCTTCCATATCCAGAATATCTACATTTAATCCAAGTCTTCGTAACCCATGGTATACCTTTTTTAACGTATCTTCATAATGAAGTCCCTTGTTTCTTGGCCCCTGGGAATCTTCCATCGCCCAACGGCTTTCGCAGTCATGCAGGATTGCAACTCTTGCTTTTGTTTCACTTCCTGCAATTTCAGAAAGCTTTATTAGCTCACTTCCAACTGCAGTCACTTCTTTGAATACTCTCGTATCCATGCCGCCATAATGGTCAATTACCGCACCATGGAACTTTTCACTGGCGCCCCGGCTCTGACGGATCTGGAAATACTGCACGCTATCGGCTCCGTGGGCAATCGCCTGTAAAGAAGATACACTTAATATGCCGGGACGTCTTAATTTGCTGACACTCTGCCAGTTTGTTGCGGTTGGACTGGACTCCATTAGTAAAAATGGTTTCTTTAAAAGGCTTCTGATAAAATCATGCTGAAATGCCACATCCAGCGCTGTTTTTTCTTCTGCTTCCTTATGCCAGGTCGGATAGTTGTCCCAGGATGCAATATCAATGATATCTTTAAATTTATGATAATTTAATCCTCTGAAATCATACATCATATTAATGGTAACCGGTAATTTTGAGCCACCATCCTCTATCGCTTTTTTCTCCCAGGATACAAAATCTGCTGTCTGATCGGTTACAAACCGCTCCCAGTCTAAGTTTAATCCATGGAGCATCTTTTCTCCCTTAGTTGAAGGGCTTTCCACCTGATCAAAACTTAAGTAGGTATGGCTCCAGAACGTGGTATTCCATGCTTTATTAAGAGCATCAATCGTCTGATATTTCTCTTTCAGCCATTTTTTAAATGCTGCCTGACAAAGCGGACAGTGGCATTCTCCACCAAGCTCATTGGATATATGCCAGTTTAAAATAGCTGGATGATTTCCAAACTCCTCGCTTAACTTTCTGTCAATCTTATAGATTGCCTCCCGATATATAGGCGAAGTATAACAATGATTATGTCTTCCACCAAACAGATTCTTGGTACGATCTTCATTTACACGTAGGACCTCTGGATACGCATCCGATAACCACTTAGGTCTCGCTGCCGATGGAGTCGATAACATAACCGAAATTCCATTTTTCCAAAGATTATCGATTAATTGCTTTAACCATTCAAAATGATAGACTCCCTCTTGTGGCTCTAAAACGGACCAGGAAAATACACCAAGTGTTACTTCATTGATATGGGCTGCTTTCATATATTCAATATCTTTTTTTAAAATCTCCGGAGTGTCCAGCCATTGTTCTGGATTATAATCTCCACCATATATAAATCCTCTCTGTCTCATCCTATCACTACTCCATTTTTTTTAGTATTTTGAAAGCTGTGTTTTCTTCCTCAATTCGTTGACTTACGGAATAAAATCTCATAATCCACCATTGCCCTGGTTTCGTATGGTTTTCCAAGCAGACATTGAATCAACTGTTTGCAGGCCATACTTCCCATCTGGCTTGCTGCTACATTCACCGAAGTAACCGCTGGAGAATAGCAC
>CALZIE010000168.1 GCA_945787565.1 uncultured Lachnospiraceae bacterium
CTTTGATGTTCTGGCGGCCTCTGTTGTAACAGGATCTCTTTTACTGTCAAATACAGATGGTTTTTCTGATGATTCTGTCTTTTCCGCTTTGTGCTCCATTATAATATTCACCTCATTATTTAAAGTATTTCTTACTGTTAGTATGGACGTTCGAAAATAGAGCTATTCATCAGAAAAGCCAACCATTTATGATTTGCACTTTTATCTGTTTTAAAGTATACTAATTTGTGCAAAAATAAAGAGAGATACGATTCTGCCAAGAGCAGATGCAATAGATAAGGAAAGAGGAAGTCATATGAGTTTTGAACAGTTACAGGTAAATAATGCAATGATTAAAGCATTAGAGAAACAAAAGATTAAGACACCAACCGAAGTACAGAAAAAGGTATATGCGGATATTCTTGCACATAAGGATATAATCGTACAGTCCGAGACAGGTTCCGGCAAGACACTTGCATACCTGGTTCCGCTTTTTGAAAAATACAAAGAATTAGAAAAGACCAATCAGGTCATTATATTAGTTCCGACTCATGAGCTTGCAATGCAGGTAACAAAGCAGATTGAGCTTCTTTCTGCCAATGCAGGTTCTACCATAAAGGCAGTGCCGATTATCGGAAAGGCCAATATTGAACGCCAGATTGAACGTTTAAGAGAGAAGCCACAGATCATTGTTGGAACAACAGACCGTATCTTAGAATTAATCAAAAAGAAAAAGATCGCTGCCCATACCGTTAAGACGATTGTATTAGATGAGGCAGATAAGTTATTAGATAAGAATAATGCAGAGAATACAAAAGCCGTGATTAAATGCACAATGCGTGACAGACAGCTTTTATTCTTCTCTGCTAGTATGCCGGATAAGGTAGTGGTAGAAGCAAAAGAATTAGCAAAGGATCCAGTTGTTATAAAGACAGCTAGCAAACAGACAATTCCGAAAGATATCCAGCATCTTTATGTAGTAACTGACAAAAGAGACCGTATCGAGACATTTAGAAAGCTTGCCCGTATCCAGAAAGGCAAGAAAGTAATGGTATTTGTAAACGGTAAGTTCGAGATCGAAGAGACAACCCAGAAGTTAAAATACCATCAGTTCAAGGCAGAATGCATCCATGGAAATGTAGATAAGCAGGCTCGTCAGAGGGCAGTGGAAGACTTTAAGAATGGTAAGATCAATTACCTAATAGCAACCGATATCGCAGCAAGAGGTCTTCATTTTGAAGGTGTGGATACGGTATTCCACTTAAGCATTCCGGAAGATCCAATGGATTATTTACACCGCGCAGGCCGTACCGGAAGAAATGGTGTGAAGGGTACAAGCATCTTAGTTGTGACAAAGGAAGAACTTCCAAGATTAAAAGCATACCAGAAAGCATTCGGTATCAATTTAGTAGCAAAGAAGATGTATCAGGGCAAGTTAGTACGAGGCTAAAAAAAGCAGGTATAGCATGCACGGCATCTACTTCTCATATTAAGAATCATTTGAAAAGAAACAGGCTTATTTGGAAGCTCCTCAGGAAATGAGGAGCTTCTTGACGTATAGGACATAATGAGGGTGAATAGATTATAGGGAAGAGTGGAAGATAGGAGTGCATTTGTGTCATTAATTAAATATGATTGTCCCTGTTTGGAGACGAAACGGCTGAATCTTAGAGTGATTACCATTAAGGATTTAGATGACTTAAGAGTCTTATATCATGATGAGATAACCTATCAGTATCTGAATCGTAAGATGATGCATGAGGAGAAGAATCCGCATCTTCTGTTTCGGGGACATAAGCAGTCAATTGAAGAAATTAATAAAATACGATGGGGGATCTCGCTCAAGACAGATAATGTGCTGATTGGTGAGATCTCCCTTTATGATATTCATGAATGGGATACTGGAATCGTTGGCTATCGGCTGCGTCATGAATTCTGGAATAATGGATATGGGACGGAAGCACTCATGGAGGTATCGGAATATGCGTTTCAGAAGCTTTCTCTTAGACGGTTAGAAGCCACCGTAGTTGTAGAAAATATTGCATCAATCCGGGTTTTGGAGAAATGCGGATTTAAGAGGGAAAAATTAGTTCAGAATGAGAAGTTTGGTGATACATATTGTGATTTTTATCTTTATTCCAGTCATAAGATCCATTCGAAAAGCCGGAATGCAGAAATCATCGTGCAAAGTCCATAATTCTGAATATTTTTGATATTTTATTTTGCCTTGTGACACAATAACAGAAAAAATGAGAAATACGAAAGGATGCATAAGGCAGTATGAGTAAAAAAGAGACAAATGTGGGGACACGGATTCTTCATGTTTTGCCAGGGCTTGCAGTGTGTATCGCTATTGCAATCGCAAGCAAGATCATCGGCAGGTTTGTGCCGAGTCTTGGAGCCGCTACCATATCGATATTTTTAGGAATTCTTGTTGGAAATACAATTGGAAGGCATGACTGCCTTCATAAAGGAACAAAATTCTCGGAAGGCATGTTACTATCCATATCCGTTGTTTTGCTAGGGGCAACTCTTAGTATTACTACGATTTTGGAAATTGGCATTGCAGGAATTGCGTTTATCCTTCTTCAGATGGCAGTCACAGTAATCGGAACAATTTTAATTGGAAAATGCATGAAGTTTGGAATTGATTTCACGCTTCTGATGGCAAGTGGAAATGGGGTATGTGGTTCTTCCGCTATTGCGTCTACTGCTCCGGTCATCAATGCACATAGCAAGGATAAAGGAATTGCAATTACGATGGTAAATGTGACTGGTACAGTGTTAATGATTTTGCTTCCGTTTTTGTCTATGCCATTATACCAGAATGAGCTTGTTCATACGTCTGCATTCTTCGGTGGCATTTTGCAATCGGTAGGTCAGGTTGTGGCAGCAGGCTCAATGGTCAGTGAGGAAGTCAAGGAGTTAGCGACGATTTATAAAATCGTACGAATCATATTCCTGGTTGTTGTGGTATTCGCCCTTGCTGCAGTGAAGAATCGTAGTTCTCAAAAGGCGGTGAAAGCAGTAGAGGAGGAAGTACACAGTCATACCCATCAGTCCCGAATCCGGATGCCGTGGTATATCAAAGGATTTTTTATAACATGCGCCCTGTATTCGCTTAATATCATACCGCAGAATCTGACAGGAATCATAAAGGAACTGGATAATTTTATTGAGATTGTGGCATTAGCTGGTATTGGAATGCGAGTATACATTGCAGATTTAATCAAGCAAGGGGCAAAAGCTTCTTTGTACTGTCTGTTTATTGGGATTTTACAGATTTGCAGTGCAATTGCTTTGATTGCTCTTCTTTTGCCAAGGGGCTAGTGTGCTGGTATATGGGTATTTTGAATAACAGTACACAAGAAAGTGGGAAATAGTATGCTATGAATCTATTTTAATACTATAAATACAGTTGAATTGTACTGAAGATTCAATATTATGTCATAAATAGTGATGAAAAAATACCCTAATAAGGAATTGTAAGAAAAAACCGGTATACAATTTTATATAAATATTGTAAAATAGAGCGTACACTAAAAAAGGAGAAAGCAATATGAAAAAACTTATGACACTTTTACTTGTCTGTGTTTTACTCGTAACTTCACTTACAGCGTGCAGCTCTAAGAAGTCTGAAACAACAGACAATGAAGTAAACACAGAAGTATCTGCAGACACAAGCAGTGATGCAGAAAGCGAAACAAACGAAGATGAAACTGCATCTGAAAATCTGAAGGCAGATATCGTAGTAATCGGTGCCGGTGGTGCTGGTATGACAGCTGCAATTCAGGCAAAACAGGATGGAGCAACTAACGTTGTAATCGTGGAAAAGATGCCTTTAGTAGGCGGTAACACAACTCGTGCAACAGGTGGTTTAAATGCTTCCGAAACTGTTTATCAGGAAGAAGCAGGAATCGAAGATTCCAACGAATTATTCATCAGCGATACAATGGCTGGCGGATATAATTTAAACGACATCACATTAGTTGAAACATTAGTAAATAACTCAGCGGCAGCAGTTGACTGGGTAAATGAAATAGGTGGAGATCTTTCTGTAGTAGCTATGTTCGGTGGGGCAAGCGTTGAGCGTATTCACAGACCAAGTGATACAAGCGCTGTAGGACCAATGCTTGTTAAAGCATTAAGCAATCAGTTAGATGAATTAGAAATCCCTGTATTATTAGAAACAACAGCGGAAGAAATCGTAGTTGATGAAAATGGCGCTGTAACAGGCGTTAAGATCACAAATGCAGACGGCGAACAGACAATCGAATGTAAGACTGTTATCGTTGCAACAGGTGGTTTCGGCTACAATCTTGATATGGTAGTAGAAAATGATCCAGAATTAGAAGGCTTCAATTCTACAAATCACTCTGGTGCTACTGGTGATGGTATTATCATGGCAACAGCAATCAATGCAGCAACTGTAGATATGGATCAGATCCAGATTCACCCAACAGTTGATCCTGAAACACAGACACTTTACACAGAAGGCGTTCGTGGTAACGGTGCTGTCCTGATCAATCAGGAAGGCGAACGTTTTGTTAACGAGCTTGCTACTCGTGATGTTGTAAGTGCAGCAATCTTAGAACAGACAGATGCTTATGCTTGGTTAGTATTTGATCAGGAAGTTCGTGAAAGCTTATCTGCAATTGAAAAATACATCAGTGCAGGTCTTGTTTGTGAAGCAGATACAATCGAAGAATTAGCAGAAATGATCGGTGCAGATGCTAATACATTAAAAGCTACCATGGAAAACTATGCATCCTACCAGGCATCTGGAACAGACGAAGAATTCGGCCGTGCAGATATGCCAGCAGCATTAACAACAGCTAAATTCTACGCTGCAAAATGTGCTCCGGCAATTCACCATACAATGGGCGGTTTAAAGATAAATACAAACAGTGAAGTAATCGATACGGATGGTAATGTAATCGCTGGTTTATACGCAGCAGGCGAAGTAACTGGTGGTGTTCACGGCGGAAACCGTCTTGGCGGTAATGCAGTTGCTGATATCGTAGTATTCGGTCGTATCGCTGGTTCTAGCGCAGCAGCTTATGTTGTAGAAAACGGTGGTAACACAGAACCTACGATTACAGTAGAAGCAGATACAGAAGCTGTAACTCCAGAAGTACAGGGTAACTTTACAGATGGAACTTACACAGGTACTGGCAAGGGTAACGGCGGCGATATTACTGTTGAAGTTATCGTTGAAGGTGGAAACATTACTACAATCAATGTTGTAGATCAGCATGAAACAGAAGGTATCTTCGAAAGCGCTGAATCTAGTGTTTTAGCTTCTATTATCAAAACTCAGTCCTTAACAGTTGACGCTGTTACAGGTGCTACAAACTCTTCCAACGGTCTTATGGAAGCGGTTGCGGACGCTCTTAAGTAGGGCAGACGGACGCTGGTGAATCAGACGGACGCTAGTTGTAGTAAGAGACGGACGCCACTCGCAGTGAGAACCGGCGGCCGGAGGGCTATGTGTTCCGAATGTTCGGACGCATGAACGGACAAAAAGCGGTGCATTCTTTGACTATCAGACAGAAAAATCATCTGTCTGCTATTCGAAGAATGCACCGCTTTTTGTTCGTCATGAGCCGGA
>CALZIE010000169.1 GCA_945787565.1 uncultured Lachnospiraceae bacterium
AAACACCGGTGAATGTTTCACTTATTGCCCTTCGATTAGCAGCGGTTGGTCTTACGCTAGGTGTTGTATACTAGATAATCAAAGCAAACAATAAACTTTCGCAGGAACGTATCGATATGATCGAAACAGAGAAAGAAAAGACATCAGCAATGCTGAAAGATATTTTAAAAATTGCTGAAGTTGTAAAAACCAATTCCATTAATGCCGATCAGCTGATTTCTGAGCTGGATGAGTCTACGGTTATGGTAACAAATGTGTTAGATGAAATTGCAGCAGGAAATAGCCATAATGCAGAAAGCATTGCGAATCAGACCGTAATGACAGGAAGCATCCAGGAGATGATCAATCAGACAAAAGATAAATCAGATAAGATGACTAGAATGTCACAGGAAAGCATGGATGCAGTAGTAAGCGGCAAGAACTCGATTGAAGATCTGAAAAAGAAGGCAGATGAGATTGAAGTATCCAATCAGACTGTAATCCAGTCAATGGGAACATTAAGTACAAATGCGAAGGAAGTAGCGGAAATCACCAAAGGCATCTATGGCATTTCCAAACAGACGAATCTTCTTGCCTTAAATGCATCCATTGAAAGTGCAAGAGCAGGGGAAGCTGGAAAAGGTTTCGCAGTTGTTGCAGAAGAAATCCGTGTGTTAGCAGATCAGACAAGAGAGATGACAGAAAAAATCGATGACATTGTATCAAGTCTTCAGGATAATGCAAATCGTGCACAGGAAGTGGTGCAGGATGTTATCCTTGCAGCAAAAGAAGAAAAAGATTTGATTAATGTGGCAGAAGATAATTTTAAGACCATTGAAGTGACGATGGATTCCTTAAATGAGAATGTAGAAGGTATCAGCAATCAGGTCAGTCATATTTTATCCTCCAATGATGAGATCGTAGCCAGCATTACAAGCATTAATCGAGTAAGTTCTGAAGTGGCTTCTAGCACAAAAAATGCCGTAGAAATCGGTAAAGAGAACTATAAGAAAGCAGAGCAGGCAAAAAAACTGATGAATGAGCTTGTTATGCAGGCAGAAGAATTAAATAAATATAATTAGAATAGTGCTGTCATATGAAAAAAAGCGGGCCAAAAGCCCTATGCTTTTCATATGGCAGCACTATTTGTTTGGTAAAAATGGAATCTCATAAACAAATTTGGGCAGACTATGTTTCAGAATGAAGGAAAGGATGATTTGTATATGAGGAGAGGTCGAAAGAAGGCATGCCTGATTGCTCTGATTATGGCACTTATAATGACCGGTTGTAGCAACAATGACAATGATAATAGTACAGAGGATAACACGGAGGCAAATCAAGAGGAGACAAACGTCCAGCCAACTGACGTTCCACAGGAAAATAGTGTAGATGAGAATAACGGAGTGGATCTAACCTTTGATGCTACAACGTATACGGAAGGCAGCATGATGGTGGAGGGGGAAGCTGTAAACTATCGTGCATTTGAAAATATCATTTATGTAGGAAATCCGGTAGATCCTCAGTATCAGTGTATGAATATCTATATTCCGGAAGAGTATTTTAATGGAGAAAGCGTTGGCATCTTTACAGCGGATACGGCACCGATCTTTTTCCCCAATACAGTAGGCGGCTATATGCCAGGCAAACCAGGAACACCATCGATGGAAGGTAGTGTAGGTGGTGATGCTTCCAGACTCGGCTTAACAGGGAATGGAGAAAACGGTAATGTACAGAATAAAGCAGAAGGGACAAACAACAATGGAAATGAGACAGCAAAAACCACGGAAAGTGGAACCAACCAAACCACAGATAACACAGCCACAGCAACCACAGACAACGGAAATGCCGGAAATGCCAATACAGGAGTTTCCGGGAGCGAGTCCACAGGAAGTGGGAATGCAGGAGGTGGAAATACAGGAACCACCGACACAGGAGAGTCACCAAATGCTATTTTAATGGCATTATCAAAAGGGTATGTAGTAGCGGCACCAGGAGCAAGAGGCAGAACTCTTCAGGTAGAAGACGGAACGTATACCGGAAAGGCTCCTGCAGCAATTGTAGATTTAAAAGCGGCCGTCAGATATCTGCATTTTAATGATTCGGTCATGCCAGGAGATGCAAAAAAGATCATATCCAATGGTACAAGTGCAGGTGGAGCACTTTCTGTCCTACTTGGCGCAACTGGAAATAATTCAGAATATGAGGGAATACTGGCGGAAATAGGAGCTGCAAATGCAGATGATGATATCTTTGCTGTTTCTGCTTACTGCCCAATCACCAACTTAGATCATGCGGATATGGCGTATGAATGGATGTTTCATGGAATCAACGAGTACACTTCCATGAATATTACAGTGGAGAATGGACAGATCAACAGGCAGAAGGAGACTTTTACTTTATCGGGAGCACAAACTGTGTACTCTTCAGAGTTAAAGGCAGCATTTTCAGATTATGTAAACGACCTTTTATTAAAAGATATGGAAGGAAATGCACTGACATTAGATGAAAACGGAAATGGTTCCTTTAAAGATTATGTCGAGACGTTTATCATGGAGTCGGCACAGGCACAGTTAGAAGCAGGGAATAATTTGAGTAATTACGACTGGATCGAAGTGGAAGATAATGTCGTGACGAATATCGATTTTGATGGTTATATTGCATATCTGTCAAGATCCAAAGGTGTGCCTGCATTTGACAGCATCGATTTATCAAGTAGTGAGAATAGTTTGTTTGGAACTGAGATTGTGGACGTACAGCACTTTACAGAGTTCAGTCAGGATAAAGATACAACAGGAGGAAGCATGGCGGATGAACAGATTATCCGTATGATGAATCCAATGAATTACATTGGAATGAGTGGAAATGATGTGGCAGAGTACTGGAGAATTCGTCATGGCACAATGGACAGTGATACCGCACTGGCAGTACCAGTCATTCTTTCAAATGTACTAGAGGAGAATGGATATCAGGTCGACTTTTATCTTCCATGGGAACAGGGCCATGGTGGTGATTATGATTTAGAAGAGCTGTTTGACTGGATGGCAGAAGTCACTTCATAAAATAATAAGACAGGGTATCGAAAGTATCACATAGAATAAGTCGTGTGATTCTTACGATATCCTTTTTTAATTCATGGAGCTTAGAATGGCAAGCTACTTTCTTTTAAGGAGGATAAACAAGAAAAAGGTTGTCTATTATGCACAAAAAATGGTTGGGACGGTATTGTTACATATGGTGGCAGACGTACAGAAACGAGGCGGTATTGCAGCATTTATTGATGCAAAACATGCACTGGATCCGAAATACGCGAAGAATATCGGAGTGAATATAGATGAGCTTTACATATCGCAGCCCGATTCCGGAAATGATAAATGACTAATAAAAAGGTCTTAATTACTTTCGTGTGATTATCTTATCATTTCTTTGGATACAGACTTAAGCCCATTAATAGGCAGTTTTCAATATAAGGATAGTGTTTCTTTTTTAGGTATTCAATCAGGGAATCACTTTGTGCGCCGGGCTGGATCACAATGTATTTGAAGTTACGGTTCATTTCTTCTATTAATTTTTGCCCTTTTATAGGATTGATGCATAAGTCAATTACATCAATCTCTTCTTTTACATCATTAATGGAAGCTAATTCTTTCCCAACGCAGGATACGGTATAGCCGTTTTCTAAAAGACCATTCTTTATTTTGTAAGCATATTTTTCTTCATTTAAGGTATCACCTACTACAACAAAGTTCTGCATTTGCATGATTCGTTCCAGTTCCATGTTTGATTTCCTTTCTAGAGTTTTCTTTAGTATATGCGGGAATAGGGATAATAATAAAACATTTTTTTACCTATAAAAAAGAATAAATTACGAGAGTAAAAGAAAAAAGCGAGGAATATTTTTCCTATAAGAAGCATATAGTTGTATAAGAGCGAGAAGTATATCAAGGAGAAACAATAGGACAAGGTATAAAGGGAATGGTTAATTTTATATTAATTATTAAAAAGAAAGGATGGATAAAAGATGGGAAAATTTAAATGTAAGGTATGTGGTTACATTCATGAAGGAGAGGAAGCGCCAACGGAGTGTCCGGTATGCCATGTTGGAAAAGATCAGTTTGAGAGAATAGAAGAAAAGTCGGACAAGCAGATGAATCCGTATAGTGGAACAAAGACGGAGCAGAATCTGTTAGCAGCATTCGCAGGAGAGAGTCAGGCAAGAAATAAATATACCTATTTCGCAAGTGTAGCAAAGAAAGAGGGGTATGAGCAGATTGCAGCACTTTTTAGCAGTACTGCAGATAATGAAAAAGAGCATGCAAAGATTTGGTTTAAGGAATTAAAAGGAATTGGTGATACCGCAGCAAACCTTGCAGCAGCGGCAGCAGGCGAGAATTATGAATGGACGGATATGTATGAGACATTTGCCAAGGAAGCCGAAGAAGAAGGATTTCAGACATTAGCTGCTAGATTCCGTATGGTAGGAGCAATTGAAAAAGCTCACGAGGAACGCTATCGTGCTTTATTACATAACCTTGAGATGCAGACCGTTTTTGAAAAAGGTGAGATGACTATATGGGAATGCCGCAACTGCGGTCATCTGGTTATGGGCAAGAAGGCTCCAGAGGTATGTCCGGTTTGCAACCATCCACAAAGCTACTTTGAAGTGCGTAAGGAAAACTATTAATTTTAAAGTAGATATAATTTGTGTTATAATTAGGAAATACATAAAATACAATAGAGAGACAGGTTTCCAGACTGTTTTGATAGGCATCAGAAAAAGGAGGATATCATATGAAAGTATTATTACTGAATGGAAGCGCAAAAAGCAATGGATGTACATATACTGCATTGGCAGAGGTGGCAAAGCCGCTTGAAGAGAATGGGATTGATACGGAGATTTTACATATTGGTGGTGCGCCGGTAAGAGACTGCATCGGATGTGGAAGATGTACTTCACTTGGTGGCGTCTGTACGTTTGACGATGACATTGTAAATGAAGTGATTAAAAAAGCAGGAGAGGCAGACGGATTTATCTTTGGAACACCAGTTTATTATGCACATCCAAGCGGACGTATCCTTTCTGTTTTAGACAGAGCGTTTTATGCAGGAAAGAAAAACTTTGCTCATAAGCCAGGTGCAGCAGTGGCATCTGCAAGAAGAGCCGGAACGACAGCATCCATTGATGTTTTAAACAAGTACTTCACAATTGCGCAGATGCCAGTTATATCTTCTTCCTACTGGAATATGGTGCATGGAAATACACCAGAAGAAGTGAAGAAGGATCTAGAAGGCATCCAAATCATGCATAACTTAGGGAAGAATATGGCTTGGCTTTTTAAATGTATTGAAGCAGGAAAAGAAAAAGGCATTGACAGCCCGGTGATGGAGACTGGAAGCAAGACAAATTTCATTCGTTAAAAGAATAAGTGGGAATACAGAGGGGTCTGTATTCCCACTTATTTTGTATGGAGAGGACGGATTTTGTTTTTTCTTTTGTGAAGTTGCGTATTAATTTTCTTATTCTGTGGACATGAAGTGGATAAAAATGGTAAAATGTGCTATAATAGTAGTACACTCTATGCGGAAGGGAGCGATTG
>CALZIE010000170.1 GCA_945787565.1 uncultured Lachnospiraceae bacterium
GCAATCAAAGTACCATTCAGATTGCCTATTCCGGTGTTTGGAATAAACGCCGCCTGGATAATAGGGAGTTCTGGGAAGGTGTAGTGATTTGCGCCTATGAGGGCGTTCTAATTTTTCTTATATGGATGATTCTGATGTTAATCCCCAAAAGGGCACTGTCTGACGAGGAACGAGGAGTTTGCCCTTTTGGGGATTGTTTTTAATCAGAAGCATGCATATTAGAAAAATAGGACACCCGAATCGAAGCAAATCGCTGCACCTTCCCAGAACTCCCGGTCACCAGGCCAGTGTGGGTCAAACTCCCCAAACATCCGGTGTCAGGCAATCTGTGAGGCACTGCACTGCACTGTACTGTATACAGAAAGGAAAATAAGATGCACCGTTTTTATACAACCAAAGAGAATATTGTGGGGGATGAGATTCGGATCACAGGAGCGGATGTGAATCATATTAAAAATGTACTTCGAATGAAGGTTGGCGAAGAGGCTGTAATTTGCGATGGACAAGGCAAAGACTTTTATTGTATAATAGAAAAGATGTCGAGCGATGAGGTCGTTCTGACTGTAAAGGATACAAAGGAGACAGAAACTGAGCTTCCAGCTAAGATTTATCTGTTCCAGGGACTTCCGAAGAAGGACAAGATGGAACTGATTGTTCAGAAAGCCGTAGAACTTGGTGTCTGTGAAATTATCCCGGTCATGATGAAACGGACCATTGTGAAATTAGAAGATAAGAAAAAAGAAGCAAAAAAAGTAGAACGCTGGCAGTCGATTGCGGAAGGGGCAGCAAAGCAGTCAAGACGTGGAATCATCCCTGTGGTGAGAGAGGCATTTTCTTATAAGGAAGCCATTGCTTATGCAAAGGAACTGGAAGTGAATATGCTGCCATATGAATTAGCAGAAGGCATGCAGGTTACAAAGGATCTGATCCACGGGCTTCACGGCAAAAAGAGCATCGGTATTTTCATTGGGCCGGAAGGCGGTTTTGAAGAAGATGAAGTGAAGATGGCTTTTGAAAATGGGATCACTCCAATCACGCTTGGAAAGAGAATTCTTAGAACGGAAACTGCGGGGCTTGCCATTCTCTCCATGATTATGCTAGAGTTAGAACAATAGATGGAAAGCGTGCTATTTATTTGGAGGATAAAATGGAAGCTTATTTAGATAATGCGGCTACGACGAGAGTCTATGAAAACGTCAGAAATCTGATGGTAGAAGCAATGGATGTTAATTTTGGAAATCCTTCTTCTATGCATATGAAAGGCGTGGACGCTGAAAAATATATTAAGGATGCCAGAGAGATTATCGCAAGAAGTCTGAAGGTTGAGCCAAAGGAGATTGTTTTCACATCGGGTGGAACAGAATCTAATAATATGGCATTAATCGGAACTGCACTTGCGAATATTCGCTCAGGAAAACATATTATTACGACCAAGATTGAACATCCAAGTGTTCATAATCCTCTGATTGCATTAGAAGATTACGGATTCCGCATTACTTTTGTGGATGTGGATTCCAACGGACGTGTAAAAGAACAAGAATTGTTAGATGCAATCTGCGAGGATACGATTCTTGTGTCTGTTATGTATGTAAATAACGAGATCGGTGCAAAAGAGGATATTCCTCATCTTGCGAAGCTTGTAAAAGAGAAGAAGCCGGACGTACTGTTCCATACAGATGCGATTCAGGCATTTGGAAAGTATAAGATTTATCCAAAGAAGGAAAATGTAGATTTATTGTCGGTAAGCGGACATAAGATTCATGGACCAAAGGGAACCGGCTTTTTATTTGTAAAGGATAAAGTAAAAATCAAATCCATTATTTATGGAGGCGGACAGCAGAAAGGCTTCCGTTCCGGTACGGAGAATGTTCCAGGCATTGCAGGTCTTGGCCTTGCGGTAAAGGAATTCTATGAAGGATATGATGAGAAGATTGCACATATTTATGCACTGAAGAAGCATCTGATTGAAGGTCTTCAGAAGATGGAAGATGTGACAGTGAACGCAATCTTTGAAGAAAAAAAGGATGAGCTTTCCTTAGAGGAACGCATTCATATGACAGCTCCTCATGTAGTAAGCGCAAGTTTTGCTGGAATTCGTGCAGAAGTATTATTACATGCACTAGAAGATAAGGGTGTTTATGTTTCATCTGGTTCTGCATGTGCATCCAATCATCCGGCTTTAAGTGGCACGCTTCAGGCAATCGGAGTGGATCGATCCTTATTAGATTCTACACTGCGTTTTAGTTTTTCTGTTCATACAACAATGGAAGAAGTGGATTATGCGTTAGAAGCACTAGGTCAGATTGTGCCAATGCTTCGCCGCTATACGAGAAAATAAAGACGAAAGGCATGCCAAAAGACATGTCTTAAGGAGGAAATATGTATAAAGCATTTTTAGTAAAATATGCAGAAATCGGACTGAAAGGCAAGAACCGCTACATGTTCGAAAATGCATTACGTGATCAGATCAAATTCAATTTACAAAACTTGGGTGAATTCGAAGTAAGCAAGGAACAGGGCAGAATCTTCGTAGAAGCCATGGGTGAATTTGATTTCGATGAAACCGTAGCTGCGTTACAGAAAGTATTCGGCATCTGGGGCATCTGTCCGGTTATCGTAATCGACAATACAGATTGGGAGAGCATCGAAGAAGCAGTTGGAAACTATGTGGATGGATATTACAAGGATAAAAATATCACATTCAAAGTTGATGCAAAGCGTGGCAATAAGCAGTACCCAATGACTTCTCCTGAAATCTGCGTAGAGATGGGTGCTTATCTGTTAAAGCGTTTCCCAGAAATGAAGGTAGACGTTCATAATCCGGAAGCACGTATTACAGTCGAAGTAAGAAATAAAGCCTATGTTTATTCTCATGTATTAAAGGGACCAGGCGGAATGCCGATCGGAACAGCTGGTAAAGCAATGTTATTATTATCTGGCGGTATCGATAGCCCAGTAGCTGGTTATATGGTTGCAAAACGAGGCGTAACAATCGAAGCAACCTATTTCCATGCACCACCTTACACAAGTGAACGTGCGAAACAGAAAGTTGTTGATTTAGCGAAGATCATTTCTGCTTATACAGGACCTATGAAACTTCATGTTGTTAACTTTACAGATATCCAGCTTTATATCTATGAAAAATGTCCTCATGAAGAATTAACAATCATCATGCGTCGTTATATGATGAAGATTGCAGAAAAGATCGCAGCTGACCGTAACTGCCTTGGTCTGGTTACAGGCGAGAGCATCGGGCAGGTGGCAAGCCAGACTATGCATTCCTTAGCAGCTACGAATGCAGTGTGTACAATGCCGGTATATCGTCCGCTGATCGCATTTGATAAGCAGGATATCATCGAAGTATCTGAAAAAATTGGTACTTATGAGACATCCATTCAGCCGTATGAAGACTGCTGTACAATCTTTGTTGCAAAACATCCAGTAACAAGACCAGTTCTTAAGATTATTGAAAAGAATGAAGAAAATCTCTCTGAACAGATTGATGAACTTGTAAGAACAGCAATCTCTACAAGAGAAGTAATCAACATTAAGTAAGAATAGGAACAAGTAAGATAGATAGCTGCTAGCAACGCTTATGTAAGCTTGCATGCAGTTTCTGATGATAAAAAAGGAGTGCTGCACACTGTGCAACACCCCTTTTTGGTTGTTGGGAAGATACCGATATAATATAAAAACACGAAAATACAGTATTCGGATTTTGCTTACTTTGTTAGTATGACAGGCGGAAAGAACAGAAAAACACGAAAAAAGAAGGATACAAGCTGTATCCCTCCCCATAAAGTAACACTCATGAAAAATTGTTTATTCAACGATATAAGGTTTTAAGGTTTCAAGAATCTGATCTACACAGTCTTCGCTATGTATGTTAAGGTCGATTGTCTTAGATAAATCTAAGCTGAAGATACCCATAATAGATTTTGCATCGATAACATATCTTCCAGATACTAAATCGAAGTCAGAATCGAATTTTGTAACATCGTTAACGAAAGATTTTACCTTATCAATTGAATTTAAAGAAATTTTAACTGTTTTCATTTCAAACGCCTCCTTTATATGTTTCGGTGGAAACCAAGAGGATTTGCGCCTTTTTGGTTGTCCCGCTTACATGTATATACTACAATTTGGATAATTAAATGTCAATATACAAAGTAGATAAAAAAGAGTGCTTTAATTCATAGAATTAACGAAATTAAAAGATATTTGTCGTAAGAGAAAGGATTAAGAAATGATGGAGGATAGAATTAATAACATCGCTGGTAAAAAAGTTGCTTTTTTAACACTTGGATGTAAAGTAAATGCTTATGAAACAGAGGCAATGCAGCAACTTTTTGTGGCAGCCGGTGCTGAAGTGAAGGCATTTACAGAGACTGCGGATATTTATGTCGTAAATACTTGTACGGTAACAAATATTGCAGATCGTAAATCACGTCAGATGCTTCATAAAGCGAAACATATGAACAGCGATGCGATTGTAGTAGCAGTAGGCTGCTATGCACAGGCGTCTAAGGAAGATTTAGAAAATGATGATACAATTGATATCGTAATCGGAAATAATCGAAAAAAGGATATCATTACGATTGTAAATGAATATTATAATGATAGAACATCTATTTCTGTTGTAGATATCGCGAACGAAGATGAATACGAGGATTTAAAAATCGAGACTGTTGCAGAAAAGACAAGAGCCTATATTAAGATTCAGGATGGCTGTAACCAGTTCTGCAGTTACTGTATTATTCCATATGCAAGAGGAAGAATCCGCAGCCGTAAGGCCGAAGAAGTTGTGGCGGAAGTAGAACGTCTTGTAGCCAATGGATATAAAGAAGTCGTATTAACTGGAATCCATCTTTCTTCCTACGGACTTGAAAAAAAATCCGTGTTAGAGCAGTCGAACTTAAAGACAAAGGACGGCAGCAACCCGTTATTAGAACTGATCGTGTCATTATGTAAGATTGATGGTTTAGAGCGTATTCGCTTTGGTTCTTTAGAGCCTCGAATAATTACAGATGAATTTGTCAAAACTTTATCTGAAAGTCCAAAAGTATGCCCTCATTTCCACCTGTCCCTTCAGAGTGGTGCTAAAGATACATTAAAGCGTATGAATCGTAAGTATACACCGGATGAGTATTATGAAAAATGTGAAATCATCCGTAAGTATTATGATCATCCGGCTATTACAACAGACGTAATTGTAGGATTCCCGGGAGAGACGGAAGAAGAGTATCAGGAAACAAAGGCATTTTTACGAAAAGTAAGTTTCGCTCAGATGCATGTATTCAAATACTCTAAGAGAAAAGGGACAACTGCGGAAGCCATGAAAGATCAGGTAAATGATTCTGTAAAAGCGGCAAGAAGCGAAGAACTAATTGCGCTTGAAGAACAGATGCGTAATGAATACCGTGATCAGTTAATTGGCACAGAAGCGATCGTGCTTGCAGAAGAGGAAATGGAAATTAATGGAATTACTTACATGACTGGTCACACAAAACGTTATGTAAGAG
>CALZIE010000171.1 GCA_945787565.1 uncultured Lachnospiraceae bacterium
ATTTGCATCTCCCGTATAACCTATAATTGCCGTGATTAGAGGATCAGCAGGTGTTACTGAAATACTGGTGTTGTCTGTCCAGTCTCCAGTCTCTGAGATTGTTCCTGAATAACCTGCCGCTTCCACCACACGATACGCCCCCGCAGTCACACCGGTAAATAGAAAATTCCCCGATGCATCTGTATTTACAACAATTCCGTTTTCTGTGACTTCACCAACTAGACTCGTATCTCCTATTACCTGCAATGCTACAGCTATGTCTCTAATTCCTTGGTCTTCACTTGGCTGATTTGGTTTACTATTTGGATTAAAAACCACTTGCCCTAAAATATCCATCGTTTTCTTAGCTCACTACTAACTATACTTTTTCTATATTATATGAATTTCAGCTGCATTCGTACCGCATCTATCCATTTCTACATATTCCAGTGCATTAAACTTCATTCTTACTTTTTCTAGTGAATTTATACCTCTGCTGTAATATAGATGATACTAAATGATAAAGCCGGTAAAACAATCTTCTCCGATACACTTCCGGTAGTCCGATAAGTAGCTACATTCTCTCGACTTTCCATACTATTGACAGCTTTCCCACACTGACCGGTTAAAACTTCTGCTCTGTACATTTCATCTAAGACGTTCCATCCCTTATCTATTGCCAGTTCCACCTCTCGGGTTTCCATGTTAGCATTTACAATCTTTATGATGACTGACTTATCTGCCTCTTTATAGCATAAGTTATAATAGATTTTCTCCTCTTCCTTATCTGATTTTTTATTGAATACACTCTTATGCCTTACTCTGACAATATTCAACAAGCGGTTTTATGTACTCACGAGAAGAGATATCATAAGACGCTTTAATTGCCTTCGCAGTCCCTTCCTCTTCTGGTGTTTTATTCTTTTTACTATCAAGCATTTTTGCAAATGCTTTCATAAGCAAACGATCCCCTGGACTCATGTTTTCATAATTCAGGCCAGCCTGCATATAAAAATGCGGAATGGTTTTCAGCTCTTCTTCTGTAAAGTTCGCCTTCCACGTATTCTCAATTAAATCTTTCATCTCTGGTGCTGCTCCCGTTGCAAATACGACTAATTTTGTTACCGTCTTTTCATCAAACATTGCTTTTATTTTCTCTAGTCCCTGCACTTTTCCTGCATGAATGCTCCCACCATATACAATACAATCATATACTTGAATCATGTTCTTGGAAAACATCTTTGCATCCAAAAGATCCGCCTTTAGTTCTTCTGCAATCCATTCTGCATATCGCTTTGTAAAACCTGTCTTTGATTTGTAAACCACCACTGTCTTCATAATCTGTTTCTGGCACTAATTGCTGCCTACTCCTTTCTTAATAAGACTAACATCTAATATCTTATGTTCTTCTTAAATGTCATTATCTTGCCCCCACATAATAAGACTCATACGTTTTCCTTCTATTCTGGTAATTATATTTTTGGTTTTATTTTACAATTATATAGTTTAAAGCTTTTTTCCCTTATCTGCAATCTTTTCTAGTAAATATATTTCTATGACATTCTACAAGCTTCTGTTTCGTTAATAATCTATAAGTTTCTTCTATCAGTAACTATGCTCTTTGTCCGTAAAAATCATGTAAAATACTGCTACATTAGGAGAAATAAAAAGGGGGGCCTGTATCCTATGTCTCCTAACAAGGAAAACATAGGACACAGCCCCTTTCTTGTATCATGCTTAATTTTATTATATGAAATCCAGTAGACTACATTTTTAACTCCAAAGCATTTAGTCTTCCGACTTCCTCCTGATCATGAGTGATCATAATAACAGTCTTTCCTGCTGTCTTTTCTAGCAAGTAATCCATTACCTGCTCTTTGGTATCAGAATCCAATCCTTTGAATGGCTCATCTAAAAACAGCACATCGTACTCTGCCATAAGGGCCCGTACAATGGCAACTCTCCTCTGCATCCCACCGCTTAGCTCACGCGCCGGCTGATAGGCTGCCTCTGCAAGCCCTACTCTTTTTAAGTTCTCTAAAATTTCTTCCTTAGTAACTGCCTTACTGCATACAAGCTTTATATTGGCAACCGCAGATAGATTCTTGCAAAGGCGGTCCTCCTGGAACACCGCGCTTTTCTTTATGTTCTCAAAACCAGTAATCTCTCCGAAATCCTTCTGTTCTAATCCCATCAGAATCCGAATAAGGGTGGTCTTGCCACGACCGGATTCCCCTAAGATACAGGTGATTCTGTCTTTTTCAAAGATGTGAGTGAATCCGTCTAATACTACTTTTTCTCCATATGACTTTGTAATGTCTTTTACCGCTAATTCCATCTTATATCCGCTCCAATCTTTTGGCAATTCCATGTAACAGATGCAGCACGATCCGTTCAAACAGGACGCTCACAATAACAATGACTACCGTCCATGCAAATAGTTCCGGAGTGTTTAGATAAATTTTCGCCTGATACAATTTCTCTCCAATAGACCCGGATGGAATTCCAATCACTTCTGCTGCAATCCCGGCTTTCCAGCACATACCGAGCGAAACACTGCATGCTGTCGTTATATATGGCATAACCTCCGAAAGATAGATATAGCGAATTCGTTTATGCCATGGGATATCAAACAGAGCGCCCATCTCTAAAAGCTGTGCATCCGTACGCTCGATTCCTTGAAACGTATTGGAATAAATAATCGGAAATACCATAATAAAAGAAATAAAGATGGACAGGTTTCTCGATGGAATCCACACTAGGCAAAGAATAATAAAAGAAGCAACTGGCACGGATTTCATCATCTGAACAGGAGGCTCTATCAGTTCCCTGATAAGATGACTTACTTTTGATAAGATAGCAGCAAGAATACCGGTAGTAAAGGCAATAAAAAATCCAAGTGCGATTTTGCACAAGGAAGAAGCAATCGAGTTCCAAAACCCTTTCGTTACCATTTCTCGAAAAAGACATTTTACAACCGAAATAGGAGATGCTAAAAGTATCTCCTGTCCAATCTGCATGCTGGCGATCTGCCATACAATTAGCCAGAAGCAGACTGCCCATAATTTCATTCTTCCCTTGTTTTTATCTTGTATCGTAGAAATCATGTTTCTTTTCCTCATTTTATGTTTTATTTTATCTACTATGCTTTTTCTATTCTAGTGCTTTTACTTTATCAGACTAGGGACTTCTTGTAAAGATAATAGCACACATCCTCCATGCCACAAATTCTTCTGTCTTGAAATATTTTAGACAATGACATACAAAAGTGATACGTACATAAAACTGGACGCCCTACTTCTTCCTAAGTCATGTAGTCGCACTATTTAGAGTGGAAACATACCATTAAAAAGTGATCAATAAAAAGAAGACTGGTAACAATGAAATTTTTCTCCAGATTTCATTGCTGCCAGTCTATTCCTATTTCGTACTACCGCCATTATTTATTTTATTTTTAACCTTATGATACATTTTTTTTGTTTCACTTTCAATCTCATTTGTAACCTCTTCTACCTTATTCCCTGCACTTGTGCTTGCATTATAGATATCCTCGCTAATGGAATCTGCCACGTCCTCGATTTTTTGGCATTTTTCATCGGATGCGCCTAGTACTTTTCCAATATCACCAATCGCATGACCACTATGCTTTGTAACAACACCGCCTATTTTAACTGCTGATTCGGTTACGTCATTTAGCGTTTTACCCAATTTAGACAAAGCTAACACCACCTATTTTCAATCTATTTAAAGATATTGTTACCCAATTGCTTGTATTTCATACTGGATATTATGCTAATCCTTATACCTTGATATCCCTTTTAATTCTTCATCCGGTACATCGTTACGTACCGTAATCTCCCCCCTTTTCTATCAATTTCCCATGATTCCAATTTAACTCAATTCTTTTTGCATTGTTTTACTTTACTTTGCTTTATTTTATTATATTTTATCTTAATTTATTTTACTTCTTCTCCTGCTACATACAGATGATATCCATTTGTATCTACATTAGCAGTATCACCATCAAAACTTGTAATATAGCTATCTTTTGTTAACGTCCAGGAAGACGTATCATCTAGAATCACGTCAACGGTTCCACCGTCTCCATCCGGATTAATGGCCCCGGTAAAGTTTGTACCTTCCTGCATAGTCAGTTTCAAGGTAGAAATGCTATCTACTAAGATGTTACCTTTGATTGTCTGCTCTGCTGCAGTTAGAATCACATCACCGCCATTTGCACCTTCCGTTCCCCAGCCTCTGGAGGAAGAATTACCTTCTACACGTAAGAATGTATCATTTGCTAATGTAAATGCAACCTGTCTTAGATTAATCTCACAATCGGTATTCGTAACATAGAACATATCCCCTGATAAAGATGTGATAGTGCCGCCTTCTGCTGAAAAATATGCCTCGCCTACTGCAGCATCACCGGACATACTCTGATAAATCATAATACAGTGGATATTTTCATCCGAATCACCATTATACGTATTCGACATCTTACTGGTCAGATCACAGTCAGTTAAAGATACAGAATTCTTACCTTCCACTACAACACCTTCACTTGCATTCGCAGTAAGTGTCGCATTGGCTACTGAGATATCCGCTGTACAGTAAATAGACGGACTTCCGGTTCCGTTTGTCACATAAGTGCCACCATCTACATTTACAGTTCCGCCACCACGATCGCTTCGGATTGCCGCAGCAGAATTTCCTTGTGTCTCTACATCCAGATTAGTAGCATTGGTGGTTCCGCCTCCGGTTGTCTGAATACCACCGGAATTATTCTGAGTCGTGCGAATTGTGGAGTCGGATATATTTACTGTTGTGCCTTCTCCATAACTAAATACGGCATTTCCATTTACAGCATGGGTATTGACGTTCGCATTTGTAATTGTCACAGTTGCTCCGTTTAATGCTAGCAATGCTGCATTCTGCCCATAAAAATCACCATTCTCAGTGTTTGAAGACTCGCCGCCTGTTTTATCCACGGTAATGCCATCCAGTGTTACCGTTGCTCCATCTACACGCAATGCATTCTCATCGTCACCAGAGGAGGTGTAGCTTGTACCGTTAATTGAAGTATCTTCCTCAATTGTATTGGCTGCTGTTCCGTTGGTCACTTCACTGCTGCCTCCGAAACCATTTCCGGCATTTAAATTTTTTACGATGATTTCAGTAGCATTATTATCTGCATCTAAGGTCACTTCCAAAACTGCATTCGCTACAATGTCCTCTGCTGTGCCTTCTCCGCTTCCCTGCAGATATTCCACGGTAATCTTTGTTGAGTCAGTTAAAGTAAAAGTAACGGTCTCTCCGGATTCTGTAAATGAGCTTCTTCCTTGACCCGGCTGTCCGCCTGGAGCGTCACCGCTTGGCGCTTCTCCGGATGGGGCACCTTCTCCTGTTCCGGATGGAGCATCTCCGCTTGGGGCTTCTCCAGATGGAGCGCTATCTCCTGTTCCAGATGGAACTTCTCCACTTGGGGCTTCTCCAGATGGAGCGCTATCTCCTGTTCCAGATGGAACTTCTCCAC
>CALZIE010000172.1 GCA_945787565.1 uncultured Lachnospiraceae bacterium
AATACTCTAATATGGCAGGGGGTGCAAAGGTGTATAGCGTCGATTATCGTGTTGCGCCAACTAATAAATATCCGGCAGGGTTAGAGGATGCAATTGCGGCGTATCAGTGGATATTAGATCAGGGAAATGATCCGCAGAAGATGATTTTTGTAGGAGATTCAGCAGGAGGAAATCTTATTTTAGCACTGACGTTATATTTAAAAGATCATAAGATGCCTCTTCCAAAAGCTGTCATCGCTATTTCGCCATGGACAAATGCAGCGTGTGACTTTGAATCTGTTTCGTTCAATGCTTACCAGGATGTGGTTCTTGGAAAGAATGGACTGAAGATGGGAGATCAGGTTGAGCACCCATGTTATTTTCTAGGAGCAGATGTTAAGAATCCTTATGCTTCACCGGTATATGGAGATTTCTCAGGATTCCCGGATTTGTTGATTCAGGTTGGATCCAATGAGATATTGTTGGATGATGCATTGCATACGGCAAAGGCAGCAAAAGAAGCAGGAGTTCATGTGAGACAGACAACTTATCCGGAGATGTCTCATGATTTTCAGCTTTTATTTCCGATGCTAGAAGAAAGCAAGATGGCATGGGAAGAGATGAAGGATTTTGTGGAAGAAGCTTTAAGATAAATGGGATATAGGAAATAAGCCGTCTCTTCATAACAGACATCATATGAAGAGGCGGTTTTTTAGATTGTGATATCTGATGAAGTCGCTTTACAGCGAAATATCTAGAAACGTTTTAGAAGGGGATGTTATGAAGCGAATATTTGTAATTGAAGATGATGAAGGTTTGAGAAATCAGATGAAGGAAATTTTGAGCAGCTATGGATATGAAGTAATTTTAGTACAGGATTTTTTTACGATAGAAAAGCAGTTTCAAGAAGTAAATCCGGATTTGATCATTTTGGATATTAATCTGCCTTATTATGATGGAAACTATTATTGCCGGATTTTTCGCAGACAGAGCCAGATACCGATTATTATCACATCGGCAAGAAATTCAGATATGGATCAGATTTTAAGCATGGAGCTTGGGGCAGATGATTATGTGGTGAAGCCATTTTCCATTCCGGTATTGATTACAAAAATCAATGCCTTAATGCGGCGCGTGTACGGAGAGTATAGTAAAACAGAATCGCGGGAAGAAGAAAAGAAGGACGGATATGCAGGGCTTACATTAGAAGAAGGAAGCTTTAAGATTCGCTATAAAGGAATGGAGCGGGATTTGAGTAAGAATGAGTACCGTCTTACTAAAGTATTCTTAAATAAGCCGGAGACGGTACTAAGCCGGGAAGAATTATTAGAAGCATTATGGGATCAGTCGGATTTTGTAGACGATAATACACTGACTGTCAATATTACAAGACTTCGCAATAAATTAGGAGAATTGGGACTTGAAAATACGATTAAAACAAAGCGAGGGGTTGGCTATTGGTTAGAAATAAAAGAAGGTGAGAAAGAATGAAGGAAAAGCAAGAGCTCTTATTGACAAGTGGGCAGAAGCTTAAGATGTTTGTACGAATGGTGATACCAGATACCATTTTTTATTTTACAGGTTTTATTACGATTAATTTGTTTTATAAGCTCAGTACCGGTTATGAAGTAGAGTTTCTTTATCCTTTTTCTCTCGCACTCTTTTTCTATATGGTCTGGATGGGAATAAAGGCGTATAGGTTCTATCGTTTTTATAGCAGGGTGCCCTCTATGGTTGTAAATGCAGGATTTCAGAATATCCTATTTAGCAACGAAAAGGCTTATTTAGCAAGAGCATTTCAGGTATTGCACGGAAAGTACCGAAGTGAGTTGACAGCAAGGGATATTAAGGAAGAAGAAAAGAGAAGATTCCTTTCTACCTGGATTCATACAATGAAGACACCAGTAACGGTAAATGATCTGGTCTTGGAACGGATGATGACAGAAAAGATTACGATGGAAGAGGGATTAAAGGATATTCAGGCAGAGAATAAAAGGCTTTATAAAAATTTGGATATGGTATTAGGGCTTGAGAGATTAGAGGAATTTTCAAAAGACTATATGCCAGAGGCATTTGATCTGACTGAGTTTATGAAAGAAGTCATCAATGAGAATAAGAGACAGTTTATCTATGGAAACGTATTTCCAAGGTTAAGTGCCCCAGAAGGAAGAACGATGATTCTTTCTGACCGAAAATGGAACCGCCATATGGTGGAACAAATTTTATCGAATGCAGTAAAGTATTCGTATCCAGGAAAAGAGATAGAAGGAAGTACACAGGAAGAGACCCAGGGAGAAATACAGAAAGGAACTAGAAAAAATATTGAGGAAGAGATGGGGCAGAAAATAACGGATGAAATAGCGGAGGAATCAAGCAACAGGGCAAAGAATGTATACATAACCATAACAAGTGAAAAGCAGAAGGTGATTCTTACGATAAAGGATGAAGGAATAGGAATTCCCTCCTATGATATGAAACGAATCTTTGAGCCGTTTTTTACTGGGGAGAATGGAAGAAAGCAGAAGAATGCAAGCGGAATCGGGCTATATTTTTGTAAAGAAATCAGTGAAATGTTAGGATGTATGCTGCAGGTGGACTCGGAAGAAAACAAAGGAACGACGGTGACAATTACCTATCTGCAGGCAGGAACTATAATGGATACAGAAAAGAGAGCGCTTACTTTTTAGAGAGATTATCTTGTGGAAGCAGGCGTAATAATGGACAAAGAAATGTGACAAAACTGAAAGGTTAGATTAGTAAAATCGATGGATGGAGGCCGGATAACGCTGTAAAATAAAGCCATAAACAAGGAAAGGGAGTTAACAATAATATGAGTGAGACAGTATTGGAAGCAAAACATATAACAAAGGTTTATGGCAATGCCGGTGAGGAAAGTGCAACGAAAGCATTAAATGGAGTCGACATCAAGGTCGAAGCGGGAGACTTTGTAGCAATTATGGGGCCGAGCGGAAGTGGAAAATCCACACTGGTGGATATATTAAGTGGTATTACAAAGCAGACATCCGGTACCGTTACAATCGGTAACCGTCAGATCGAGTCAATGAGCCCATCCGAAATGGCACTGTTTCGTAGAAGAAGCTTAGGATTTGTATTTCAGGAATTCAATCTGCTTGATAGCCTGACAAT
The DNA here is from genome assembly GCA_945787565.1 of uncultured Lachnospiraceae bacterium. Lineage (GTDB taxonomy): Bacteria > Bacillota > Clostridia > Lachnospirales > Lachnospiraceae > Lachnoclostridium. The sequence goes on from CALZIE010000172.1 coordinate 3,127, forward strand.
CAAAGAAAACATTGTGCTTCCGATGGTACTTGATAAGAAGTCATCGGATGCAATGGAAACAAAGGCAAATGAAGTGATGAGCCTGTTCGGAATCAGGGAAGTAGGTCATAAGTACCCTTATGAGGTTTCTGGAGGACAGCAGCAGAGAGCGGCAGTCAGCAGGGCGCTTATGAACGATCCGGTTATTGTATTTGCAGATGAACCGACCGGAAATTTGGATTCTAAATCCTCGAATGCCGTAATGAACTGTTTTAAGACAATGAATGAGGAAAAGAACACAACAATCTTAATGGTAACCCATGATGTATTCGCTGCAAGCTTTTGTAAAAAAGTGATTTTTATTAAAGATGGGCGGATTACTCTGACAGCAGACAAAAAAGGAACGAGAAAGGAATTCTTTAGCCATATCTTAGACTGCCAGGCTGTTGTGGGAGGTGAGTCAGATGAAATTTAGGGATGTTGCAATTAAGAATTTCAAACAGAATATGCGCAATTATTCGGCTTATTTTTTATGCAGTTGTTTTACCATTATGCTTTTCTTTATGTATACGACTCTGCTATTTAATGATGCAGTAGGGAATAACGAGAGTTTGGATGCATTAACGTATGTATTTCCAATCACAATTGTGGCAATCGGTTTATTTTCCGTATTCTTTATTAATTATGCACACCAGATCTTTATGAAAGGGAGAAATAAGGAATTTGGTATTTATATGACATTAGGCATGAATCAGAGCGATTTAAAGAAACAGGTGTTAATTGAAAACTTGATTATCAGTGTGGGATCCCTTATAACAGGAATTGTGGCTGGCCTTTTATTTTCCAGACTGTTTCAGATGATTATTTTAAACCTTTTGGATGTAGATGGCATTGAGTTTCAGTTGAGTTTTCGTCCGTTTATTTGCACAATTCTTACGTATGTACTGATTTTTGGCATTGTATTATGGAATACAAATAGAAAATTAGATAAAGTGGATATTGGAACACTGATTCAGGATGCAAGGAAGAAAGAAGGAAGGGAATACAAAAGAAAAGATTCCATTCTTGGAATCATAGGAGTTCTTGGTATGATTCTATCCGTTGTTATTGTACTTGTGCTTGCAAAGAATGACCGGATGAATTCCAATCCGCTTTTACTGGGCGGATATGTAGTTATTTCGTTTACATCGGTTTATCTTGTATTAGCGCATGGAGGAAATGCTCTGATTCACCGGGTTAAAAACAGCAGAGGATATTTGGGAAATCTGTTAACGGTAAATCAGATTCATTATAAGTTCGAACGGAATAAGAACATTATCTTTATCTTAAGTATTTTAAGTACAATGACAATCTTTTTGGTCGCTTCTCCATTTTCACTTGTAAATGTGACAAAGAGTATTGTTTTGATAGACCCTTATAATCTGGAGTTTACAAGAGGGAAAGGTGTGAATGAAGTATCGGACCAGAAGATGAATGAGATCATAAATGCTGTCGATTTAGAGAAAAAGACGACAGTACCGTTTCTTACAGCAACGGAAACGATGGGAGAGAATACGTTTTATAAGCCGGTGCTGTCAGAGTCTTCGTATCAGCAGCTGTCAGGAAAGGTGCTTGAACTTAAGGATGGGGAAGCCATTCATTTGATTTTGGATTGGACACCAGGAACTCATGGAATGCAGAAAAATGAGACGTGGGAAGTGACGCTTGGTGGACAAAAGGAGATAATTTCGTTACTGGAATCGGAACGGTTTGCTTGGTATATCAGCAGTCTTGGCAGTGATGCGATGATAGTTGTTTCAGATGAGATGTTTGAGAGACTTAGTAAGGCAGCAGACGAGGATAGTGCATATACATTTTTTGCAATCCAGTATAAGGACTGGGAGAATTCTAAGGAAATGGTAGAGCAGCTGAAAGCGGAAATCGATCAGAAGAAAACTGCTAGCATACAGTATCCGGTGGATTCGTCAGTTCTTGAGTATCAGGATTTGAATACTCGGTATTTTTATTTGTGACTAGTGTTTTAGGGGTTCTGTTTTTCTTCGCAAGCGGAAGCGTGCTGTATTTTAGACAGTATTCCGAGATGGGAGAGACGAAGAAGACATTCGGACAGCTGTTTCGAATTGGAATGACGAAGAAGGAAGCAATGAGAGTGATTACGAAGGAACTTTGCGTGGTGTTTTATCTGCCACTTGTATTTGGAAGTTATATGGGAATCTCGATTATCTACCTGATGACCTTTATCGTCGGGGGCGGAGATGTGATCCATGAGTTCCTCCAAAATGCCCTCCTCATGATCGCCGCCTACTTCCTCCTCCAATCCCTCACCCTCCTCCTCACCCACACCCTCTACCAGAGGGAGCTCGAGTAGGCTTTGGGGGGAGAAGGT
>CALZIE010000173.1 GCA_945787565.1 uncultured Lachnospiraceae bacterium
TCATTCCACCAGGCATGTTTGCATTTCCAAAACCTGCGTTTGCATGTCCTGCCTGCTTATTTCCTTCTGTACTTTCTGTCGTTGTACGATCCGGAGGTGTCATCTGAGTGGTACCTTCCTCTCCAGTTCCCGCTGTTGCGTTTCCTGGCGGCATCATCTGATTGGCACTTCCATCACCAGTTTCTGCTGCCGCATCTCCTGGTGGCATCATCTGATTGGTACTTTCATCACCAGTTTCTACTGTCGCATCTCCCGGGAATGTCATGTGCCCCATCCCCTGACCTGCGCCTCCAACATTCTGGCCCTGGTTCATTTCGCCTTTGCCGCCGCCATTTCCTCCACCCTGGGTTCCCATATCGGAGATATTAATACCAGAGGCATCAACTAAGGCACTTGAATCTGCTTTCTGTTCCTCGGAAGATGATGGAATGGTTCCATCAAGCTGTCCGCGTATACTTTCTGCACGAAGATTACAGAATTCACGGAATGTTTCTACTGCTGTTTCAAACTCATCATAAGTATAAAATGCGGTTGCATCTTCTTTTACATAAGATGCAATCAATTCATAAGTATCATTCAGTGTCTGTTCAAACAGGCCACTTTCAAAATACCCAGAAATCAACTCATCTAAGTATGCATAATACTGTGCAAAGTTTTCTTCGTCTTCTAAAATCTTTCCGATCATCGGTCTTGCTTCTAATGAAGTACCACTGCTTACCACATCATCAATTCCACGATTGATTAAATCGGTTGCATTGCTTCCCTGGAAACCGCCAAACGCTAGGTTATAATCCCATGGCAGCATGCTTAAAACGCCATTCTTTTCATACAGATAATAGTTATGCAGCATGGTTCCAAAATAACTATCATCATTTAGTAAAAATGTATTCGCCGTAATATAGCGAAGCATTTCATCTACATCCACATATCCTTCCAAATTGCCCTCTGAGATGTTCTTTAAAGCTGTGATAACACGCTTGAAATCGCTTTCTGTGGCATCGAATACAGAGGATTCATATACGGTGCTGTAGCTTGATATCTCATCATCGGTATATGCTAAATCCGCCCCCCCCTGGCTTCCAGAAGACATTCCTCCCATTCCACCTTTCATACCGCCATTTTCACGACCGGTATTCTGCTTCTGTGGCATAGTCTGTTCTGTTTCCTGACTCTGTGTCTGGGAATCTGCTGTATTCTGTGACTGGTCAGCTAATTTATCCTGTAGCTGTCCGACTGCATTTTCTGAGGGCTCTTGTGTTAGTGCTGTCGAATCTTCTGGCTGTCCTTCCACATTTTGTGACGCATCTGCTGTATTCTGAGATGCACCTGTAGTTGTATCCTGCGTCTGTCCTGCTGTATCCCCTGGCATTCCAGCCGGCATGCCACCTCCATTCTCAAACCGCTCTTTCATCTGTTCGAGTTCTTCTTCACTAAACTGACTTATAAAGTCCTGCATATCAGCCTTATCCATTGCGGCACCTCCACCGCCGCCCATTCCCATGGTTTCCGGCTTATAGAGTTCTCCGTAGCTTCCTCCGAAGTTACGTTGGGCATAGGATTCTTCTACCGCTTCTAATGCAAGGTATAATCCCCATGGCTCGCCATTTAGGGTAATGCTTGCAAATGCATAAAGTGAAGATGGCACTTCCATATAAGAAAGAATGTCATAAGCAAAGAACTCTTTCATATAAGTAGCATCGGACATAATATTATTTAAACAAAGCTTATCAAGCCCTAACAGTGTCTGATTATCTACATAGTGGTCAAACTCCACCTTAAAACTGAAACGATCTGTCGTATCATCGGATACAATCTGGGATAAGCTTGTATTTCCTTTTGGACGGATGCCTACATTTTTGTAAGTCGTGCCATTCACTACGATATCACATGCATAATATTCTTCTGCACTGGCATTGTCTAACATGTCCTGCCAGGTGTCTTCATCCATCTGAATATCAACTGTGATGATTTTAGATTTATCAAAGATTTCTGTTTCATAGTCAAAACTGATACCCGCAGCTTCCAAAGGAAATACATCAGGAAAATAAACCAGGATCGTAGTGAATATAAGTGCAAGAACGAGCACGATAGCTGTGATCCTGCCGATCCATTTATCTTTTATCATAACAACCTACCTTTCCTTCCCGCAGGTTCTTACGCCATGTAATCTCCATTGTAGCTTACTAACACTACATTATGAACTCCTGCTGTATCTGCTAACTGATTTACGAATTCTGTTGTCATATCTTTTAAACGAACTTCTACGGTAAGCTCAATTCCATTTCTGGATACTGTCTTGGATTTTACAACATGTTTTTTAACGGATGCTTTCACCTTTTCTGTTACGTTCTTTTCTGCTGCATCATTTTCACAGCTGATTACTAAGATATAAGGGTTATCGCTTGTTTTACGGTTAACGAATAAAATCATAATAATACCGATTAATAAAGAACCAAAGATGGCAAGAGGAATCATGCCTGCCCCAAGTACAATACCTGATGCGATTGCCCAGAATAAAAATGCGATATCAAGTGGTTCTTTTACTGCTGCACGGAAACGTACGATGGATAATGCACCAACCATACCAAGTGACAATACTACATTAGAAGTAACCGCTAAGATTACAAATGTGGTAATCAAGGACATCGCCATTAAAGAAACGCCAAAACTTCTAGAGTACATAACGCCATTGAATGTTTTCTTATACACATAGAAGATAAATAAACCCAGTGCAAATGCCAGCACCAATGCAATTATCGTATCCATTAAATTAAAGGATACAATGTTATCTGTAAAACTTGATTTAAAAATATCACTAAAAGATGTTGTCGTTGTTAAAAAATTAAGCATAATATTTTTTCCTTCCTCTTTGTTTTATCCAAATCTTCTGCATGCCGCATATTTGGAGAATGCCTGCCCAGGTCGTTCATTTACCTGAATACACATAGAAATGACTTCTGGCAGAAACTCATCATATTTTACTTCCATTAGCACACCCTCTAATGTGGTTGCCCGAATCTCCGGAACGTCCGGATCAAAGAAATTCTTACTATAGAGACCGCTTCGTATATTCGTATCGAATGTGATTCGCACATTGCCAGGCTCATATACAAACGGCTCCCTCGTATAGTCAACAATGACACGGGGTCTTAATAGCTGACAGCTCATTTTCGCATATAGTTCCACCATCAGAGCATTCTTGCTGTCTTTCAAGAATTCATAGTCGCCTGCGATAATGGATTCTACCTGCTCTTTTGTAATGGATGCAGACTGTTTATTGCACAGTCCATTGATCTTGCTCTTCTTCTCTAGCTTAATGATTGATGGATCATTGTTATAATAGCGAATTCGGAACTTATCTCGAATGTTCACGCCATCTAACTTTTCTCTGAGCGCTTTGTCATTGTAGTTATCAAAATACAAACTTCGTATCTGATAAAGCCCTGACTCGCCAACATTCGGATCTCGCTTTGCAATGGCTAAAAGCCTGCTTTTTACTGCCACGAACTCACTATATGTGATATCATGTTTCGTCTCATGACGTAACACCAACTCCTTCAAGCTGTTTCCTCCTTTTTGATTATTTTCTAGTACCTTCCAATACTATACGTAAAATCCGTGTAAAAGATATGTGCTGTTTATGTAAATTTTGTGAATATTAGGATTATTTCACCTTTTTACTTTCCTACTGTTTATTTTCTTTTCATTTGTAGACTTAGGAAAAATTTGCTATAATGTTGACTAGATTGTATGTCAATCCGGCCATACTATATGCAACGACTGACGAAAGAATATGAAACGAGGATAAGCTATGAATACCATTTTATTTGACTTAGACGGAACACTCCTTCCAATGGATCAGGAATACTTTACAAAACTCTATTTTAAGGCACTAGCAACCCATCTTGCGCCACTCAACATTCCTACTGCTGAACTGATTGATGCTGTAAACAGCGGAATGAGAGCGATGCTAACAAACGATGGAAGCCATACCAATGAAGAACGTTTCTGGTCTGCCTTCTCTTCTATCCTTGGAAATGACATCCGAAACATAGAGCCCGATTTTATTAATTTTTATGAGACTTCCTTTCATCTTGCCAAAGAGGCCACCAACGTATCTCCCTATGCAAAAGATGCGATTGCCCTCTTAAAACAGAAAGGTTATCATATCGTACTTGCCACCAATCCAGTCTTTCCTCCTGTTGCCACCGAAGGAAGAATCCGCTGGGCAGGACTTGATCCAAATGACTTTGAACGCATCACAACCTACGACAATTCCTCCTACTGCAAGCCAAACCTTTCCTATTACCGTGAGATTCTTAGCCAGATTGGCAAAGAACCAAGCGATTGCATGATGGTTGGAAACGACGTAGAAGAAGACATGATTGCCGGCAACCTAGGCCTTTCTACATTTCTTATCACCGACTGCATCATCAACCGCAAGAACCTCTCCTTTGACACCATCCCACACGGAGACTTTAAAACCTTCTACGACTTCGTAAAAGCCCTCCCCGATGCACAGGAATAGTAACTGAAATTCCCTTTACATGAAAAAAACAGCGAGACGAAGAATAATACTTCTTCATCTCACTGCTTTTTTATTTATTATTTATTAACGCCAAAATTGGGGTTTTGCCACCCATCCTCCATCTACTTATCTTTTTTCGGAATAACGAACATTTTTTTGCTTACTAAAGAATCCTTATTAAAGTAGCGAATATCGGAACCAAAGCGAATCTCAATCAGCTTAATATCCGAATTATCATTTACCTCACCATATCCAAAGAATCGATGAATAACCACATCATGTTCCTGTAATTCATCTACCCTCTTTCGAAGTTCTTCTTTATCTTCCGTCTGTTTTTCGTATTCGCGAATAAATTCCTGTTCATCAAACTGAGGTCTTGTATCCCGTTTTCTGAGGCTTTCTGCCCATTCACGTTCATACGTTTCTCTCTGTGGCTTTACTTCTTCTTTTGCTGGACTTTCTTCCACCTGTTTTACTGGCTTGATCTCACGTTCTGATAAGACCGTACTGGTACGTTCTCTCTTCATAACCGCAATTCCAGGCCCTTTCACTACCTTGTCCTCTTTGAGAGCCTGATTTGTACTCACAGCTTTTGTAGCTTTCTTAACGCTTTCCGAATGCTTTTTCTCTGATTCTGCCTTCTGATTCTGTACTGGCTGTTCTTCCTGCTCTGACTTTTCCTTTGTTTCTTCTTTTTTCACCTTGGATATCTTATCTGGCTGATGAGAGGAAGCAAGACGTCTTTCCTTCTTTTTCTTTTCCGGCTTAAACTCATCGTTATTTTTCTGATACCACATATAGCATCCGACAATGACTGCAATACTTCCAATTCCTGCAAGTACAATAAAAATCACTTTTTTATTAATTCCGCTTCCATCTGTA
>CALZIE010000174.1 GCA_945787565.1 uncultured Lachnospiraceae bacterium
GCTGCCTTTGCAAAGGGAAATGCGGATATCTTAATCGGAACGCAGATGATTGTAAAAGGACACGATTTCTCTAATGTCACATTAGTAGGAATCATGGCAGCTGATTTATCATTATATGCCAGTGATTACCGGGCTGGGGAAAGAACATTCCAGCTGTTAGCACAGGCAGCTGGAAGAGCTGGGCGAGGAAGCAAGCCTGGTGAGGTTGTAATTCAGACCTATCAGCCAGATCACTATGCTATCACAGCGGCAGCAGAAGAGGATTATGAGCAGTTCTTTTCAAAAGAGATGAATTACCGAAAGATGCTTAAATATCCGCCGGCTTCTCATATTATGGCAGTACTTCTTGTTTCTAAGGATGAGAAGAAGCTTGAGATGGCAGGAAAACTGTTAAGTGGTGCCACCGATGAGTGGCTTAAAAAGACAGGTGCGCGGGAGACAACCGATATAATTGGTCCAAGTTTTGCAAATCTTGCGAAAGCAAATGACTTTTTTCGCATGGTCCTATATGTGAAACAGGAGAAATATGATATACTGACAGGGCTGAAAGATTTCCTGGAGGAATATCGCCTTGTCAGCAGTTATTTTGAAGCAATCAATGTTTCTTATGATTTTGACCCGATGAACGGGTACTAATATTTTTTATACAGAAAGGATGAATCGCTATGGCAATTCGTAATATCAGAATAATGGGGGATGCAATCCTCAACAAAAAATCAAAACCAATCACAGAGATGACAGATAAAATCCAGACATTAATCGATGACATGCTTGACACTATGTATGAAGCACAGGGTGTTGGCCTTGCTGCTCCTCAGGTAGGTATCTTAAAGAGATTAGTTGTAATTGACTGCTCCATGGAAGGAGATCAGCCGATCGTATTAATTAATCCAGAAATCATCGAAGTATCTGGTGAACAGTGTGGAGACGAAGGATGTTTATCTGTTCCTGGAAAAGCAGGACAGGTTACAAGACCAAACAAGGTTAAGGTTAGAGCATTAGATCGTCATATGAAGGAATTCGAAATGGAAGGCGAAGGCTTATTAGCAAGAGCATTCTGTCATGAAATCGATCATTTAGATGGCATTCTTTATGTAGAAAAAGTAGAAGGCGAACTTCACAGTTCTATGCCAGAAGAAGACGAAGAATAAGAATAAGGAGCAAAATAAAGATGAAAATAGTATTTATGGGAACTCCTGAACTTGCTGCGATTATCTTAGAAGATATGCTTGCGGCTAAGGAGGATATCATTGCGGTTGTAACGCAGACAGATAAGCCAAAGGGCAGAGGAAAAGAAATGGCATTCTCTGCTGTAAAAGAAGTGGCATTAAAACATGATATCCCAGTATATCAGCCAACGAGAGCAAAAGATGAGGCATTTGTTGCAGAAATGGCCGCTTTAAATCCGGATATGATCGTAGTGGCAGCATACGGAAAGATTCTTCCAAAGGCAATTATCGATATGCCGAAATACGGATGTATCAACGTGCATACCTCCCTTCTTCCAAAGTACCGCGGTTCTGCCCCAATCAACTGGGTTATCATTGACGGGGAAGAAAAGACTGGTGTTACCATTATGCATATGGATGAAGGAATCGATACTGGCGACATCATTTTAAAGGTGGAAGTTCCGATTGAAAAGAAAGAGACAGCGGGAACTCTTCATGATAAGTTAGCAGCTACAGGATCCAAAGCGCTTTTAGAAGCATTAGAACAGATCAAAGCTGGAACTGCCAAGAGAGAGAAGCAGGATGATTCCTTAAGCAATTATGTAAAGATGTTAGATAAGCAGTTAGGCAATATTGATTTTAATAAATCAGCAGTAGAAATCGAACGCTTAATCCGTGGCTTAAATCCTTGGCCAAGTGCATTCACTTCTTTAGGTGGAAAGACATTAAAAATCTGGGATGCCGATGTATGTGAAGATGAAGCGTTAGTAAAACAGGCTTCTTCCATGGAAAATGGAACTGTTGCATTTGTAGAGAAGAATACATTCTACATTAAGACAGGAGATGGTCTTTTACAGATCAACGAGCTTCAGTTAGAAGGCAAGAAACGTATGCATACAGGAGATTTCCTTCGTGGTGTTTCCTTAGAAGCAGGAATTCATTTGGGTAAAGAGGCAGTTTAATAAAAATTTAAGATAGAGTTTACACAATGAACGTAATTTTATGTTAATCTTGAAAAAAGAAAGAGAAAACAATTTACTGTATGAAGTGGCTGTGCTGCTTCATACAAATAAAATTACGAAGAGGAGATGTCAGTATGCCATTTTATTATTATGGATTTGATCCGACCTATATTTTAGTTTTGATTGGTGTTGTGCTTTCTTTGCTAGCATCGGCAAAGGTAAAATCCACTTACGCAAAATATCAGGGGGTGCGGTCTATGTCCGGGCTTACCGGAGCACAGGCTGCAGAGCGTATTCTTCGTCATGCGGGTATCTATGATGTAAGTATCCAAAGAGTTTCAGGAAACCTGACTGATCATTATGATCCGAGGGACAAGGTGCTTCGCTTATCAGACTCTGTCTATAGCAGTTCTAGTGTGGCAGCGATTGGTGTTGCCGCTCATGAGGGTGGACATGCGATTCAGGATGCAAAATCTTACGCACCGCTTAAATTCAGAGGCTTATTAGTACCGGTTGCTAATTTCGGCGCAACCATTTCCTGGCCATTAATTTTAGCAGGGCTTTTATTTGGTGGTATGCAGTCACTGCTTACATTAGGTATTATTATGTTCTCCCTTGCTGTGCTGTTTCAGGTTGTGACACTGCCGGTAGAATTTAATGCATCAAGCAGGGCAGTGAAAGTGCTTGGAGAAACTGGCATTTTATATGGCGATGAATTAAGCGCCACAAAGAAAGTATTAGGAGCAGCAGCACTGACATATGTGGCAGGGGCAGCGGCATCCATTCTACAGTTATTACGTCTTATTATTTTATTTGGTAACAGAGACCGAAGAGACTGATGAAAATTAGAAGTTAGGAAGGTCATTCGTATGAACACAAGAGAAGTTGTGCTTACAATGTTAACAGAAATTTTAGAAGAGGATAAGCAAAGTCATCTTGTGATAAGCAGGTCCTTATTAAAATATCGTGATGCAGACAAAAAAGACAGAGCATTTATGCAAAGACTTTGTGAAGGAACCATTGAACATCTGATGTTCTTAGATTATGATATAGAGCGTTTCTCAAAGGTAAAAGTGAGAAAGATGAAACCTATTATTCGTAATATCTTACGTATGGGAATGTATCAGATCAAGTATATGTCAAATGTTCCTGCAAGCGCGGCTTGTAACGAGGCAGTTAAACTTGCAAAGGCAAAAGGATTTCAGGGATTAAGTGGTTTTGTAAATGGAGTTTTACGAAATGCGGCAAGAAATAAAGAAACCCTATTTACCCTTCCAGACAGCATGTCAAAAGAAGAGAAGTTATCGATCCGTTATTCCATTCCGCTATGGATGGTAAAGGATTTCTTAAAACGTATGGATTATGAAACCACAGAACAGATGTTAAAAACATTTGAAGAGCCAAAGAAGATGACGGTTCGTGTGAATGAAAGCAGAATCGGGTTAGAAGAATTCGATGAGCTGCTTAAGAAAGAAGGCATTACTGTAAATCAGGCGGCCTATGTAAAAGAAGCAAGATATTTAAGTGATTTTGATTCTCTTTTTGATATTCCTGCATTTAGAAAAGGATATTTCGCAGTACAGGATGAAAGCTCCATGTTAACAAGCATTGTGGCAGACCCAGATAAAGATGATTATGTGATTGATGTTTGTTCTGCACCAGGCGGAAAAGCACTGCATTTAGCAGAGATTTTAACAAGAAAACAGGATGGCGATAAAAAAGCATCCGGTTTTATTGATGCAAGGGATAAAACGGAATATAAAGTGTCCCTGATCAATGAGAATATCAGTCGACTTGGATATACTAATATAAAGGCGAGTGTACAGGATGCATTAGAGCTTGATGAAGAAAGTATTGGAAAAGCGGACGTGGTAATCGCCGATCTTCCATGTTCTGGTCTTGGTGTTATTGGCAGAAAGCCGGATATCAGACAAAAGATGACAAAGGAAACGGAAGAAAGTATCGTGACCTTACAGCGTCAGATTTTAGATGTGGTGCATCAGTATGTGAAACCAGGCGGTACCTTGATTTTTAGTACCTGTACAATCAATACCGAAGAGAATGAAGAGAATGTATCTTATATTACGAATAAACTCGGACTCCTTCCGGAAAGTTTAGATGCTTATCTGCCAGAGAGCCTGCATTCGGAAACAACGAAGAAGGGGTATCTTCAGTTGATACCTGGTGTGCACCAGACCGATGGGTTCTTTATCAGCAGATTTCGCAAAATAAAGGAATAAAAATGTGAATGGAGTATTCATGGAAAAAGTAGATATTAAATCTTTGACGATAGAAGAGTTGAAACAGGAATTAACCGGAATGGGGGAAAAAGCATTCCGGGCAGGGCAGATTTACGAGTGGATGCATGTGAAGTTAGTAAGAAGCTTTGACGAGATGACGAATCTGTCTAAAGACTTAAGAGATAAATTAGCAGAGCGATTTGAATTTGTTTCTTTGAAGATGGTAGAAAAATTCGAATCGAAGATTGACGGCACCTGTAAGTTTTTATTTGAGCTAGCCGATGGAAGTATTATTGAAAGTGTTTTGATGAAATACCAGCACGGTAATTCGGTTTGTATATCAACACAGGTCGGTTGCCGTATGGGATGTCGATTCTGTGCCTCTACATTAGGCGGGCTGGAACGAAATTTAAGGGTATCGGAGATGCTTGATGAGATTTATTCCATTCAGAAGATATCTGGTGAAAGAGTCAGCAATGTAGTGTTAATGGGGACAGGCGAACCGCTTGATAACTATGACAATGTAATGCGTTTTCTTCGTATGTTGACGGATGAGAAAGGGCTTCATATCAGCCAGAGAAACATCACTGTCAGCACATGTGGGCTTGCTGAAAGAATCCGTGACTTTGCAGATGAAGATTTCGCGGTAACCCTTGCACTTTCTCTCCATGCACCAAATAACGAAGATCGAAGAAAGATTATGCCAATTGCCAATAAATACGGTCTCGATGAAGTATTAGCGGCATGTGATTATTTTTACGAAAAGACAGGAAGACGAATCAGTTTTGAGTACTCTTTAGTTGAGGGCGTGAATGATAATGCAGAACAGGCTATGGAATTAGTTCGTCTCGTAAAGGGCAAAAACTGTCATATTAATTTGATTCCAGTCAATCCAATTAAGGAAAGAGATTATAAACGTTCTACCGGAAAGAATATACAAAATTTCAAAAATATACTTGAAAAAAATCGAATTAATGTTACTATAAGAAGAGAAATGGGGGCAGATATTAATGCTGCCTGCGGT
>CALZIE010000175.1 GCA_945787565.1 uncultured Lachnospiraceae bacterium
TCTTTGAGTGCGGATGAGCTGGATCAGCTGCTGACAAAGATCGAGAATACGTTTGATCTCTCTGCAGTAAAAGAATATACAGTAGAGGCCGGTCGCCCGGATAGTATTACGGAGGATAAGCTTCGCACGCTGCGTGCCCATGGAATCACAAGAATTTCCATTAATCCACAAACGATGAAGCAGGAGACGCTGGATATCATTGGTCGACTTCACACAGTCGAACATGTCAAGGAACAATTCAAACTGGCAAGAAAACTTGGCTTTGATAATATCAATATGGATCTGATTATTGGCCTTCCGGAGGAAAACCTGGAAGATGTGCGTCAGACAATGGAAGAAGTGAAGGCTTTGGCTCCGGATAGTGTGACGGTTCACTCTCTGGCAATCAAACGTGCTGCCCGATTAAATATTTTTAAAGAGAAATATGCAAACTTAAAGATGGAGAATACTCAGGAGATGATCGATCTGACTGCGGAGTATTCCAGAGGAATGGGTTTGGTACCATATTATTTATATCGCCAGAAAAATATGGCAGGCAACTTTGAGAATGTCGGCTATGCGGCTCCGGGCAAGGAATGTATTTACAATATTCTGATTATGGAAGAAAAGCAGACGATTCTAGCGCTTGGAGCGGGAGCGTCCTCAAAGTTTGTCTTCCATGATGAAAACCGCATTGAACGTGTGGAAAATGTAAAAAGTTTAAAAGATTATATCGAACGTACTGATGAGATGATTGCAAGAAAGATGGAATTCTTACGTCAGTATGGACATGGATTATAGAAAGCAGGAGGAATAGCAATGATTACACAAAGACCAAAAGGAACCCAGGACTGGTTTGGCGAAAACATGCATAAAAGAACGATTGTAGAAGCTCTCGCAAGAAAGCTTTGCAAAGCGTATAACATTAAGGAGGTTATCACACCGGCATTTGAACATACCGAATTATTCTTACGTGGCGTTGGTGAAACAACAGACGTGGTACAGAAGGAAATGTACACATTTAAGGATAAAGGTGATCGTAGCATTACATTAAAGCCAGAAGGAACAGCAGGTGCGATTCGTGCTTACTTAGAGAATAATCTATATGCAGAACCACAGCCAATCAAGATGTTCTATTTCACACAGGCATTCCGTTATGAACAGCCACAGAGCGGCCGTTTCAGACAGCATCATCAGTTCGGTGTAGAATTCGTTGGTTCTAAGAGCCCGTTAGCAGAAGTGGAATTAATCACATTAATCACAACTTTTATCAAAGAGTTAGGATTAAAGGATGCAAAACTTCACATCAACAGCATCGGCTGTAAATCCTGCCGTAAGACTTACAATGATGCGCTTCTTTCTTACTTAAAGAAACATGAAGGTGAATTATGCTCTACTTGCCGTGAAAGAATGCAGAAGAATCCTCTTCGTGTTATCGACTGTAAGGTTCCAAGCTGTAAGGAAATCGTAAAAGACGCTCCAAGAACAATCGAATACTTAGATGAAGAATGTAGAGATCATTTCGAAGAATTAAAGAGACTCTTAACCGAGCTTGAGATTCCATTTGAAATCGATACCGGCATCGTTCGTGGTCTTGATTACTATACAAAGACTGTATTTGAATTTGTAAATGAAGATGGCTTCACATTATGTGGCGGCGGAAGATATGACGGCCTTGTGCATGAAATCGAAGAAAAACAGGATATCCCAAGCGTTGGTTTCGGTATGGGTATCGAACGTATTCTTTACTTCTTAGATAAAGAAAATGTAGCACTTGAGCCAGAACCAACACCAGAATTATACGTTGGTGTTCTTGGTGCGGAAGCAAAAGCAAGCGCATATAAGATCGTAACAAAGCTTCGTAATGCAGGCGTTGTAGTGGAAACCGATTATTTAGACCGAAGCGTAAAAGCGCAGATGAAGTATGCGAATAAGCTTGGTGCAAAGAATACGGTAATCATCGGTGCAGATGAAATCGCAAACAACAAAGCAAACGTAAAGAATATGGGAACTGGCGAGCAGACAGAACTGTCATTAGACGAAATCGCAGACTATATCTTAAAGCAGAAAAACTAATCGGTCCCAACTGAATCGCCCTTGGTTCAGCTTGCTTTTTGGCGAAAACAGGGTTATAATGGACTAGATTTTTGGGCATATGCTTAATAAAGAATAATGTAAAAGGAAAGCAGGCCGGATGCATGGAATCCGGCGGCCTCCTTTTATGAAATACAAAATAGAGATACAGGAGGAATTGACATGGCTGAGTCGATGAAAGGCTTACACAGAAGTCATAGATGTACGGAATTATCCAGTGCGAATATCGGGGAAACCGTTACCGTAATGGGTTGGGTACAGAAGAGCAGAAATAAAGGTGGTATCATCTTTGTTGACTTAAGAGACCGTTCCGGTTTATTACAGATTATTTTTGAGGAAAGCGATTGTGGAGCAGAAAACTTCGCAAAAGCAGAAAAGCTTAGAAGTGAATTTGTTGTTGCGGTAGTTGGTAAGGTAGAAGCACGTTCTGGTGCTGTAAACGAAAACCTTGCAACAGGTGATATTGAAATCAGAGCTTTAGAAGCACGTATCCTTTCCGAAGCAGATACACCTCCTTTCCCAATTGAGGAAAACTCTAAGACAAAAGAAGAGTTACGTTTAAAATATCGTTACTTAGACTTAAGAAGACCAGATCTTCAGAAGAATTTAATGATGAGAAGCCATGTGGCAACTTTAACACGTGAGTTCTTAGCAAAGGAAGGATTCCTTGAAATCGAAACTCCAATGCTTACAAAGTCCACACCAGAAGGCGCAAGAGATTATTTAGTACCAAGCCGTGTACACCCAGGTAATTTCTATGCTCTTCCACAGTCTCCACAGTTATTCAAGCAGTTATTAATGGTATCCGGTTATGACCGTTACTTCCAAATCGTAAAATGCTTCCGTGATGAAGATTTACGTGCAGATAGACAGCCTGAATTCACACAGATCGATATGGAATTATCTTTCGTTGACGTAGAAGATGTATTAGATGTAAATGAACGTTTATTACACAAGTTATTCAAAGAAGTAAAAGGAATCGATATCCCTCTTCCGATCCAGAGAATGACATGGCAGGATGCAATGGATCGTTTTGGTTCCGATAAGCCAGATACTCGTTTCGGAATGGAATTAAAGAATGTATCGGATATCGTAAAAGGATGCGGTTTCTCTGTATTCACAGGCGCACTTGAAAATGGCGGATCCGTTCGTGGTATCAATGCAGAAGGCCAGGGCGAAATGCCACGTAAGAAGATCGATGCATTAGTAGAATATGCAAAAGGCTTCGGAGCAAAAGGTCTTGCTTATATCGCAATCCAGCCAGACGGCACAAGAAAATCTTCTTTCGCTAAGTTTATGACAGAAGAAGAAATGGATGCATTAGTAGCAGCAATGGACGGTAAGAACGGCGACTTATTATTATTTGCAGCAGACAAGAATAAAGTAGTTTACGATGTTCTTGGTAACTTACGTCTTGAAATTGCAAGAAACTTAGGTATTCTTGATAAGAACCAGTACAACTTCTTATGGGTAACAGAGTTCCCACTTCTTGAGTATTCCGAAGAAGAAGGCAGATATACTGCAATGCACCATCCATTCACAATGCCAATGGAAGAAGATTTACACTTACTTGATACGGATCCAGGAAAAGTTCGTGCGAAAGCTTACGATATCGTATTAAACGGTACGGAAATCGGCGGTGGATCTGTTCGTATCTTCCAGAACCATGTTCAGGAAAAGATGTTCGAAGTATTAGGATTCAGCAAAGAAGATGCATATGATCGTTTCGGATTCTTATTAAATGCATTCAAATATGGTGTTCCACCACACGCTGGTCTTGCATACGGTCTTGACCGTCTTGTAATGCTTATGGCAGGTGAAGATTCCATCCGTGACGTTATTGCATTCCCTAAGGTAAAGGATGCTTCTTGCTTAATGACAGACGCTCCAAACGTAGTAGATGCAAAACAGCTTGAAGAACTTATGATCGCCATCAAAAATGAAGAAGAATAAGACTTGATTTTTTAGACTTAACACTTCCTGGCTGATTTTTGGCTCATCAGACTAGAGTCAGTCATTGTGAGGATAGAATTTAACTTTGCATTGCGTGGGATATTCTATCCCCATAATGTCTGAGACACTGGTGGGTAAGCTAAGAATCAGATGAGAAGTTTAACTCAAAAGAAGTAATCTAAGATTTTTATATAGGAAAAGCCTTAACATTCATACAGTGATCTGCATGGAAGTTGAGGCTTTTTCTATATCAGATATGAAAATTACAAAAAGACAAATACAAAAGATCAGCATACAAAAGATCAGTATGGCGATGTGAGAAGACATGGTGAAATGGATGGAAAAGGAGGGATGAGATGAGCTTAAGTATTATTTTGTATGTAGCTGGAATTAATTTGGCGGGCTATATTAGTATGGGATTGGATAAAAGAAAAGCGAAGAAGGGGCAGTATCGTATTCCGGAACGTGTTTTGTTTGGGATTGCCCTTCTTGGGGGAAGTATAGGTTCGATGTTAGGCATGCAAAAATTTCGACATAAGACAAAACATAAAAGCTTTGTGTATGGAATGCCGGCTATTCTTGCTTTTCATCTAATAACAATTGCAGCGTGCTGGTTCTATTTTTGTGGGAAATAGAAATTAAAATTATCATGTTACAGGAGAAAAACAAGAAAAGTTCCTCAAAAGAGAAAATGGTATGGAAAGAAATAAGATGCTATACAGAGATGCCAAAAAGGGGAAAATATAGCTCGTTAAAAAGCGAAAAAGAAAAATTAATCATAAAAAACATAGAAATAAGGGATTAATTACCAAAAACAGTTTGACAATACTGGAAAATAATGTTATTATGTATGTATTGCAAGGGATTGCATAATATTATTTATTTTTTGGAGGATATACTCATGAACAGAGGTACAGTTAAGTGGTTTAACAATCAGAAGGGTTTTGGATTCATCTGTGATGAACAGGGTAACGATGTATTTGTACATTATTCAGGTCTTAACATGGAGGGCTTCAAGTCTTTAGAAGAAGGACAGGAAGTAGAATTTGAAGTAGTTCAGGGTGCTAAAGGACCACAGGCTACTAACGTAACAAGATTATAATCAAGAAAAGCTACGGTGTACCTTTTCGTATATATAAATTTAGAAATTTTTATATAGAAAGCTATATTAGTAGAGCCATTGATTAGGAGTGTGATAGAAGTTTTTTTCTATCACACTCTTTTTTTGCGAATGGGGGCCAGGCTTGGGAGTGGATTCCGGGCTTGGAGGATTGCATCCCCTTCACGATCTGCCATCCCCCAAACCTCAGCTGGTCGTAACAGAAAAATAATGA
>CALZIE010000176.1 GCA_945787565.1 uncultured Lachnospiraceae bacterium
GGAGAATATGATACCGAGACTTTAAAAATCGCTCCAACACTTCTGAATCAGCGAGGTATGGAGACACCGGTTATGAAGGATGAAATCTTTGGACCAATTCTTCCGGTTATCGGTTATAGAGATATCCGGGAAGTAATCCGATATATCAGAAAGAATGAGAAACCGTTAGCACTTTATCTGTTTACAAAAGATAAGAAGCTAGAAGAAAAGGTGTTAGCACAGGTTTCCTTTGGTGGCGGATGCATCAACGATACCATCATTCATGTGGCAAGTCCTTATATGGGATTTGGCGGTGTTGGAAACAGCGGAATGGGGGCTTATCACGGAAAACTTAGTTTCGATACATTCAGTCATAAGAAGAGCATTGTAAAGAAAGCAAACTTCTTGGATATTCCGATGCGCTATCATCCATATACAAAGCAGAAGTTTAACTTAGTGCGTAAGTTTTTAAAGTAATTGCATAATCGGAAGGATAGTAATATGAATTTAAATCTGGAATACTATAGAATCTTTTACTATGTGGCGAAGGTTCAAAGCATAACTGGAGCGGCGAATGAGCTGTGTATCTCCCAGCCGGCAGTCAGCCAGGCAATCCGGCTGTTGGAGAAGAATATAGGAGTCTCGCTGTTTGTGCGAAATCCAAAGGGAGTCAGGCTGACAAAAGAAGGGGAAGTTCTGTACTCGTATGTGAAAAAGGGATATGAGCAGATTGTGGAAGGCGAATACCGGTTGAAAAAAATGCTGAACTTAGAATGTGGAGAGATTGAGATTGGAGCAAGTGATATGACGCTGCAGTTTTATCTGCTTCCATTCTTAGAAAAGTTCCATATGCAGTATCCGGATATTAAAGTGCGGGTGACGAATGGTCCCACGCCGGAAACAATGCGTTATCTGAAAGAAGGAACCATTGATTTTGGAATTGTCAGTGGTCCATTAGAGGAATCAGAAGAGTTAATGATAAAGCCGGTCCGTGAGATTGAAGATGTATTTGTGGCAGGCAGCCGCTTTCAGGAACTTCAGGGAAAGGAACTGCCTCTCTCAGACCTTTGCACACTGCCTTTGATCTCACTTGAGAAAAATACAAGTACAAGGAAATTCATCGATTCCTTCTTACAGAAAAATGAAGTCGAGATCGTTCCGGAATTTGAACTGGCAACCAGCGATATGATCGTTCAGTTTGCTTTACGAAATTTAGGAATCGGTTTGGTCGTAAAAGATTTTGCAAAGCCATATTTAGAAAGCGGAGAACTGTTTATGCTTTCGTTTCAGGAACAGATTCCGCTACGTAACTTCTGTATTGTGACAAATAAAAAAGAAGGTATTTCTAATGCGGCAAGAAAGCTTCTAGAGATGATGGGACAGGGCGCAGAAGAATAGGCAAGCCCAAATGGCAGGCATAAAACAAAAGAGTAAGGGCATTGTAAAAAGAAAGCAGATGTGAAAAAGTAGATGAGAAAAAAGCAACAATAAGACGTAACGATAACAAGCAATTGCGAAAAAACAGGTAATACATACCAGTAATTTTCATAGTAGTTATTGTAATAGTTGCAAAAAATATTTATAATAGGGGACATAAACTAGTATCACTTATAGTTTTGGATTTACAATGCGAAGAAAGGTTGGTATCAAAGAATGGTGACAGATAAGACAAAACCAAACACAGACAAAAAAGGCACAGATTTAGAGAACCACGAATCAAACAAAAACGCTTGGAACAAATACACAGAGGCACAGTTAAAATCAGTATTTGAATTAAGTGAAGGCTATAAGAAGTTCATCTCTGACTGCAAGACAGAAAGAGAATGCGCTCTTGAAGTAATCCGTCAGGCAGAAGCAGAAGGCTACAAAGATTTAATGAAAGTAGATTCTGTTAAGCCAGGTGATAAAGTATATTACAACAATATGGACAAGGCAGTAGCACTTTTCTTAGTTGGTTCCGAACCATTAGAAAAGGGTATGAAGCTATTAGGCGCTCATATTGACTCCCCAAGAATCGATTTAAAGCAGGTTCCTTTATATGAAGATACCGAAATGGCTTTATTCGATACTCATTACTACGGCGGAATCAAGAAGTATCAGTGGGTGACACTTCCACTTGCGATTCATGGCGTTGTTTGCAAAAAAGATGGTACAACAGTAAATGTTGTAATCGGTGAAGATGATTCCGATCCTGTAGTAGGTATTACCGATCTTTTAGTACACTTATCCGCAGATCAGATGGATAAGAAAGCAGCCAAAGTAATCGAAGGTGAAGACCTTAACGTATTAATCGGTAGCCAGCCTTTAAAAGGAAAAGAAAAAGAAGCAGTTAAAGCAAACATCTTAAAATTATTAAAAGAAAAATATGATTTTGAAGAAGCAGATTTCCTTTCCGCAGAACTTGAAGTAGTTCCAGCTGGTAAAGCAAGAGATTTCGGTATCGACAGATCCATGGTTATGGGTTATGGTCAGGACGACAGAGTATGCTCTTACACATCCATGAAAGCATTATTCGAATTAGAAAGCATTGATCGTACTGCAGTATGTATCTTAGTGGATAAAGAAGAAGTAGGAAGCATCGGTGCAACCGGTATGCATTCTAAATTCTTTGAAAATGCAGTAGCAGAATTAATGGACAAGTTAGGACAGTACTCCGAAATCAAGTTAAGAAGAGCATTCCAGAACTCCCATATGTTATCTTCTGACGTTTCTGCAGCATTTGATCCAAACTATCCATCTGTTATGGAAAAGAAAAACTCCGCTTACTTTGGACGTGGTATTGTATTCAACAAATACACTGGTTCCAGAGGAAAAGGTGGCTGTAATGATGCCAACCCAGAATATATCGCAAAACTTCGTGCAGCAATGGAAGCACACGGTGTAAACTTCCAGACAGCAGAACTTGGTAAAGTAGACCAGGGTGGCGGCGGAACAATCGCTTACATCATGGCTCAGTACAACATGGAAGTAATCGATAGCGGTGTTGCAGTTCTTAACATGCATGCTCCTTGGGAAATCACAAGCAAAGCAGACATTTACGAAGCAAAAGAAGGCTATGTAGCGTTCTTAAAACAGCTGTAATCATCAATAGTGAAACGATAGGATTGGACAAAGTTGTACGGTATCCAGTCTTATTAGATAGAGAAAATAGAACATGGGTGCATGAGATTTCGGGGAATCAGCTGGAATCGATTGCCCCATGTTTTTTTTGATTCCCCTTTGGCTTTACGGCAAAATAGTGTATAATAAGACATAAATATAATTAAAGGAAGTAAACAATGGAAAAAGAAACAATCAGAATTAAATATCATTCCAATGAAATTGATAAGTTAACTTATATTGATGGAAAGAGCGACTGGATCGATTTAAGAAGTGCAGAGCACGTAGTATTAAAGGCAGGGGAATTCAAGTTAATCAAACTGGGAATCTCCATGCAGCTGCCTCAGGGTTATGAAGCAGTTATCGTGCCAAGAAGCTCCACTTATAAAAACTTCGGTATTATTCAGACAAACCATATGGGCGTTGTTGATGAAACATACTGCGGAAACAATGATGTATGGATGATGCCGGCACTTGCTATGAGAGATACCGAAATCAATGTAAATGACCGAATCTGTCAGTTCCGTATTCAGAAACATCAGCCACAGATTGTATTCGAAGAAGTACACGAACTTGGAAATGAAGATCGTGGTGGTATCGGAAGTACCGGAATTAAATAGAGGTACGAATAAAAGCGCTGGGCCAGAGATAGGACGGCTGGAGGAAAAGGAAATGAAGAGTACAGAGTTAATCATGTTAGGAACCGGAAATGCGATGGTAACCAAATGTTATAATACTTGTTTCTTATTAAAGCATGGGGAAGAATATATGCTAACGGACGCCGGTGGTGGAAATGGCATTATGGTACAGCTTGAGAAGGCAGGCGTCGATTATCAGGATATTCATACAATGTTTATCACACATGGCCATACCGATCATGTCATGGGAGCAGTATGGATCATCCGCAAAATTGCAAGTCTTATGCAGGGAGGCAAGTATAAGGGAGATTTCCATATTTACTGCCACGATGAAGTAGAGCATATGCTTCTTACTTTCTGTAAGATGATGTTAGTACCAAAGCTTGTGAAATACATTGGAGAAGGAATTCACATTCATGTGGTTACAGATGGAGAAGTATTTGAAGCAATGGGCTTATCCTTCACTGCATTCGATATTGGTTCTACTAAAGCAAAACAATTTGGATTCCAGGTGGTATTTAAAGATCAGAAAAGACTTGTCTGTATCGGAGATGAGCCATATAGCGAAAGATGCCGTACTTATGTAGAGAAAGCAGACTGGCTTTTATGTGAGGCATTTTGTCTGTATGAGGAAAAGGATATCTTTAAGCCATATGAAAAGAATCACAGCACCGCACTTGATGCCGGAAAGTTGGCAGAAGAATTAAACATTAAGAATATCGTATTATACCATACAGAAGATAAGAACTTAGCATCGAGAAAAGAACGCTATACAAAAGAAGCAGAAGAAAATTTTAGTGGAAATGTATATGTGCCGGATGATTTAGAAGTAATTTCGATTGCATAAGAAAAAAAGCAACCATTGAAAAGGGCAGATGACGATTAGCCACATAACTATTAATTATATATAATATAATTAATATTGATTTTACTTATGTAATTATCTCTTGTATAATACAGAAGTAATAGGGCATTGTAATAAGGACTGTTACAGTGCCTTTTTGTTTTTGTTTTTGTTTTAAATAAATACAGAGAATCCACAAGAAAAAAATAGAGGCAGAGAAGCTGTTTTCTAGAGAAAAAGAATGTGCATCGAGTGCACAGTTCCAATAAAAGGAGGACAATGTTTATGGTAAGAGCTATCGTAGGTGCAAATTGGGGAGATGAAGGAAAAGGTAAGATCACTGACATGTTAAGTCAGGAAGCAGATATTATTGTTAGATATCAGGGCGGAAGCAATGCAGGTCATACGATTATCAATGAATATGGTAAATTCGCGCTTCACTTACTGCCATCCGGTGTATTTTATAACCACACTACTAGCGTAATTGGAAATGGCGTAGCATTAAACATTCCTTATTTATTTAAAGAAATCAAATCAATTGTAGATCGTGGCGTTCCAATGCCTAAGATCTTAGTATCAGATCGTGCACAGATTATGATGCCATATCATATCTTATTCGATCAGTATGAAGAAGAAAGACTTGGCGGTAAATCATTCGGCTCCACAAAATCCGGTATTGCACCATTTTATTCCGATAAATATGCAAAGATCGGTTTCCAGGTATCAGAACTGTTTGATGAAGAGGTATTAAAAGAAAAAGTGGACCGCGTATGCGATATGAAGAACA
>CALZIE010000177.1 GCA_945787565.1 uncultured Lachnospiraceae bacterium
TTTGATTCATAGGGAATTGCAAAGCAATTTCCTATGAATTAAAAAAGGTACTGCCGCACTAAGAGAGCGCGGTACCTAGAGCGTCATGTTCCCGAATGTCCGGCTCATGACGCTTTAGGTACCGGGCTCTCTTAGTGCGGCAACACCTTTTTATTCTCTGTTTTATCTAAACACTACTCATATAAAATCCCTATTGTAACACCTGCATAGTAATGTTTTAGCACTTCCTCGTAAGTCTTTCCTTCATCTGTCATTGTCTTAACACCATTTTGGGACATTCCGACACCGTGGCCATAACCGCCTCCTCTAAGAGTAAAACCAGTTAACACACCATCTTTTTTTACCGGCTCGATAAAGAAGAATGCGCTTGGAAGAAGTGTCATGCCAGATACGGTACTCTCATCCATTCGGTAAACAATCGAGGATACCGGTGCTAAAAGCGTACGCACATTGGTCTGATAGCAGACTAATACGGTATTTTTCGTTCCGGTAATTAATAATTCCTTGATAATGCCGCCGCTTCCTCTTGTTATGACCTCCATTCCGGTCACAGTTCCAATGGAAGAGATGGAAAGACTTTTATAAACCTTACCATCAATGACACGGATGCCTTTCCCATCCACATCATTTTCTGAATCGTCTCCTGCAAGTGTTAAAATGGAGGTTGGATTGGCTTGATAGCGGGCATAAATATTATCATTAATCTGCTTACTAAGATCCTCTTTGGAAATAGTCACATGCCAGCGATACCACAGATATCCGCTATCGTAAGTCTCAAGACCGCTTATCTGCTCTTCCCCATTATATGACATCGCTGCCACGGAATCCTCTAGCACAAACTCACGAAAACTGGATTCCTCGGTCAGATCCACCTGCTGTTTTCTCTCCGTCTGCAACGCTCCGGTCAGATATTCTGTCTTGGTCCCATTTTCCCATACATCCTCAATACTTGCAGTATGTCCGAATGAAGTAGAGAAATAATAAGCCGTCAGTATCTTATTATCGTAAATAAGCACTCTCCCGTATGTTTCCTTTACCGCTAAGATTGAGTCCTCATTCTCTTCTAAATTGTTATAAACCTGACAGTTCACGCTGTCATCCACATGCGCCCCATATTGGCTGTAACGATTTGCCACCAGCTGATTATAGGCATAACTTCTGGCACAGACCGCCTGGACTTTTAATGCTTCACTTCCATAAGATGTTGGCATCTCACTTGGCACGACTGCATACAGATATTCCTCTAAGGAAAGCTCATTAATTACAGTTAAGCCCTTTTCTGTCCGGGAGATTTCCATACTTCCACGATATTTTGGATACCCGTATGCTCTTGTAATAGAATGCAAGATAATCTTCCCGTCCTCTTTTGAAGGCACCACCTTTAATCTTCCTTCCGCTAACATCGGATCGCTTTTTGTAATCGTAACTGCCTCTTTGGCCTCATACCGTTTCTTGTAATCCCCATAATAAATAGTGAAATCACAATCCGCCGTAAGTGTAACGCTTTGATGGTATAACGATTCATAATTACTGGTGTTGATTATCACCCTGATATTCTCCGCTTTTAGCCCTTCTTTTACGAGTGCTGCACATACCTTTCCTTCTGATACGACAAAATCCGTAATCGTATAACCGACTAAAATGCCTTTTGTCTTTTCCATCCCAATTGTTCCATAAATCTTATAAATGGTGAAATTCTCATCAAGCGGCAGGCTTCCATACCCTTCAATCTCCACTTCCGTCTCACTTGTCAGCAGCACTTTCCCATTGATTTTATCCGGCTTTACCACAACCCTTGTGATTTTTCCATCCTGCATCGTAAGATCCGCAACTTCATTCTCAACGGTCTCCGATATTGGAAGCTCTGTCTCAAATTCCCGCTCGATTCCCTGCACGTATGCCTTAATGGTGCTTCCTTCCGCTTTTTCCATCCAGACATTATGAAGTGTGATTATTTCATTTCGAACTTCCTTAATATAGATAATCTCATCCTTGCTTGCCAAAATCACAGTCTCCTTATCCAGGTACTCGCTGATTCCCTTATCCGGATCTACTGTAACAATTCCATTTTCCGCAGCTGCATTTGTAATAAAGTATGGCTCATACGCTGCATAATTGGCAAAATAGTACTGTATTCCATTGTCTGCCGCAACCTGATTTGCTTCCTTCGTTTCCTCATCCTCTAAAAATCCTAGGAAACATACGGTTTCCGTGGTCAAATAAGAAGCCGGCCCCTCTGTATCCTTTGTAAGATCACAGATTGCCTCAAACACGGTCAATACTTCTAAAAGCAGTACTTCCTCATCCTCTTTCACGGTCTGAAACCGCTCTGGAAATGATTTTGCAAGCACTTTATAATCAATCTTAAGCAAGTCTACTACCCGAAACAAAATATCCCGAAATTCACCACAGGTCATTGACTCATATGGCCTAATTTCCGTTTCCTTCCCGTCAATCAGTCCTGTCACCACTGCTGCATTGATATATGGCTCATATTGGTCATCTTGATTTAAGTCCGTAAATAACGTCTCTTTTTCAAATGAATCCCGTTCCTCTTTCGAACACATTAGATAACTAAATAACCGGAATGCCTCTGCTCTTGTAATCTTCTCATTGGTCACATCTGCCGTCTTATCATAGTCAGAAGATGCTGTTCTTCCAATCCCGCCCATAATATTTCGTACAAATATCATTGCAATGATCGCAATACATACGACTATCAGCACCACATTCTTTGCTGCATCTCTTTTTTTCATTCTGACACCCCGTGTTCCATGCTTGTATTATTATCCCATACGCTAATATATTATGTCAATTCCATTAATATTCTTATGCATATTCCTGCATGGCCAAATTCTTCCTATTCCTTTTCCCGCATGCTTTTATTCCATATAAGTCACTTCTTAACGGTCCTTAAAATCATCTCCGGCAAGAGGTGGGGGGCCTGTATTTTTCACATGGAGGTGCTAAAAAAATAAGTAAATAGGCGAGATTTTCTAATAAGCACACACAATCAAATGTGTTTACTTATTAGAAAATCTCGCCCATTTATCCTGCTTTTATTTCCTCTAACAAACGAAACGATTTTATATTTGTTTTTAAGAAGCCTGTTCTAGCTTCGTCTATTCTTTCAGATTATCTTTGTCTTCTTTGATTATTCGCTCCACTGGTACACTCATTATCTTTTTAATCAAAAAATCAAATGGCTTAGAGGCCAGTACCCATACAAGTCCGACTGCAAATGCCACAACTACCAGAATAAAATAAGGCGTCTCCCAGCGTTCATAGATATTCGTTCCATGTAATAAAAACAGATATACCTGACTATGAAGAAGATATACCGTCATGGTACGTTCCCCAATATAGGAGAACCTGTGCTTCCTTTTTGGTATCACTGCTGCAATGGCTGCAATCAGTATAAAGGAAATACAGATGGTAATGAGACGTATGATAACCGTCTTGTCACCATAGGCATGCTTTTGATATCCTGCCTTATAAGTCAGATAGGATAATGGCAAACGATAGATAACAAAGAAGCATGCTATTCCAAAGGAAATCAAAACAGTGCTTCCTATCAGCTTTCCTTTCCACTTTCCACACAGATGCAAGAATTTATCCTTGTTAAACTGGTATCCCGCCACAAAAAACGGAAAGAATACAATCGTTCTTGAAAGCGCCAAATAAGAATTGATCGTACTTTCAAATCCTGCTGCCAGTGCAAGTAACATCGCCCAGATAAAAATGCCTTTAACCCTTGCAACCTGATTGATAATCAGTCTCCAGATAAATAAAGATAAAAGAAACCAAAGCGAAAATTTCGGATACATCATCCTCATAACACGCGGCTCTTGCTTTACATAGGCAATCAAAAATGCCTCTACAAACTGAAACACCACATATGGAATCAAAATTGTCTTAACTAGTTTCACCCAATCATTTTTCTTCGAAAAATAGCCACATACAAATACAAATGCCGGCATATGAAAAAAATATATGTACGTTACTGCTACATCTACAATATGATACTTATTTTGCAAAGGAGCTAAAAAATGCCCTAATACTACAAATAAAATCAAGATTGCCTTAAAATTATCAAAGTAATAATCCCTTGCTTTTACTTTTCCCATAAAAATCTCCCTACTACAAATAATATCGCTTTCTACAAATCGATTTCCACGGGGAATCTTTTGATGAATAAAACATAGGGCGGCTCCATAACTAAGTAACTTCGCCGCACTAGGTTCTATATGCTAAAAAGCCTGTAGGCTCAGTATACTGAACTCACAGGCTTTTTTCAATAGAAATTATTCGAATTGCTGAATGGATGTCATCAGCTCATCCACCTCACGCATATCAATCATATAATTCACGGTTCCATTTACCTCTACTGCATAATAGCTGTCGTTATACGGAAGATAACTTACGACCACATCTTTACCGTATTCCTTGCTTCTGACAAACTCTAAGGTTAAAACCGGACTGCTCTCATATTCTGCATCCTCCGGCATTACACCATCTACGCTAAGTGCGATAATGCTCTGATAGAAGTTCCTAAATGTCTGCTCATCTTCATGAAGGGTTCCATTTACATAGAACTTCGATTCCGTTGTCTCATTTCCTTCGTCATCTGTCGTCACTGTATGATCAATCTGATACGTATATATCTGATTTCCAATTGTGATGTTTAGTTTTTCCACCGTATCAATATTAAGAAGGTGTGTATACTTTGATACAAAATCAAATGGCTCAACTTCAAACTTCTTACTAATATTGGAAGCAGTCATAATATACGTGCAGTCGCTGTCTTCTGGACGCACATAATAATTACCGTCTTCATTCTGATTTCCTACATAAAGAGTATATTCTAACACATCTGCATCTTCCTCTTCCCGATACCAGACACTAAGCGCTGTCTTTGGAGATGCAAGACCATACTCCCCAAGATTCTCTTTCTTATAATCAACACAGCTTGACAGACTAAATGTAGTATAGTTTGTTAGCATATCATTGACTGCTGTCGTATCTGCATTCACATTCTCTGGATAAACATCCGAGATATACCATGGATACAGATTCTGTCCCGAATAATCGGTCGCATTATTCTCGTCATATAAAAGGGTGAACGATGGGAATGTGTCACTTACAACCTTTACTCCAGTAATTAGCGTATCATCAATATCCGGCGTATCCTCTACTGCAAGAAGATCAGTCATGGACATATCATACTTGCTGCGAATAGTAGACGTAAGCACATACACCTTCTCTTCTCCATTTACCATGGAATAAT
>CALZIE010000178.1 GCA_945787565.1 uncultured Lachnospiraceae bacterium
CAAGGACTGGGATCCTTTTTGTCCGCTCATGCGTCCGAACATTCGGACATGGAACGTGACAGTCAGCGCCGTCTCTTAGCGCCTCCGCCTCGTCCTTTCGCCCTCCTGTACTTTCGTCCGTTTTCCTCTCTCGCGTCCTAGCAAACCCCTTGCGCCAACATAGCATCCACCACTTTTTCGAAGCCGGCGATGTTTGCTCCTACTACGTAGTTGCCCTCAAAATTGTAGCGTTTTGCAGCATCATCCATGTTGTGGAAGATATTCACCATAATAGATTTCAGTTTTGCATCCACTTCTTCAAATGTCCAGCTTAAGCGTTCTGAATTCTGGCTCATCTCTAATGCGGATGTTGCCACACCGCCTGCATTCGCTGCCTTACCAGGTGCGAACAATACGCCATTCTCCTGAAGGTACTTAGTAGCTTCTAATGTAGTAGGCATATTAGCGCCTTCTGCCACTGCAAAGCATCCATTTGCGACTAATGCCTTAGCATCCTCTAAAGTAAGCTCATTCTGTGTCGCACATGGAAGAGCGATATCACATGGAACATTCCATACACCACGTCCTTCATGATACTCTGCATTCGGTCTGTAATTCTTGTACTCCGTTAATCTTGCTCTCTTAACTTCCTTAATTTCCTTTAATGCTGCTAAGTCAATACCTTCCGCATCATATATGTATCCGTTGGAATCACTGACAGTAACAACCTTAGCACCTAATTCCTGTGCTTTCTTACATGCGTAGATAGCAACATTTCCAGCGCCGGAGATACATACAGTCTTGCCTTTGATGTCTTTTCCGTTGCAACGTAACATCTCATCCGTCAGATATAAAAGACCATATCCGGTAGCCTCTGTTCTTGCAAGAGAACCGCCATAAGATAATCCTTTTCCTGTTAAAACGCCTTCGTACATGCCACGGATTCTCTTATACTGTCCAAACATATATCCGATCTCTCTTGCGCCAGTTCCGATATCCCCTGCAGGAACATCCACATCAGCTCCGATATATTTGCTTAACTCTGTCATAAAACTCTGGCAGAATGCCATTACCTCACGATCTGACTTTCCTTTTGGATCAAAATCAGAACCGCCTTTACCACCACCAATTGGAAGGCTTGTTAAGGAATTTTTAAATACCTGCTCAAATCCTAAGAACTTAATAATACTGATATTTACTGATGGGTGTAAACGCAAGCCACCTTTATATGGTCCAATAGAATTATTAAACTGTACACGATATCCAACATTCACCTGCACCTGTCCCTTATCATCAACCCAAGGCACACGGAACTTAATCTGTCTGTCTGGTTCAACAAGACGTTCTAAAATAGCTTCTTTGCGATATAATGCTTCATTCGCCTCTACAACTGGTCTTAATGACTCTAGTACTTCCTTCACTGCCTGATGAAATTCTGGTTCACCAGGATTCTTTGCAACTACTCTCTCGATTACTTCATCAACGTATCCCATCATAATATCTCCTTTACAAATTCATCTAAAACAAGAGCTAAAAAAAGAGGTGGCAAATCATTGCCACCCTTCCGGACTTCCTTGCCTAGGTTTTATTATAGTTAATAGCTTAATAAAAATCAATCGTATTAATGCTTTAATGTAAAAAAGTTTAAAAACATTAATTAGTAAAAATACACAATTTTTCTTCTTATGTAGTCTTTTTCTCTATCTATTTCCATGTTTAGCGTAGAAATTCATAAAATCTTAACTTTTTCTATCCGGTAAATTAAAATGAATCTGCTATTCTAAGTCTGGTATTCTGGTAATACTATAGCTAATGTCTGCCAAACCCTACAAGAACAGTAAGATTTTCGTTCTCTGTTTCGAATAGGAAATAAATGCAGACTGTGTTATAATAAAAGGAACGAAAAACCAGGGGGAAATACGCATATGTACACAATTTTAGTATGTGATGATGATAAAGATATTGTAGATGCAGTGCAGATTTATCTGACTGCAGAAGGCTATCATATTCTGAAAGCCTATAATGGGCGGGAAGCGCTCGAACTAATCCAACAAAATGAAGTTCATCTAGCTCTTCTTGATATTATGATGCCTGAGATGGATGGCATCCGTGCCACTATGAAACTGCGTGAGAGCAATAATATCCTTCCAATTATTTTCCTGTCTGCGAAATCAGAAGACAGCGATAAAGTACTTGGACTGAATATCGGTGCAGATGATTATATCACCAAACCATTCAATCCGCTTGAATTAGTAGCAAGAGTAAAATCCACACTTCGCCGCTATACAACACTTGGAAGCATTACAACCGAGAAGAAGAATCTATTCTCATCTGGTGGTCTTGTAATCAATGACGAATGCAAGGAAGTAACCGTTGACGGAGAACTAATCAAGCTTACTCCCATTGAATATAATCTGTTGAAACTATTAGTGAAGAATAAAGGCCGTGTCTTCTCCATTTCCGAGATTTATGAGCAGATTTGGAATGAGCCATCTTATGGGGCAGATAATATCGTAGCGGTTCATATCCGCCATATCCGGGAAAAAATCGAGATTAATCCAAAGGAACCGAAGTATTTAAAGGTTGCATGGGGTATCGGCTATAAGGTGGAAAAATATGATTAATCGTTTAAAAAACTCGACGCCTTTTCGAGTCATTCTAATCCTTATCTGCTTTATCAGCGGAGCTTTTATGTTCTATGGAGGCTTCAAGGTTCTTCGCTATCTAGATAACTATTATCCAGATACCACCTCCTATGAAGAGACTTATGATTATGAATCACTTTTCTTAAAGTATGTAGAACGAACGTCTGTCTATGTGAAATACCGAGAAGCTGGATACCAGTCCGATCCTGGCAGCATTTATTCTACTTCTGACTTAGCTTCCATCTTAAATGGCTCTGCACAAGGAAATTTAAAACCAAACGGAAGTGTATATGAGACGACACAGGAAGATTTTGAATACTACAATCGTCTTCTGAATAAAGAATGTGAGAACTTTTTCTACTATGTGAAGAACACATTGACTGGAGCGACTTATTATTCGCCTCAGTTTTTGACGCTTCTTCATATCGATGATGCAAGCGAAAAAGAAAAAAATGCAGCGATAGAAGAATACTTAAGCGGGATCAGTTCCTTCCGCTCCTATTTTCACCTTAATACACAGAATTCCCGCTATATCACCAATGTAAATAAAAGCGGATCTTCTGATATTATGAGCAG
Organism: uncultured Lachnospiraceae bacterium; assembly: GCA_945787565.1. Classification (GTDB taxonomy): domain Bacteria; phylum Bacillota; class Clostridia; order Lachnospirales; family Lachnospiraceae; genus Lachnoclostridium. The sequence goes on from CALZIE010000178.1 coordinate 3,201, forward strand.
CGATAATATTAACTGGATCATTAACTATCTAACCGGAACCGTAAGCACGATTAATCTGAATAATATTGGACTACGAGTCGATACAGAATCTGACAGCGAGAATGACTATATCGTATACGCTTTTTATAATGAAGATTACGGAAAGCGAGGTGCTGAATTCACTACGATCCGGGATACATTCAACGAACTACGGGAAGGATATGATTCCAGCAAGATCTACACCCCAGTATGCTTAGCACTTTGCCTTGTGTCCCTGCTTCTTCTTACCATTACTATCGGACATGCAAATGGAAAGGAGGACATCGTGCTGAATGGATTCGATCACATTTACACGGAGATCTTTCTTCTCGGCATTGGAGCTAGCGCACTTCTTATCCTGCTTTGTCTGGAATTTTTATATGATACCCTTTATCTTACGGAAATGGCTTTGCTTCTGCTTTTTTATACCCTTTATTTTGCATTAGGCATCACTTTTTATATCAGCCTTGTAAAACGATTGAAAGCACATTCCTTCTTAAAGGATTCCTTGATCTGTCGGCTTTTTCTCCATGTTCGACACTTTTCAAAACAACGTTTTATTAGCATGCGAAAGACCATGAATGGATTCTTCTCCAATACCCATGCCTGCACCCGAGTTCTGATTGCGCTATCCATTTTTGGCGTTATTCAAGCTGGCGCCTTTCTATGGCTTAGACGTTATTCCCTTCTTTATACATGTGCAGTTGCCACCGACTATGTCCTGCTTGCCTTTTATTTGTTCCGTGTATTTTCTGACTTTAACCAAATCACTAACGGTACAAAGAAAATCGCTAGCGGAGACTATACGATCCATATTGATTCTTCTGATATGACGGAACCAATCAAATCCTTAGCTGAAAATATCAATAATATCAGTCAGGGTCTTTCTGCTGCTGTAGAAGAAAAACTAAAGAGCGAACGTCTTAAGACAGAGCTGATTACAAACGTATCGCATGATATTAAGACTCCTCTTACTTCCATCATCAACTATGTGGATTTACTACAAAAGCCGAATTTAGATGAGGATACAGTGAAGAACTATTTAAAAATACTGACCGAAAAATCCTGGAGACTAAAAACTCTGATTGAAGACCTTGTAGAAGCATCCAAAGCATCTAGTGGCACAATCAGTTTACAGCTTCAAAAACTCAATATTGTGGAACTGACCAAACAGGCGCTTGGCGAATTTGAAGACCGTTTTCTGTCAAATGATTTAGATCCAATCTTTTATTCCGAGCTTGAGAATCTATCCATCCTGGCAGACGGCAGAAGCACGTACCGTATCATTGAGAATATCTTCTCTAACGTATATAAATACGCACTTCATGGCACAAGAGTCTACATCGATGTCACACAGGATAAGAACTTTGCCTGCATCTCCGTTAAGAATATATCTGCCGGAAAACTAAATATAACCGGTGATGAGTTAATGGAGCGTTTCGTTCGAGGGGATCTGTCCCGTAATACCGAAGGAAGTGGCCTTGGCCTATCCATTGCAAAAAGCCTCGCCACACTTCAAGACGGAAGCTTTGATATCATTTTAGATGGTGACTTATTTAAAGCAGTTGTAAAACTGCCACTTTACTCATAAATAAACAGCCCCTGTACCAAATAGTGCAGGGGCTGTTTATTTATAGCACTTTTAAAATGGTGCTTCTAACTTGCTAAGATAAGAATTATGATAGCGCTTGTCAAAAGAGACATCTTCACCAAACCAGGATGGAATATGAAACTTCTTTGCTGCCTCTTCATCCGGGAACTCTACTTCAACAAAAATAAGCCCCTCTAATCTTCCATGAAACATATCTAGCTCTGCTTTCAGTCCATCTTCTAATGGGATAATATATCGGGTCTTACTGATGATATAATCATCCACCTTTTCCTTCAGATGATCGAATGCTTCCTTCGTTAATGGCACCTCTACTTCATTGCACTGGATTGCTACCGAGCTTTTCGTCATTCCTTTTTTAGATTTATAGGTTAAGATATAATCCTCATTGCTTTTTCGAATTCTCACAATAGGCCCTGTACATAAATACCCCTGCTCAATCTCTTTTTTCTTATAC
>CALZIE010000179.1 GCA_945787565.1 uncultured Lachnospiraceae bacterium
TTGGCCGTTCTATGGCCAATGATTGGTGCTCTTGCCTGTTTCATCGCGGGAAGAATGGATAAAAAATTACGAGACTACCTTGCGGTTTTTGTGACTGGAATTGAATTAGTCCTGTTTATTATCCTTTTTACGAAGGTATGGAATGGAGGAGAACTCTATTTTGTTCTGCATGATTTCTGTGCAAGGGGACTATGGTTTCGTTTGGATGGATTTCGTGTATCGTATGCCCTTATCACTGCACTCATGTGGATGATGGCAACTATTTTTTCAAAAGAGTATTTAAAGAAAGAGAGAAATCGAAATCGATTCTATTTCTTTTTATTGCTTACATTAGGCGCTACAATCGGTGTATTTGCATCCGATGATTTATTTACTACATTTATCTTCTTTGAAATCATGTCACTTTCTTCCTTCGTATGGGTTATCCAGGAAGAGAAGAAAGAAGCAATTAAGGCTGCAGAGACCTATCTTGCAATTGCGATTATTGGTGGTCTTGCTATGCTGATGGGATTATTCTTATTATATTCCCAGACAGGAACACTTGCATTCGGTGAGCTTTATCATGCGCTACAGATGGCAGAAAACAAGGCAGTTATCTATATTGCAGGTGCATGTATGCTTGTGGGATTTGGAGCAAAAGCAGGTATGTTCCCATTGCATGTCTGGCTTCCGAAATCTCATCCGGTTGCGCCAGCACCAGCGTCTGCGCTGCTTTCCGGTATTCTGTTAAAAACAGGTGTATTTGGAATCCTTGTAATGACATGTAATATTTTTGCCTATGATTATAACTGGGCAATGGCAATTTTAATATGTGGTACTTTGACTATGGCAATCGGTGCGATTTTAGCAGTGTTCCAGGTGAACTTAAAGAGCATTATCGCATGTTCTTCCATGTCTCAGATCGGCTTTATCTTAGTTGGTGTCGGCATGCAGGGACTGTTAGGGGAGCATAACCAGTTAGCAGTACGAGGAACCTATCTTCATATGGTGAATCACTCTGTGATCAAGTTAGTTCTCTTTATGGGAGCCGGTGTCATTGTGATGAACCTTCATAAACTTGATCTGAATAAGATTCGTGGTTTTGGACGTAAAAAGCCGGCACTATTCTTTGCATTCTTAATGGGTGCAATGGGTATTTCCGGTATTCCACTCTTCAATGGATATGTGAGTAAGACATTGTTACATGAGAGCATTGTAGAATATGGTGAAATAGCTTCTGAACTTGGGATTTCATCTTTTATTACAGGAATCGAATGGATTTTCTTAATCTCAGGTGGTTTTACATTTGCTTATATGCTAAAGATTTTTATCGCTTTATTCATTGAAAAAAATGATGATCAGGCAGCAATGGATGCTTATAATAAAAAATATATGAATAAGCAGTCCGCATTTGCATTAATTTCGATAGCAGTTTGCATCCCGGTTATGGGAATGGCACCTGGAATCGTAATGGATAAAATGGCTGATTTTGCACAAGGCTTTATGCATGGTCATGAATTACACCATGCGGTGCATTATTTCTCATTGGAAAACTTAAAAGGAGCAGCAATTTCTTTATCAATCGGTGCTATTGTATACGTTGTGCTTATCCGTATGGTACTTATGAAAAAGCGTGCGGATGGCGTGAAAGAATATGTGTATGTATGGCCGACATGGATGGATTTAGAAAATGTGGTTTACCGTCCGGTAATCGGTGTAGCACTTCCATTCATTGGTGCGGTTGTATCAAGACTTGCAGATAAGGCTGCAGATGGTTTTGCAATCCTTACAGCCAATACAGTATTACGTCCGGCAAGAAACAGACGTCCGATTGAGTACTGTTCCCGTTTCACTTATGTAATCGGGGATATGTTAGATAACGTAGTTGCTGGCTTAAACCGTATGGTATTCAAAAAGAAGCCACTCAGATTTTCTTTTGTTAACTTCTTTACAGTAGGTACGACGGAAGCTCGTCGTACTTCAAGACTGATTACAAAGAGTGTGTCCTTTGGTCTGTTAACATTCTGCATCGGCCTTTTAATGACACTTGCTTATCTGCTTTTTGTTCTTTAAACGAAAAAGGATAGATTTAGCGAACGTATTTTAAAAATGTAATGATAAAAAGATCTCGTTTTTTAGATAGGATAGTATCTGAAAAATGGGATCTTTTTTGCGTTCTAATTATTGCGATAAAAAAGGCAGATTCAATTCTGCCTTTTTGCTTATATCAGGGTGGTTTCTAGGCAGTATATGTCTTGGGATTTTCCTTTAAATTCAGGTGACAGAAGACGCTTCATATGTTACAATAGTCAGCGTATATTCACAAGAAGCTGGGGAAAATTAGGATGTGAATAAAAAGGATTGCAATAGAAATAAAGATATAGTAGGGATTATTTTAGAAAACGGGGAGCGTATAATGAAATTATTGATTAAACAGCGTGTGTTTTCATGGTCTGATACATATGATGTATACGATGAAGAACAGGAATCAAAGTATTTTGTAAAAGGGAAAGTATTTTCCATGAATCGTCAGATTTATATATATGATATAAAGACGAGAGAAGAACTAGGAAGTGTGGAAGAGAAGATGTTCACGATGATGCCTCAGTTCGAGATATACAAAAACGGCATGATGTATGGAACAATCAAAAAGAAGTTTACGATGTTTCATCCAAAATATGAGCTGGATTACAATGGATGGCATGTGGAAGGTGATACATTTGGATGGAATTATGAAGCCTACAAAGGAGAGCAGCTTGTTTTTCGAATTACAAAGAAGCTGTTAGAATGGGGCGATACCTATGAGTTAGATATTCTGAATGAAGAGGATGAGTTATTGGCTCTTATGCTTGTTATTGCAATTGATGCAGCAAATGCACGTCAATAGATAAAAGGTAGAATATCAGAAGAATAAAAGGAAAGAGACTGTGGTTTCAGAAGACGAGAAGTATATGGAAGTATGGATTAAGTCATTCTGTTTATAATAAATTTACAATACCTAGTATTTGCCCTAAATAAGCGTACATATGTCTTAAATCGGGAAGAAAAACCGGATGAAAGCCAGGATGAGAAAGCCGCAGATAAGACAAAATAGAATAGGAATTAGTGAGATGGAAAAAAAGTATTTAAAAATATTAGCAAAACAGTACCCGACCATTCGGGAGGCGGCAACTGAAATCATTAACTTGCAGGCGATCTTAAGCCTTCCAAAAGGAACGGAACATTTTTTAACGGATATTCATGGGGAGCATGAACAGTTCAACCATGTATTAAGAAACGGATCCGGTGCGGTTCGTAGAAAGATTGAAGAAGTATTCACAGATACCTTAAAACCGGAGGAAAAACGGACGTTAGCAACGCTTATCTATTATCCAAAGGAAAAGTTAGAGTTAGTCAGTGAAAGCGAAGAACATATGGATGAGTGGTATGCAAAGACATTAAACCGCCTTGTTCAGGTGGTTAAAAAGGTTACATCCAAATACACCCGTTCTAAAGTGCGTAAAGCGATTCCAAAGGATTTCGTATACGTAATCGAAGAATTAATTACGGAAAAGGCAGAAGTAGCCGATAAGGATCTATATTATCATGAAATCATACAGACAATCGTAAGAATCGGGGAAGCCCAGGCTGTAATTGAAGCAATCTGTCATCTGATCCAGCGCCTGGTTGTGGATCACCTTCATATCTTGGGGGATATCTATGATCGTGGTTCTGGTCCGCATCATATTATTGATACGCTTGAACATTATCATTCCGTTGATATTCAGTGGGGAAATCATGATTTGTTATGGATGGGTGCAGCAAGTGGGAATGAAGCCTGTATCGCAAATGTAATTCGTATTTGTGCAAAGTATGGGAATTTGGACGTATTAGAAGAGGGGTACGGCATTAATCTGATGCCTCTTGCTTCTTTCGCATTGAAGGAATATGGACAGGTAAATAGAGAATGCTTTAGTGTAAAGCCAAATGACCGCTATGACATGAAGGGGGATGATGTGGAAAGCAAGATGCATAAAGCAATCACAATCCTTCAGTTTAAGCTTGAAGCAAAAGTGATTAAAGAAAATCCTACCTTTCAGATAGAAGACCGTTTGCTCTTTCATAAGATGGATCTTGAAAAAGGAACAGTGGAAATCGACGGTGGAATCTATACACTGTTAGATACGGAATTTCCAACGATTGATAGAAAGGATCCATATCGTCTGACAGAGGAAGAAGAGCAGGTGATAGAACGTCTAAAGCAGGCATTTTTACGCAGTGATAAACTGCAACGACATATGGCGTTCTTGTATGAAAAGGGAAATTTGTATAAGGTATATAATAATAACCTTCTTTATCATGGATGTGTGCCAATTAATGAAGATGGCACATTTACCCAGGTTGATGTATATGGAGAGAAGTTTGCAGGCAAGGCACTATATGATAAGCTAGAAGAGTATGTGAGACTTGCTTACTTTGCAAAAGAGGGAACAAAAGAGAAAGAACAGGGAAGAAATCTGTTATGGTATCTTTGGAGCGGTCCAGTATCTCCGGCATTCGGACGAAGCAAGATGGCTACGTTTGAACGGTATCTGGTAAAAGAGAAGGAAACCCATAAAGAGATTAAGAATGCCTATTATCATCTGATTGATGACGATGATACGATTGAGATGATTATGGAGGAATTCGGTTTAAATAAGCGTAATTCTCATATTATTAACGGTCATGTGCCGGTGGAACTGAAAAAAGGAGAAAATCCGGTAAAATGTAACGGCAAGCTGTTAATCATCGATGGAGGTTTCTCTAAAGCATATCAGTCCATTACCGGAATTGCAGGCTATACACTTGTGTCAAATTCTCAGGGAATGCGTCTGGTAGCCCATGAGAAGTTTGAATCCGAGCGAAAAGCAATTATCGATGAAACCGATATTATTTCTGATACACTGGATGTGGAAATCTTTATCCGCAGAAGATGTGTTGGGGATACCGATATCGGAAAAGAATTAAAAGAGAATATTACGGAGTTAGAAGAGCTATTGGCAGCTTACAAAAATGGTATTATACTACAGCAGGGACGGAGAATACAATAATTATACTAATAGATAAGTCAAAGATCATGGTGAGGTATCATGTGTAGGGTTTGGGTAAACTGTCCATTGAAGAAAGAAGGAATGGCATAGTATGAGGACCGCAGTCAGAGGGTATGTAGAAAGCGATGAAAAAGAGTTTAATGAAACGAATCTCTTGCTTTTACAGAAGGCATATGAAGATTTAAGCTATTTGTTAGAAAGAGGATATAAAATCAAAGGAGCCTCTGTCTTTA
>CALZIE010000180.1 GCA_945787565.1 uncultured Lachnospiraceae bacterium
CGTAAGCGGAGTGCGCATCCCTCGGAGAGTTTTTGATTCATAGGGAATTGCAGAGTAATTTCCTATGAATTAAAAAAGAGAATCACGCAATAAACTAGACAACAAGCGTGATTCTCTTTTTTTATTTCTGCCAACTGGCTATTATATATTTTATCTTTCAGTTCCCAAATATACCTTCACTCCATATACTACTATTGAAACTAAAAAAAAGGCGATTCTGTCATGTCACACAATGATCATCATGACGATAGTAAACATAATCAAAAGAAGAAATCTTACCGCAATCCAGATGATAATAAATCATCTAAAGATGTAGCACCTGATTATCATTCCCATAATTCCAAACACCACCATGATGAGTCTTATAAAAAAACATGCAATGAATGTAAACACGTCACATGCCCTCGTGGTCCACAAGGACCTCGTGGATGTCCAGGACGTACTGGCCCAGTGGGACCGACTGGTCCGACTGGACCTACAGGACCGACTGGATCTGCAGGATTAACAGGACCAGTCGGTCCAACTGGGCCAACTGGTCCTGTGGGGCCTACCGGACCTCCTATCGATATTTCACTAATTATAATTCCAACTGGCGCTACCGGACCGACTGGACCGACTGGGCCTGTGGGACCGACTGGACAATGCGAATGCCCATGCCGAAAATCCGGAAATTTGATAATCGATGGCAGCTTCGAAAATAGTAATATCTCTCTTGCCTGGAATGGATCCCACGATCCTAATTCAAGCTATATTTCTACCAATACTGTGGCACATAGTGGCCTTCGATCAGCGATGCTACAAAGTGACGCATCTTTAGTAGGTGCTGCCTCTGTGAATTTAAACCAACGAGTTCAGCCTATTAGTTCGAACTGTCCGTATACACTCTCTTTCCATGCAAAAAGATGCAGCTGTAGCAGTACCCCAACGGAGAATCCCTTATATGTGCTAGTCAGCTTTTGGGATAATTCCACATTCCTAAGCCAAACTACAATCACAATCCTCCAATCTTCACTTCCTAGTCAATCCTTTGGATATTTTAGCTATATTATAGAAGCTCCGGCAGGGAATCCAGATAGTGCTCTTATTTCTTTCACAACAACGTTCACAGCTCCATCACTTAATATATTCATCGATGATGTTTCGTTCTCTATCTAAAGTCAGCTTGTCTCTCGTCTCTTGATAACAGAAACATAAATTGATAAAAGTATCATAAATTAATAACAGTTCGCAAATAAGAACACACTGCTTTGAAACAGATGGCATGCCCTTTCTTTGGCTCTTCAATCATAATTTTTAATAAATAAAATAGCAATGCCGTTTTGATTATGACAAAAAAGAGATAGTCACGCCTTTTTTTCATAGCGCGACCATCTCTTTCTTCCTTTAAAATCGTTTCTATTAACCATATCTTAAGATCATTTATCTGATTCGGTTATAATTTTTCTTGTCTAACCCTGTAGCATCTCAAAGATATTGGTATAAAGCTTGTACTTTTCTTCCGCCACATCTTTTGGAAGAAGCTCGCGTTTTACTGCATATTCAAATACAAAGCTTGTGTAAGCTGTGAATGTGAGATACTGTCTGATTAAATCAAACTTTTCTTCTCTATAATATTTATCAATTACATCGTGATTAAATAATGCGATTTCAAGTGCTACATCATCGGATAAACCGTCAAGTGTCTCAAGCATTTCTTCATATTTCTGATTCACAAATAGCTCTTTTAAATCGGTATTGATATTGTTGATTTCTTCTGTCATATTGATTCTCCTGTTACTTTCTTTTTATTCTGCAATAATTCTGAACAATGACCTGTACGGTCTTTCTTCCCATATACTCATTGATGCTTGGATAGAAGGTGAACGCCATATCAATCTGGCTGTTTCTTCCCTGATACATGCTTCTGAGTGCCATCTCACCGTATTCATTTTCCACATACTGATTAAATGCTTCAATATCACCGAAATACAGCGCCTCCATCGGAGTGCCTTCTTCACTGATCAATGCCATCTTTAATACATTCTGATTCTTTCCAAGCACCTTCGCGCTATGCACATTAAAATGCTGTCCCGCAAAGATTGGCTTTGAATTTCCTTTTCCAAACGGCTCTAATAACTCCAGTTCTTCCACAAAATCTTCTGTGATATAAGAAAATGGAAGTGGCACATCGATTCGCACGATTGGAATGAAATCCTCTTCAGTCAGGGTAGTCTCTTCATTTAGCTTCTTGCGTAAAGCATCCAGATTCTCTGCCGGAAGAGAAAGCCCTGCCGCCATTGGATGTCCGCCAAAACGTCCAAGCAGTTCCTTGCATCGAATCAGCCCTTCAAACATATTATAGGCTTCAATCGAACGACCGGAACCTTTGATCCCTTCCTCCACATCTACGAATACAAAAGAAGGTTTATGATAGCGTTCTCTGATTCGTCCTGCGATAATACCTGCTAAACTCTCATGAGTATGGTCTAACTTCACAAGCAGAATTTTATCATCTTTTAGCGAACTTGTCTCGATTTTTTCAATTGCCTGCTCCACGCCCTTAAGTGTCATATCCTTTCGGCTGTCATTCAGTGCCTTTAAATCCTCAGCCATAACCAGCGCTTCGGCTTCATTCTTGGCCTGTAACAGATCAAATGCCACTTGAACCGTTTCCAGACGTCCTGCTGCATTAAAGCAAGGTCCGATTACAAATCCGATATGATATGCGCTGATGCGGTCCTTATTTAACTTATTGACCTCAATCAGTGCCTTTAATCCAATATTCTTCGTATCCTTTAAAAGTTCAAGTCCGCGTTTTACAATAATACGGTTCTCATCCACCAGATCCATAACATCGGCCACTGTAGCGATTGCCGTATACTCAAGAAGCCCATATAGCTCTTCCTTTGGAACGCCTTTCTCCTCATATAAAATCTGGATCAGCTTATAAGCAACACCAGCCCCGCATAACCCCTTAAACGGATACTTACAATCCTCCTGCTTTGGATTCACGACAGCATCGGCCTTCGGTAAAATAAACGTCCTAGTTCCATCCTCTGCTTCTTCAAATCCAACCTCATGATGGTCTGTTACCACAACCTTCATGCCCTTTTCCTTCGCATACTCAATCGCATCAAAAGCAGCAATCCCGTTATCGCATGTCACAATCAGACGGCATCCCGCCTCATATGCTTCATCCACGATTCGGCGGTTCATGCCATACCCTTCACTGATACGATCCGGTGCATAGATAAACGCCTTTCCGCCAAGTCTCTTAATCGCCATATCCAAAGAATGTCCGGATAAAAGCCCATCATTATCGAAATCAGTAGAAATCGCTATATTCATTCCATTATCAATAGCATCTAAGATAATCTCTGCCGCCTTCACAATATCTTTCATACTGCGTGGGTCATGCATATCACTCTCCTTACCATAAAGGTAAGTCTTAATCTCTTCATCCTCTGTAATTCCGCGATTCACCATAATACGCGCAAGCACCGGACTAATTCTATACTTCTGTCCAATCGCATTAAAATCTGCTTTCTTCTGCGATAAAATCCATTTTTCCATCTATTCTATCCTTCTAATCTCTAAAGCCTGCCTTTTCCAGTTAAAACAGTTCCTTACGACTCTCCTCATCTTGATGACCCATCACAAACTGCAATAAATCCTGATGAAGCATCGCCTCACCCTCCACTGGAAACTTTAAAACAAGCTTATCAAAATCCTTCTTCACTCGTTCTGCCGCGTCCTTATCCTGATTCACAAGAAGTTCATACGCAAACAAAACCCTCTTTGCAGCCAGATCATGTTTCGCCTTAAGTGCTGTATTCTTTAAATTATCATAATAAAATCTAATCAGTTCCTTTGGTGCATCCGCAAGAATTAACAAAAAAAGACGTTCCACGCCTACTGCATTCTTCAAAAACGCAGCCATCTTATCCTCGACAGCCTCCAGTTCCTCAATACATTCATTTGCCTTCTTGAAATCATAACACTCCGCATAATAATCGTAAGCAAGTAATTTCTGGTATCCAACCAACAGTTCCGTAAGATCTGCATCCTTTGGAAGCTCATAATACGCTTCTCCCATATCCTTAATCCGTACCCCGTCGGAGCATTTCGCATTCAGGTCAAGCTGCATATAAAAAGCCTCTCTTGCTACCTTACTCTTCTTCACAATTTTGGCATTCATCCCATCATTATTCACCGAAAGTCTCATCGGAATCCCATTCATTGCTGCAAGCAAAACGCCAACCCCAGCAAAAATCAGGCAAACCTCTCCCACAAAACTTCCAAACATCATCATGCCAATCACGCCGAACACCACAGCCGAAACAACATTCATAATAACGCCGCCCATATTATAAAGCAAAAACGGAAACTCTCCATCCTCACCTCTAGCCGGCGCCCTCATCACGCACTGTCCGCCAGTCCCCTGAATACTATACCGTTTCCAAAGAATCCTGCCATCCTTCTTAACAACCATAACGCTCCCAATCCGAAACGACAAAAACTCATATCCTGACAGTAAACCAAACACCAAATGTCCGCCCTCATGAATCACCATCTGTACAAACGAAGCCACAAAAAACAACAGCAAATCCACATACACATTAAAAATCCCTGGTATCACAGCGCTCATGCCACCACTTTTCTTCTTCAGCGCCCCCACGCCAACGCCCACAGCAGCTCCAACCACGCACGCTACCGCCATACTCAATCTCAGCATTCTCTTCGCCTTTTTGCTCTGCCGCCTCTGTTGCTCATTACCTTCCGTAACAATCTTGTTCACATAGCTCTCATCCTGAAGTACCCTCATCAAATCCATATCTCATCCCCCTAATTCCTTACCAATCCTCAGCTCCACACATCGCTCTCACATCATTCTGTCGTGCCCCATTTCCCCACACCACAGTCTCATAAGCCTCTCCAAGCTTCCCCGCCATCCCAGACTTACTCACTCGATTCCTATCCTACTATCATACCAAATTTATCAAAACCAATCAACTACATCTGTTTCCTGAACATTCTTACACACTTCTATCTCTTATTCTATCTTTGCTTTAACTGTTCTCTTACCTTCGCTTTTGTATCTTTGTCTTTACCTTTTTGCTTTTCACTTTTCACTTTTCGCACCACACTAGTGTATGCGCATCACAATGCGTTTCGCCTTTTGAAACGCATTGCGACTTGCGGGAAGGGCTGGTGCGTGTCAAAGCGGGCGTGGGGTGTGGACTTATATATTTCCAAGTGTACGGCCTC
>CALZIE010000181.1 GCA_945787565.1 uncultured Lachnospiraceae bacterium
CAGGTATAATAAAGTACCGTTTAATTCTTCTGCTTCGCCATAACGTCCCATTGGAGTAGCTGCGATAATCTTCTTGGATCTTTCTGTTGGTGTTCCATCTTCGTTGAATAATAATTTTTCGTTCTGTTTTGTTACGAAGAAACCTGGAGCTAATGCGTTAACACGGATTCCAACTTTAGAGAAGTGCACTGCTAACCACTGTGTGAAGTTACTGATTGCTGCCTTTGCACCGCTGTAAGCAGGAATCTTAGTAAGTGGTGTATATGCGTTCATAGAAGAAACATTGATGATGTTACATCCTTCACGACCGATCATATCTTTTGCAAATACCTGGCTAGGAAGAAGAGTTCCGATGAAGTTTAGGTTGAATACGAATTCAACACCACTCTGATCAAGGTCAAAGAAACTTACAGTATCTGCTTCAATATCACCCATTTCAAAGTATTCTTTTGTTGTATTCGCTCTTGCATTATTGCCGCCTGCACCATTTAATAAGATATCACATGGGCCTAAGTCTAATAATACTTTTGCATGAACTTCTTCTAAGTTGTCTTTCTGAAGAACGTTTGCTTTATATGCTTTGGCAACACCGCCGTTTGCTACGATTTCATCTGCAACGCTCTTTGCCGCATCTTCATTTAAATCTAATAACGCCACCTTCGCGCCTGCTTCCGCTAATGTCTTAGCAAACATGCCACAAAGAACGCCGCCTGCACCAGTTACTACTGCTACTTTGCCTGTTAAGTCTGTCCCAAATGCTAAACCCATAATCTTGTCCTCTTTTCTTTTCGTAATTATTTGCTCATCTTTTCGATTGCTTCCCATAAACCGTTTAGGTAAGTAGCACCAAGCGCTCTGTCGTATAAACCGTATCCAGCACGTCCTGTCTCTCCCCAAATCATACGGCCATGGTCAGGTCTGATATAACCTTTAAAACCGTTATCGTATAATGCTTTCATGATTGCAAACATATCTAAAGATCCACAGCTTGATAAATGTGCTCTCTCTTCAAAGCCATTCTCTAAGATTGCTACATTTCTCATATGAACGAAATGGATTCTTCCCATTGCTGCATATTTAGCTGCCATTTTTGCTACGTCATTCTTGCAAGAGCATCCTAAAGAACCTGCACATAATGTAATACCATTATGTTTGTCATCTACTAACTTTAAGAATCTGTCTAAGTTTTCTTCACATGTGATGATTCTTGGAAGACCAAAGATGGACCAGCATGGATCATCTTCATGAATTGCCATGTTAATATCATATTCCGCTGCAACTGGGATAATTCTTTCTAAGAAATACTGTAAGTTATTCCATAAATCTTCTTCTGTCATTGCATTGTATTCTGCAACAACTGCTTTTAACTCATCTCTTGTATAACTTGCATCCCAGCCTGGAAGAGTTAAATCAGAATCACTTTCTAAAGGATTTACTTTGTCAACCTGTTCCTGATAATATACTAAAGAAGTAGAACCATCTTCTAATACATGATCAAGCTGTGTTCTTGTCCAGTCAAATACCGGCATGAAATTGTAACAGATACATTTTACGCCAGCTTCACCAAGACGTCTGATATTTTCACAGTAGTTTTCAATATAACGTTCTCTTGTTTCTTTACCTAATTTGATATCTTCATGAACTGGAACGCTTTCAATTACGTCAAATGCAAGACCTGCATCTTCTACCTGTTTCTTTAAGCGTGCAATGCTTTCACGACTCCACACTTCACCAACCGGAACATCATATACTGCAGTAACAATGGAATGCATACCAGGAATCTGTCTAATGTTTTCTAATGTTACTTTGTCATCTTCACCATACCATCTAAAGGATAATTTCATGCTAAACCTCCAAATTTCTTTCGTTTGTTTATGTCGTTATTATAACTGATAGCTTTGTCACACACCATTGACATATTTGCTAACAATATTGCAAAAGTTGCTGTCATATGTTACTATTGCTATACAATTATATGTTTTTTGATGATTTTTATACAATTTCACATATGAAATGCCATGTTACTGAAAGGAAGATTATGCAAAAAAAGTTATACACCGATTTTAACAAACGCCAGTATATGCAGGCGCCCGACTATGAAATCTTCTATTACAATGATAAGAACTTAGACCACGTATCCCCTCATTCCCATGATTATTATGAATTTTATTTCTTTATGGAAGGGGATGTAACCTATATGGTAGATGGGAATACCTATCCCTTTGCCCCAGGCGATTACCTTCTGATTCCTCCTGGACTGCCACATTATCCTATCTTTGCGCCCGGTTCCAAGACTTACCGTCGATTCGTTCTATGGATTAGCAAGGAATATTACGAAGAATTATGTGGCCGTTCCTCTGACTTTTCCTACAGCTTTGATTATGTGCAGCAAAAACGTTCCTACCGCTTCCGTACTGATTTTATCACCTATCAGAATATCCAGGGAAAGCTATTGGACATGATTGAAGAAAAAAATAGCAGCAAACCGTTCGGGGATATCAATATGCAGCTGATGCTATCCTCTTTCCTGATTCAATTAAATCGTATCACCTACGATATCGCCAATCAGATTAAGCCCGAATATCGAAACGTGCTTTACCTGAATATTTGTGACTATATCAACCGGCATTTAGCAGATGATCTGTCTCTGGATTTTCTGTCTGAATTCTTTTATGTAAGCAAATATCATATTTCTCATACATTCAAAGAGAATATGGGTATCTCCCTGCATCAGTATATCCTAAGCAAACGTCTTCAGGCATGCAAAAACGGCATCCTGTCCGGGATGCCGTTTGCAAAAGTTGTGGAACAGTATGGATTTGGAGACTACACCAGCTTCTATCGCGCTTTTAAAAAAGAATATGGTGTTTCTCCAAAAGAATTTAAAAAGCAGAACAAACTGCCAGAAGATTTCATAGAATAAAAGATTCCTCTACCTGCTAATCGATCTTTAATGTATGAAGCAGTTCTTCAAAACAGGCTCCATCTTCCTTTGGTATATCCAGTTCAATGGAACGCTTAATACATTTTTTGATGAAGCTGGATGCCTTCTTAACAGAACGGTCAAAATCCACTCCATTCACTGCATCTGCAGCCACAATCGATGCAAAGATATCACCAGTACCGGATCTGCCTGTTCCTACTCTGTGGGTTCTTAAGATTCGGTATTCTTTTCCTGTCTCATATACAAGGTTTGCAATGAAATCCCCCTGTCTGATTCCGGTGATCACGACCTTTTTAGGTCCCTGGCTGCTTAACTTCTCAGCCATTCCCACCAGCTCTTTCGTCTTCCATTGTTCTTCCTTATATTCGGTATCGGTTAAGATACACGCTTCCGTCAGATTCGGTGTCAGGATATCCGCATAATGAACAAGCCCTTTCATCGCCTTACACATTTCCTTTGTGTAAATAGAATATGTCTTGCCGTTATCCCCCATAACCGGATCGATTACAACAATGGTATGTTCTGTTCGAAACTCATCAATAAAGTTTTTTACCATCTGAATCTGTTCTTTGGAACCCAAATATCCGGACATAATCCCATCGAACTTAAGCCCGAGTTTTTTCCACTCCTGCATATAAGGGACCATGCGATCTGTATAATCATCAAAGAAAAAGCTTGGATATGCGGTATGATTGGAGAATATGGATGTTGGAATTGGGTTACACTGTACTTTCAGATAGGAGACAATTGGAAGTGTTACAGTTATAGAACATTTTCCGAAGCCGGATATGTCATTGATAGCTGCTATTTTTTTCTGCGTATTATGTGACACTTTTCTCTCTCCTTTTTTTCGCTTTATTATGATAGTATACGAAAACTGGCAGTTGGTAAACTGCCAGTTTATTTCTGGATTAGCATACCAGTTTTTTATTTTGTCAGGTAGCAATCGAATTCATTCACTTTTTCTTTCATATCTTCTAAAATAGATTTTGTCTGAACTGCCTCTTCCTTGCTTAGCTCACAGATATTCATGGCTTCTTCAGAGCTTGCAAAAAAGGAACCCAAAGTATTCATGATAATACATAAATACTTTGGATTCCTTTTTCATAAACTTAATTTCAACTATAAAGCTATTTTCAACCAATTAGCGTCCACAGCAGAATTTATACTTTTTGCCACTGCCACAAGGACATTTATCATTTCTTCCAATCTTTGTAGCTTTTGCTGGTCTAGCTACTGGACGAACTGCAGCTGCCGGCTGTGGTTTCTTTACGATTTCGATTTTTTCGAATACGCTTCTAACTTCGTCTGGAATCACGATTTGGAATTCTTCACACTTCTTGTCCAGGAAGAAATAAAGGAAACCGAACAAACGGTAACGCATAAATGTAGCAATTACCTCCGCGTTCTCAGTTTTAAACTTTTTCATGGAAATCGTCTTTAACTGTTCAATTACTTCTGCTCTTTCACCTTCAAAGATTTCCTGTAATTCATTATGAACTGCATATTCGATTTTTTCCACAAGCTGATTTGCGATTTCTTCCTTTTTCAGTTTAGAGTTTGTAATCCCGTATCTTGTAGAAATTTCTAATAATTTAGGCTTTGTATAGAAGCTTAAACAGTCTTTTAAGCCTGTCACTGCTTCTCCTGAAATCATTACGTCCTTTAATTCCTTCAAATACTCTTCATTTAAAGATTCTTGCATTTGTTACCTCATTTCCCAATCTACTTATATTGTACGATTCTAAATTTGATATCTTTTTGTTTTATACGGACCTGACAAAAAAAGCTTATTTTATTCTCCAATTAAGCTTTTTTATTCCTCAGTTTATTAGTGTACAATAAATTTTCTATTAGGTCAAGTAAACAGTCGTTTTATTTCAAATCCTGTCCTTTGTAATATATTCCATAGGAGTTTTTGTATGATTTTACACCTGGAATACTCTCGTTTTCAGTAAGAATATCTACTTTCTCATATCAAATTTTTCAACTGGTTCCGGCCCCCGAATCACATGTCTTCGAATTCTGAGAATACCGTCTTTATCTGTCTCTACCCTCCACTGCACAAGCATAATCTGATTGTTTTGAATCTCAATCCCGCTGATGCCTTTTGTATGGATGCAGCATCCGCTATTAAAATATGGAAGCTCTCCTTGTCTTGGATATTTCATTCTATGAGTATGGCCGCAGATTAACATCGTGCGATATTTTGCAATCCATTTTGTATAATGTCGTTCTACCTTGTGACGTTTTGCCTGGTTCTTT
>CALZIE010000182.1 GCA_945787565.1 uncultured Lachnospiraceae bacterium
GTCTGATTAGATCATTTGTTGATATCTCATAAGTTTCTAAATAGTACTTTGTAGATGGCAGAATCGCGGTTCCCTGATCGGCCTCTACTGTCATCGAATCACCCTGGAGTGTTGAACTGTTATATCCATTCGGATTTTCCAGGATATTCGGACTTTTTGTATCAGACAGGATACCTGCCTGATCTGAATTTGATGCATTCTTCGTATCGTCTGTGCTATTTGTTTCAGCACTGCTAAAGATCTGCTCCTGCTTTTTATACTCTTCTAACGATTTCATCAGGTTATAATCCCGTTCCACCGCATCCTCATTGAATTTGTGAAGAGCATTTCGAAAGCTCAGATAATAAGTAGCCGTAAACATCACGCATAATCCGAGAAAGCATAAGAAATAACCAGCCAAACGCTTCATAGCTTCACTCTCCTTTATCTATGAAGTATTGACTGATTATTAGGTATTATTCATTCTCTATTTTATAAAATATGAATTTTCTTTAAGATATGCACAATTTTACTTCCCATCGGCATTGCTAACAATTCGTTCTTTGTTACTGCCTTTAGCATAATGACTGCCACCCCATATACGATAACCGCAATCGGAATGGTCACTAAAATAGAAAGCAGGTTAGAGTGTACGATTCCATGTGTAGTATGGTACACAATATATGCCACGATTCCCATTATAATGGATGCTACCGTAGGAAGAATGAAGGTCCTTCGTATTTCCTGCTTATAATGTGCATACTTTGCAATGGAAATCCAGTTAAGCATGCTGACAACAAGCGCAAAGGTAACATTTCCGATAACAAGGCCGTATGCACCTAAATCCATTACCTTTAATAAAACAAACAATAAGACTACATGAATAGCAAGAGAGATCGCGGAATGGATTACTGGCAGATGCATTTTATCGATTCCCTGCAGGATTCCATTCGTCAGTGTGGATAGTGCAAAGAATACAACTGCCACACAGCCAAGCTGAAGAAGCTGTACGCTTAACTTCGTATCCCCTTTGAATAAAAGTGTTAAAATCGGTTCTGCAAGCACACCTAAGCCTACTGCAGCCGGAATGCTTAACAGCATATTAAACTTAATGGATGTGGCAATCTTATCTCTAAGATTCTCCATATCGCGTTCTAAATATGTCGCTGCTAAAGCTGGAACAATGGCCGCTCCTAACGCAGTTGCAAGCGCTACTGGAAGATTTGTCAACTGACGGTATTTTCCGCTGTAAATACCATACATAAAGTCATATTCACTTTCTAAATATCCTTTACTCTGCATGATCTGTCCAAACATGGCACTGTCAACTGTTCCACTTAACTGATATACCGTCTGACTTAAGATAATCGGCACAACTGTTATGACTAGAATCTTAAATACATCTGCCAAAGATTCCTCATGTTTGCTTTCATCCTTTAGTAGACGTTTCTTTAATACCGGACGATACACCATATAGATAAATGCAAGAAACACAAGCCCCGCAATCGCACCAAAAAGCGTTCCGGTCGTACCACCTGCCGCTCCCCATGCTTCAATATTATCGGATGCATTATGTGCCTTCATTAAGCCATAGGCAGCTACAATACTGACAATCGCATTCACGATCTGCTCAAAAACCTGAGAGATCGCAGTCGGCATCATCGTATTCTTGCCCTGGAAGAATCCTCGAAGAACCCCCATGATACTGAATACGAAAATCGTCGGTGCCAGAATTCGAAGCGGAATCGCTGCGGATTCAAAGCCTAACATTTTCGCAAAGAACTCCGCTCCGAAAAAGATGATAAGGCTTGCAATTCCGCCGACTGTTACAGCCAGTATCATTGCAGCCTTAAATACTTTATTCGCATTGTTATATTCTTTCTTCTTTTCTCTGGCAGAAACCAATTTTGATACAGCAATCGGAATACTGTATGAAGATAGAATCAGCGCCAGATTATAGATTTCGAAGGCGGCACTATAAAATGCCATCCCCCCATCACCAATGATCCTTTGTAATGGCACTCGGTACAGAAGTCCGATTAATCTTACAATAATCGATGACATAGCTAAAAGGCCGCCCTGCACCAGATATTTATTATTCTTGTTTCCCATTAACCTTTCCTCCAAAAACGTGTTTTGGTTATTCCATCATCACATTTTCCGTCTTATGATCCGGAAATACCGCAATATATGTTTTTCCCGGATTGATGGTTAATTCTTCTCCTGTTTCGTCATAATATCGCATCACTTTTGTGCTTTCATTCTTCTTCCAGGTGATCCTAACCATCTTTCCATTTGTAATATAATATCCTGTCCCTGACGCATCCGCCAGTTCCATCGTCTGGTAGCCATTGCTATCAATATCCCATTCCTTTACGAACTGTACCAATATATTCTTAAACGAAAGCTGAATTCCTGTATTGGCATCGATATGTTCCGAACCAAACTGAAATCTTAAATACACCTTATTTTCTGCGTCATACGTAAAATATGGGCTTGTGTAATTAGAAAACTTAAATGTTACTTTATTCACATCGTTTTCACTTTCCGGCACCGTATCCTCTTCATAAAAAGAATAATGCCCCTCATATGCTTCTTCGTGGTCAGTACGAATGTTTCCTTTTTCAATCGCTTCCTCAATTCCCTTAAGGCTTGTAAATGCATTATGAGGCGATTTGATGGAAGCATCTCGATAAAAGGAATTCACTCCGATTCCATAAGAACCGGTCAGATGATCGATCCCTGACTTTTTCATTGCCTTGGTCGCATATGTGGTTTCTCCGAAATGAACGAAGATGGCATCATATTCATCTGCAAAACTGGCATAATAATGTCTGGCACTTCTGATTGATCCTATCCTTTTTGCAGTCTCAGATTCTGGATCAATGCCATCAAAAATACCCATCAGCCTTGTGATCCCACCTTCTACTAATGCTTCGTAAAGTATATCTGCGTCGCCGATACCACTTTGTGGAGATGCATATTCAATATTGTTAAACATCACCGCATACGGACGTTTTAACACTTCTTCCTCTGCCTTCCACTCTCCGGTCAGAAAGCTTCTTGCTTCTCCTTCATGGGTATCTATTGCTATTGTTGGCTCTGGCGTCACAGTTGGAACTTTCGTTGCCGCCGTCGTAATGGTTGGTGCAATGACTTCTTTTGTATCTTCTTTTTCTTTCTTCTTGCAGGCAAAAGCAAGCATGACAATGAAGAACAGCAGGCCTGCTAGTAGAGCATTCCTTGATGCTTTGTTCCATTTTTTCATATATTGCTCCTCTATTCATCTCTGTAAGTGTTTATCTCGTAATATTTAGTTTATCTAAAATCTGTCTCTGTCTTTCTTCCATCACGATTCGTTCTTCTTCTTCCATATGGTCATATCCACAAAGGTGAAGCATACTGTGCGCCACTAAAAATGCAAGTTCACGTTCTGTGGAATGTCCATATTCCTCAGCCTGGCTGATAACCTTATCCACAGAAATAACAATATCTCCCAAAAGAAGTTCTCCAGTTTCCGGATTAAAATACTCATCTGCTGCTTCTTCTAAATGATCAAAATCAGATGGTACCTCATAATCAACCATTGGGAAAGATAACACATCGGTAGGACGGTCAATATTACGATGCTCACGATTGATTTCCTGAATCGCCTCGTTATCTGTTAAGATTACGTTTAATTCAATCTCGTATGGGCATTCTTCATGATCTAAAGATCCATTCACCACTTTCTCAATAATCTCTTCATAAGGAAGATCTAGTTTCTTTTCGGTTTCATATTCAATATTTAATGTCATATTCTAATCCTTTCACTACATTAGTTCTATCATATAGAACTGCTTTAGCTTATTATACTGCGCCACAGTAATTCCTGCTTTATCAAATGCTCCCCTTTTTAACTGGGAATTAAACGCATTCTCAATAATCTGTTCCATGGAAATACGTTTTTCCTTTAGTGCTTTCAGATAATTCTGGGTCGAAATAATCTGATCGCTCACTAATACAATTACGGCCTCGACACTGTCTGGCATGTGTTCTTTATAATTCTGCTGCCTGACCAAATTCACTACAGAAGACGGAAGGGAATACTCGCTGCAGATTTCTTTAATCGGATCCACACTGTCAGGAAGCAGTCTTCCCATCTCGTGATACCATCCGCCTGCATAACATAATTCCTGATTAGCCCCTATAAAAGCGGCAGCTTTCATTGCTAGATTTGCAACACTTTCAGAATGACGATACAAGCGAGGAGCCTGCTTTTTCAAACGTTGCATTAGAGGGTAATCTTCCTCTAAAATTTTCTGCATGGATGTTTCTTCTTTTTCCTCACTCTTTTCTCTCTTGTGGTAGATCATTTTATCCTGCGCTTTATTAAGCATCAGCCACTCTGCTAACTCTCTAATATCTCCTTCTTTCTTCTTAATGACCGTATCAAAGACTTTTCCTGATGCGTAAACAAAAAAGACGCTTCCTGCCAGACATCCGACAGAAAGCAATACGTCTGTAAGCAAAATATCTTCCACTACGAACTCATTATTGATAAACAGAATGGATACCTGCATGGACACGCTGATTAAGCAGACATAAATAACGGATGAAGCTTTCTTCAAATATACGCTGATATAGGAATGAATCGTGCCCGCCAGAATAAAAGTAAGCATTTGCAAAAAAGAAGGCTGATCATAAAACAACGATAAAATCAGCATTCCATACGTATAAAGAATTGCAAAGGAACCTTTCATAAACCTTGCTGTAAGCATGCTGCCAAGCACCCAGATTGGAAACCTTGCTGTATCAAAATACATCAATCCTAAAAATGAGCATGCAGATGCTACCGATAAAACCGTAAAAATATATGGTTTGTACTTTGTTTCTTCTCTTCGAAATAACAGATAGCCACCAAAGACAGCTGCTATCACAGCTGCCACGGCCGCATTCCGAATTGTCTCTTCTTGTGATATATGAGTTGCTAAGGAATAGGATATACTCCCTAATATCATAAGCATCAGAAATAAAAGTGCCGGAAGTACTTCTATCTTCCGAACTTTTCTTATCTGTATTATTCTTTTGTAGTTTTTCATTCGTAGTTGCTCCCTGCACAAGATACGCGCACGAAAAGGGAAGACTTATCTGTCTTCCTCTTTTTTTATACGGCTTTTACGTTTTTTCTCATTCGTTTTATCTTTTGTCTGTGATGGTCGTGTATTTTTTTTTTCATATGCATCAT
>CALZIE010000183.1 GCA_945787565.1 uncultured Lachnospiraceae bacterium
TGATTACAAGATACGATGCCAGCCTGTTTTCAAGGGGATATAAGAGATTAAAAGAGCTGGCCCTTGAACAGTATTCTAATTTTCGGGCCAGATGTCTGCTCATATACTGCATAAAACGAAGATCGTTCATTAGCTCTTTTTCATACCCTTCAATCCGAATTGCAAGGCAGGTCACATCTGAAATTGTCTCCACGTTGGTCTTAAACTTCCCATAGCCAGTTCGATATCACCGATCATATCAAATCCCTGAAAAAACGTATACAGAAGCGATTTTCCATTTGCTAAAAGGCTATACACCTTCGCTTTCCCATTTAACAGAAAATAAAAATAGGAAAAAGGCTTTCCGTAACTGCATATATGTTCCCCCTTTTTATAATAATGTATCTCAAACGGATATTTCTTCACATCCGTAATGATTGAAGGAATCTCATACTTTTCTAGGTATTGATCGATCACCTTTGTCTTTTTTACAATCTCCATACTTTCTTCCTTTTGTCAGTTATGCTTATATTCTCTCTCATTCTGGCGAGAATCTTTTGCTACATAGTATGACATATGTCATATATCTTTACAAGGGTGAACTGCTATAATAGGCAAAGTAAATCTGATACCTGAACGGATATTATAAAAATAAAGGATGTGTAATCATGACAAAAGGACTCGCACTATTTAACGGTATTTTATACTCACTGATGATTCTAATGAACGGGCTTTTAGCAGAAAGCTATGGAAACTACTATTCCACTGTCTTAGTCCATCTTTTTGGATTAATCGCTATCATCTTATATATGCTTTTTAAGAAAAAACGCTTATTCCCAAAAGAAGTTTTCCCGCTTCTCTTATATACAGGCGGCGCAATTGGTGTGCTTACGGTTGTATTCAATAACGTAGCATTCTCTTCTCTCGGTGTTACTGCAACACTTGGTCTCGGACTATTAGGACAGTCAATCACTTCCTTAGTGATCGACCAGTGGGGACTGTTAGGAGCTGAAAAGACTCCATTTAAGAAAAAGAAACTAATCGGTATCTGCATTATCTTAGCCGGCATCGCTGTTATGCTGTTTTTATAAAGGAGGAGTTTTATGCATATTTTATTCGCTATCTTAGCTGGTACAACAATCGTTACAAGCCGTAACGTAAATGCCATGCTTGCTAAAAAGATTGGTGCTATCGAAAGCACATTTTTCAACTACTTTGTAGGACTTTTATTATCCATCGTTGTATTCTTCTTTTCAAAAGAAGCCATCCTTCCTCTCTTTATACCAGAAGGATTCTCCGATGTGATCATGTACCTTGGCGGTATCTTAGGCGTTGTTGCAATCATCATCTCCAACTTTATCACACCAAAGATTTCTGCTTTCCTTATGACGCTTTTAATCTTTATCAGCCAGCTGATTACTGGAATCGTGCTAGACTTCTTCCTTTATGGTGAATTCTCTCTTCCAAAAGTAATTGGCGGATTTCTTGTCCTGATCGGTCTTATATACAATCTATACCTTGATAAGAAAGATAATACAGAAACTGCAAAATAACAATAGATGAACTTCACAGCTGATTTTGAAACTTTTAATTTTTTGTCAAAAGGAAAAGTTCCAAAACTAGTTGGGAAGTTTCTTTTTATAATAAGGCAGTCGCAGAATTTTCTTGTCGAACGATTCTCTTAAATTCTTGGAATACTTCTTAGAACCTGTCATATGTATATCTTGTAGGCATCCTCTCTGCATTTATTACGAGTCGGCTGCCTATCTTATTCCTTTTTAACTTGCTACTCATCACCCCTTATGCTTGGCATAAGGATGAGAAAGGAGATTTTTATGGGATTGTTTAGTAAGAAGAACAAGCTGAAAGATAAGACTGCCAATGAGGTTCAGGCTTCTTCTGCTTCAAATCAGAATACAAACTATTGGACCTGTGCTAAATGCGGTACACACAATTCCAAATCCAGCATGAGCTGTAAGGACTGCGGAGCTTATAAGTAATCTTACATAGCTACCTAGCTAACCCGCAAAAAGGATGAAAAGCCGCTCTGATGTATAACTGCTGACAATACGGTCTCCAGTCATATATCGGAGTGGCTTTTTCGTTTCCGAATGAAACATGCGAAAATGTACATGATATCATTATACTTGTGAAAGGAATGGTATTTTGACATGGGATGCAAAAAAGTAAAATCCTTAAGCTGCTGTCTGATTGCCGCAACGGTGACGATTACAGCATATGAATATTTTAAAGCAAACAATAGCAGTCCAGTAAAAAAAGACAACGTGGATATTCCTAGAAACCGCAGAAACCCTGGCGATATGAAAGCCTATTTTATAGGCGGCGGGCTTGCCAGCATGGCGGGTGCCGTCTATCTGATTCGGGATTGTGATGTTAAAGGCAAGAATATTCATATATACGAAGGACTTCCTATCTTCGGTGGCAGCAATGACGGCTCCGGAAACAAAGGGGAAGGATTCTTATGCCGTGGCGGCCGTATGTTAAATGAAGAGACCTACGAGAACTTCTGGGATCTTCTTTCCGAAATTCCTTCCTTAGAAAATCCTGCTCGTTCTCTTAAAGAAGAAATCCTAAACTTCGATCATGCGCATCCGACCTGTGCAAAAGCGAGACTGATTGATAAAAACGGAAGTATATTAGATGTAAAACGCATGGGATTTGACTGCAAAGACCGAAGTCTCTTACTAAAGCTGATGATGACACCTGAAAAATGCTTAGACGACCTGACAATTGAGGACTGGTTCTGTACGTCTCCTCACTTCTTTACCACAAACTTCTGGTATATGTGGCAGACTACATTCGCTTTCCAAAAATGGTCCAGCTTATTCGAATTCCGCCGCTATATGAACCGTATGATTTTTGAGTTCAGCCGTATCGAGACATTAGAGGGCGTTACCCGTACCCCATATAATCAATATGAAAGCGTTATCGTTCCAATCAAAGATTACTTAGAAAAGAACGGTGTCTTATTTGAATCCAATACCGTCGTTACCGATCTTGACTTTGCTGATGATAGCCTGACCGTAACAAACATTCATCTAAAGAAAGATCAGGAAGAAAGAGTCGTAGAAGTACGTCCAAAAGATCTTTGCTTCTTTATTAACGGCTGTATGACTGACTGTACCACTGTTGGAAGTTTCAAACATCCGGCTAAGAAACCAGAGAAAAAGCCAATGTCTGCTCTTTTATGGGCAAAGATTGCTGCAAAGAAGCCAGGTCTTGGCAATCCTGTCCCATTCTTCGCTTACCCAAAAGAAACAACGTGGCTTAGCTTTACCGCTACCATGGAAGGCAATATGCTTCTTAAGATGATTGAACAGTATTCCGGCAATATTCCAGGAAGCGGTGCTTTGATGACCTTTAAAGATTCTAGCTGGCTTATGAGTATTGTCGTTGCAGCGCAGCCTCATTTTAAAGCACAGGATGCGAATACCACTATCTTTTGGGGCTACGGATTATATCCGTACAAGCTAGGTGATTATGTGAAAAAACCAATGAAGGACTGCACCGGTGAGGAAATCTTAAGCGAACTTCTGCATCATCTTCATATGGAAGAAAAGGAAAAAGAAATCATGAATACGGTCATTAACGTGATTCCTTGTATCCTTCCTTATATTGATGCACAGTTTGAACCTCATAAGATGTCTGACCGTCCACAGGTCGTTCCAAAGGATTCCATTAATTTTGCAATGATCAGCCAGTTTGTGGAGATTCCAAAAGATATGGTCTTTACCGAGGAATATTCTGTCCGTGCCGCAAGAATTGCCGTCTACACCCTAATGAATGTAAAACGCCCAATCTGCCCTGTAACTCCATACAATTACTCTCCTTGCGTTCTTTACAAAGCACTGATTAAGTCATTGACTTAATCAATACTCACATCCCGCCCTGTTAGGCGTTATATATCTTTTAGCATGTCTTCCATCGCCTCTTTTAGAAGTTCGATGCATTCAAGCAGCTGAGATGAGATATATCTGCCATTCCGGTATATAGCGCTTAGGTTTCTAGTGATCGGTGCATCCTTCCGCTCATAGAAACCACAGGAGCGGGAATTTTTCTGATTCATGGATTTTATGAACAGCTCAGGAATAAAGGAAATTCCAAGACCGGCATACGAAAGGGCACAAGCCGTTTCCACATTATTGCATTCTATCACGATGTTCGGACGAAAACCAGCCTTGCCACACATTGTCCTTGCGAAACGCCCCAAAAGCTGATGCTCTTCTAACAAAATAAATGGCTGATTTTCTAAATCTTCTGGCAAAATCGTACGGTATGTTGTTCCTTCTTCATATGGAACATTCAGATTGTTCGGTATCATAAGAAGAATCTTCTCACTGCCTAATGGGACACTTGTATACTGGAGACTATCCTGATTCTTCTCATCAATCAAAAGATCGATTTTCCCTGCTTCTAGCAAAGGCAGCAATTCCGTCGTAGCACGCTCCACTAAGACAATGGATGCCCGAAATGGTAAACCACGGCTTTATGACATCCTCTGAAGTAACCGATATCGTAGCCATCGCAGAAATGACCCCCGGCTCCCTTGGCATCAACTGTGCCACCTTTGCAGGCATGCGAGTCGCCGGAATCCCAGGCGAGATTTTCGCGACACTTGGTGTATTAACCCCGACCTTCACCCTCTGTGTCCTGGCTGCCATCTTTTTCAAGAAAATGAAGAACAACCGCTACATGGCCCATGCCATGTATGCCATCCGCCCTGCGACCATCGGCCTTATCCTCTCCGCCGTATACGTCCTTGGCAAAAGTGCCTACTTCCCTCAAGCATCCTTCAACCTAACAAGCCTGCTAATCGGATTCACAGCCTTCTACCTCTTAACTCGCCACAAACTCTCCATCCCCAAAGTAATCTGCTGCGCCGCCCTTCTAGGCATCCTATTTTGCTACCCCCTCCAAGCCTTTTATCTTCTTTTTCATCCTTTTCCTTTTTCTTTTTCTCTCTTAGTCTATATATCCTTTTCCTCTCCCCCAGCTTCTTACATCTTACTTCTTACTTCTTTTCTGTCACTCATTAATCTTTTTTCATAGTTTCTTATCCCTTAAATTTTACATCTTATACCTTACTACAAATCATTTTCACCTACTGAATACAGGTTCAGAAAAAAGCAGCGTGAGTGCAGGCGA
>CALZIE010000184.1 GCA_945787565.1 uncultured Lachnospiraceae bacterium
CATCTTAGACTCCCCATATTTGTCCGAGCTTGTGCTGAACATGGGAAAACTATCGTCCCCCTGCTTCGCTCCGAGCCGTCAGCCCCTGAAATCCCCGTGCCAGGATTCCTTACTTCGTATATTTCACAATCCACTCCGTGATCTCTTCTAGGCGGCGGAGGCGGTGGAGAGGTTTGCCGGAGCGGCTTAACTCGTGGTTCTCGCCCTTAAAGTAACACATCCTTGCCGGAACCCCCTTGTGAACAAGAGCTGTATAAAGCTGCATGCCTTCAGCCATCGGACAGCGGTAATCCTCATTCGAATGAATAAACAGAGTAGGAGTTGTCATATTCGCTAAATACTTCAGCGGAGAATGCCACCACAGTTTATCTGCGCCATCGAAAAGATCAGCCCCTTGCTGGTCAATCGTAAACATCGTTCCAATATCGCTGATTCCGTACATAGAAATCCAGTTAGAAATCGAACGCTGTGTTGCTGCACAAGCGAATCGGTCGGTATGTCCGATAATCCAGTTTGTCATAAATCCGCCGTAAGACCCGCCGGTTACGCCCACACGTTTTGGATCAATCTGTGGGTATTTCGAAAGAACGGCATCCGTAAACTTCATAATGCTTTCATAATCAATCGTACCGTACTTACCGCGGATATCTGCAAATGCATTGCCTCTTCCGTCACTGCCTTCCGGATTACAGAAGAATACAAAATATCCTTCTCCGGCAAGGCACTGCATCTCATGATAGAACACCTCGCCATATACGGTCTTAGGCCCTCCGTGAATCTCCAATACAGCCGGATATGTTTTATTTGGATCATAATCAATCGGTTTTAGTACCCAGCCATCGATATCCGTAGTAGCGCCTTCAATCGTCATTTTCTCGAACTCTGCCACGTACTTATCTTTCAATGCTTCTGCATTAAAGGAAGTAACAGAAACCGTATCACCACCATTTAAAGGAGTTTCGTATAGTTCCTGCAGTTTTCCATCATACATGCTGATGGTATAAATGGTATCTTTTGCAATGGCGAATCCATCAACGGAACCTTCTTTCTCAATTACCGGTGTGATCTTTCCATCGGCATGAAGTGCGTAAAGATGGGAGGCATTGCGAATTGTGGTGATAAAGTAAAAGGTATCATCATATACCTTGTGAGGGTTGGAGTGGCCATAACGGCAGTCACTTCCGACAGAAGAATAAACCGCATTATCATAAGAAGCGAACAGAGAAATCGAATGATCCTCTTCCTTTAGTTCATAGAACTGGGAATTCTCATTAATGCCGTAGGACTGATTATCAGAAGCAAGCAGAATCAGACGATCCTTCAGCCAGAACAGGTTAGAAATGGAGTAAGTGTGGGACTCATCGATTGTTACGATCTTCTCATCTTTTAAGTCATAATAATACAGATTATCTTTGTAAGCTGGTTCTGTATCATATTCTTCTCCAGAAAAATAAATCCGGTCTTCTTTCACCTCATAGTTTCCAGTACTAAAGGAAGGAGAGGTGATTCGTTTCACGCAACCGTTTTTTTCATCAAAAAGAAATAGTCCGGTTCTTGTTTTTTGCATAAAGGTGCCGCCGTTCATCCAGAATGGGATTTCATCCAATACTTCATAATCCGCATTCGCTGTCTTTTCCTTCTGAACGGTTTCTTTTTCTTCTTTTGTCATTAGATGATAATCCGGATACTGCATATCCACGTCGGCAGTCGCCAGGTACAGGCCGTCTTTTATTTTTTCAAGTTTATGTACAGAAAGCGGAATTTCAAATGCCTTTTTTGCTTCGCCGCCATGAATGGAGATACGGTAGAAGCTTGTAAAAATCTCTTTTGCTTCCTTTCGTTTCTTATCCGCTTCGCTTCTTACAGCAGGAAATAAGATGGTGTTATCATCATCCCATAAAAATGAGCCTTCCTTGTCCTGTGCAGTCAGCTGAAATGGGGATGAGCTTAACTCTTTCTCATAAATCCACAGGTTGGAGCAGTAGCAGTTGCCCTCTTTATTGCTGTCTGTGACAACAAAGCAGAGTTTTTTCTGATCCGGGGATTCAGTCGGATTGGATAAAAAATGATAAGTAAGCAGGTCTTCGCGTTCAATTTTAGTCATAAGGTAATCCTCCTGTAGAAAATTCAGATTTTGGGCTTGAGAAGTTCTATGGCAAGCCATATCTATGAGCAGTATTATAACATAAAAAATACAAAATTCTAGAAAATTATTCCTTAAACTAGAAAATATTATGAAAAAATATATTTAGTGACTAAAATTTATCAAATTTTATAAACGGACTATATGGAACCGCTTTGTCAGGGGAGGCGAAGAATTTTTACTCACAATTCAAACACTGGTTTAATGAGCTGTTTGACGATGATGATGCGGATAATTCTACGCCATCTGCAACCTGTTTTATTGGGGAAAATTAAATGATAGCGGGACGGAAGGATATTCTCTATAGTATCAACTGTCTGAAATGTGGTATAATGGAGATATGTTTTCGGACAAGTACGATTTACGGAGGATTTGAATTTATGTTAGATCAGGTGAAGTTTATGGAAACACTGCGTTCCGTAGCAGAGATTGCAAGAGTTTCCACAAGCCCGCTTTCAAAAGAAGAAGTAATAAATTATTTTGATATGGAATTAACCGAAGAGCAGCAGGAGATGGTATATCAGTATATATTAACACCTCCTCAGGAAGAGGAAGAAGTAAGTAACGAAGAAGAAGTGACAGAAGAAAGTGTGGATAGCGAAGAAGCAGCGAAAGAAAATGAAAAGCAGAACTCCATTTTCTTAGAGATGTATTTAGAGGATATCAAGCATGTTCCTACGTTAAGTGCAGTAGAAGAAAGCGCTGCCTATATCCGTCTGATTGAAGGAGAAGAGGAAGTGATCTCTAAAATATCGGATCACTGGTTAACAAAAGTTGTTGATATTGCAAAGACTTATAGCTCTTACGGCATGAATATAGAAGATCTGATTCAGGAAGGCAATATTGGTCTTTTAACCGGGCTTTCCAATTTACTTGGTATGCGTGACAAAATCGATGTCAGTGAATATTTAAAAGAATCCATCCAGAAGGCAATCGAGGATTATATCGATGAGAACAGCATGGAGGACGATTTAGAAACAACAGTAATTGCAAAGACAACGTTAATTAATGAAGCGAAGAAGGCATTGGAGAAGGATTTAGGAAGAGTTCCGACAATCGCAGAATTAGTAGATTATACAAAAATCACAGAGGAAGAGATTACGGATATTTTAAGCCTGTCTAATCCAGAGAAAAAGTAATAAATTTCATTTGGCGCACTGACACCTCTGATTTTATTTCGGTGCTTTCTGTTAAACGGTGGATTTGGCCTGGTATTGGGCAGATTTTATTATAAATATGGCATTTGGTATGCAATGCTTAGTCATATGTTCGTCCACATTGTAAGCAAGATAATCAGGGGTGTGTTTATTTAATCATAAAAGTATGCAAATGCAGATCGTTCTGCATGAAATCAGAATTTTCAACTCATATCATTCTTAAGAATCCAGCGGATGAGGAGCTTTTAGGAATAGAAGGAAAGCCATTTCCAATGTTAAAGAATCATCAGTAGAAATAATAAATGCTTTTATATTAGTAGAAGGCGAAGTCACAAGCAATTTATTTTCCAAATTCATAGGTAGGAACGAACAAGTGAAATTAGTTCCTGCATATGAATTTGGAAAATAGATTGATTGGGGCTTCGCCTTCTTTTATGTGACAACCTCTTTACCAGGTTGTTATCTGCTTATTCAGACTTGTGTTTTACTGGGGAGTGATTTGGGTCGCATTCAGTATAGAATCTATACTGAGCGATTTAGGAGGGGGATTTTTTTGTAATACATGGACGGGTTTGCTGAATATACACGTAGTAATTCATAATCATCTGCGTCCGATTACATATAAAAAAAATATATATAATCTGAATAATATACTTGATTCTAACACACAGGTTTTAGGAAGAAAATCGTCCGATATACCTATTTTTTGCTGCAAAATGAAACTAAATGTAATAATATGGAATAAAAACGCGGATTTTTTCTTCTTTTAAATTGTGAATAAGCGGGATAACATGAAATCATTCACAGCATTGAAAATGAATCCGGGGAAAGAATAAAATCAGGAGGCATAATATGAAAAATCTGATTAATAAGTATCTCACGTTATTTCTGACTGGTGGCGTAATGTATCTGTTAATCGAATTTATTTCAAGGGAAGGACATACGCACTGGTCCATGGGTATCGTAGGCGGTATCTGTTTTGTATTGATCGGACTAATCAATGAAGTTTATAGCCCGGATACGCCGTTCTGGCTTCAGATGCTGTTTGGCGGACTGTTAGTTACCTTAGTAGAGCTTGCATCTGGTATTCTGATCAATCTGGTATTAGGACTTGGTGTATGGGATTACTCGAATCGCAGCCTTAACTTCTTAGGGCAGATTTGTCTTCCATTTTCCATCCTGTGGTGCGGCATCTCAGCCTTTGCAATCGTAGTAGATGATTATATCCGCTACTGGTTCTTTGGAGAGGACAAACCAGAGTATCGTTTCTTTTAGCCACATATCGTAAAAAAGGGAGAAGCAGAGGATTAATCCTCTGCTTCTGCTTCTGAAACAATCTGTTCTAACACTTTGATTAGATCAGGAAGTGTATTAAGTTGTACGTTTCGTTCTAAAATCATATTTCTAAGTCCTGGAGACAAAGAATCAAATTTCTCTTTTAGAGCTGGCGCTACATAAGACATACTGTCACCTTCTTTCTATTAGAATCTTATGATCTACCACATCTTGTCGGAGGTGGAAGATAGACTGGATACGAAATGTTCCATCTCATTCTTAGATTGAATGGTCTTAGAGTGAGCAATGACGTCTTCCCGTTCTGTCTGTGGCATAGTCGAGAAGGCATTCATGGCATTGGTATCTTTCGCAAGTGCCATGCTAAAACCAATCGGTATTTCATTGTTTCCTAATAAATCCATATGGTCACTCCTTTCCTGATCCATTAGCTAGTATAAACAGAAGAAATGAATTTATTAGGATGAAAAATAAAGAGAAAAAAATAAAGAGAAAAAAATAAAAAAATAGGTTGACAAACATGAAAAGTTCTAATA
>CALZIE010000185.1 GCA_945787565.1 uncultured Lachnospiraceae bacterium
GCGACACCGAGTCCGGAGGTAACTGTGACACCAAGTCCAGAGCCAACAGCGGTACCAAGCGTAGAACCAACGAAAGCACCAAGTGTAGGACCGACAGCAACTCCAACGCCTACTCCAATGGTAACTACGGATGAAATGGAAGTGACGTATAGTGAAGTGACGACATGGGAGGATAAGGTACTTGGCTCACTTACCTTTAAAAATACGAGCGGTAGTACACTAGAAGGATGGAATCTTGGCTTCACATATGAAGGAGAAATTGAGCAAATCTGGGGAGTTGTGATAAACGAACACGAAGTGAATACCAAACGTTACATTCTTGAACCAGAAGCCTATAATCAGCAGCTTACGGCAGGAGAAAGTATTAAAATTCTGTTTATTGCAAGCGTTATAAAGGAAGATGATATGACTTTACTGCCATCTGAATTTGAGTTACTTGCCCCTGAAAGAATGATCAATTCAGGCACGGTAAAGGTGACTGGAATACTTGTATCATCTTGGGATGGCGGTTGCAGTGGCGAGATTCAATTGACCAATACCGGAGAAGAAGCGATACGAAATTGGAGCCTGGAATTTGATTTAGAGGGGAAGATTTCCTCTATTTGGGGAGGCATGATTGTAAGCCAAGAGGAAAGCCACTATGTAATCAAGAATGCATCCTATAATAGCACCATAAATGCTGGTGAGACGGTAACCATTGGATTTATAGGGAGTGGTTTTACCGGAAGTTCCGAGGAAGAAAATGAATTAGGGGAATTTAAAATGCAAAATGTCTTAGTAACAACATATTAGAGCATAAGTAATCGGTAAAGGTTGTCTGAAAAAAGCAGAAATAGTAGTAAATCAAAGAGAATTTTGGTATAATCATAAAGGTTATGTTTTCATGTACTCATGTACGATAGAAAGCATAGCCTTTATTCATGAAAAATAATTTGTATCATTTAAGGGAAAGGTGCATACCCATAGCAGTGGTCTATTGGAAAATTAGATTATTTGGTTTAATACAACAAGGCATTTATGTAATTAAATAATGGATTGTCGAATGATTATGGAAATGGCTGAGTAAACAAATGAAATGATACAGGTGAAAGATAGAAATGGAGACAAAGATATGACAAAGAAAGAATATATTGCATACGCAAAGGAACATGAGGATTGGGCGCCAGGCTGGGATGCGATTGAAGAGAGCTTTGGAAAGGTGTATCCTTTGCAGGAAGCAAAGCATTTTGGAACAGATTTGAATGCCAGAGCTTATATGGGCGGTGAGGAGTACTTAGACGGATATAGCGTATATACTTCAAAAGACGGATATCAGCATATCGTGACATTTGGTATGTCAGAACTTTATGTGGATGAAGAGTGCTTTGGTGGTGATTTTAGCAAATGGGGTTATGAGATGACCATGAAGCTAAAGGAAGAGGATGTGGAATCCTGCGTTTGGGCTATGAACATGATGGGACGTTTTGCCCGTTATACATTCCAGAACGAGAGCTGGTTAGAGCCAGGACAGTTTATTGAAGGAAATGGAGAAGCAATTGACGGTGAGGAAGAGTCTACGATTGTTGGATTGATCGTTGTTCCGGATACCGAGGTAGAAGGAAGAGATACCGTAAATGGACATGTTGATTTTTTACAGCTTGTTGGTATTACAAGAGATGAACTGGAAGCAATCAGCAACGATCCGGATCTGATGGATGTTCTCATTGAACGCATGAAGGCGGATAATCCGAATCTGGTAACGGATATGGAACGTACTAAAAGCTATCTGTAAATTTTTAGTTTCTTATTTAGTCTCAGAAATCCTGATTGAATTAGGAGTTCTGAGACTTTTTTCATTCATAGGAAATTGCTCTGCAATTCCCTATGAATGAAAACTTTGTTCTTTGTGATAACAAATGCTGGTCTTTTATTCCGCTAATAAGAATCATTAAAAATAATAATAACCAGATTACGGAAATGAACGCCATATACGGACACTTGTCCTTGCTAGAAAGAATTTCGATTGAAATCCTCTTGATTTTCCATTTCATGCATATTATACTGTATGAGATAATTCGTGTATACAATCACGGCAATTGATAAATTATAGGTATGGAAGGCAGGAGATTTCATTATGGCATTAACATTATCGAAAAAGGCACAGGCAGTGAAACCATCTTCCACTTTGGCTATTACGGCAAAGGCGAAGGCACTTAAGGCGCAGGGAGTTGATGTAGTAGGATTTGGGGCAGGAGAACCGGATTTCAATACCCCGGATAATATTAATGAGGCGGCAATCAATGCCATACATAAAGGCTTTACAAAGTATACCGTAGCTTCCGGAATGCCGGAGTTAAAGAAAGCGGTAGCAGAGAAGTTTGCCCGTTTTAATCATATTCATTATGAACCGGATCAGATTGTAATCAGCAATGGAGGAAAACATTCTCTGACCAATATCTTTAGCGTAATCTTAAATCCGGGCGACGAAGTGATTATTCCAGCACCATACTGGTTAAGTTATCCGGAGATTGTGAAATTGGCAGATGGCGTTCCTGTATTTGTAAGAGGGGAAGAAGAAAATGGTTATAAGATAACAGCGGATCAGATTGCTGATGCCTGTACAGAAAAAACAAAGGCGTTAATCTTAAATACCCCGAATAATCCAACAGGAATGGTATATACGAGAGAAGAATTGGAAGCAATTGCAAAGGTGGTTGTGGAGAAAGATATCTTTGTTATTGCAGATGAGATGTATGAGAATCTGATTTATGAAGGGCAGGAACCGGTAAGCATCGCTTCTCTTAATGATGAGATTTATAAACATACGATTACCTGCAGCGGCGTGGCAAAGAGCTATGCAATGACAGGTTGGAGAATTGGTTATACAGGTTCTTCCAAAGAGATTGCAAAGCTGATGGGCAGTGTACAGTCCCACCAGACATCCAATCCGAATTCCATTGCACAGAAGGCTACTATTGAGGCATTAAACGGACCTCAGACGACGGTAAAAGTGATGAAAGAGGAGTTTGACAAGAGACGTAAGTTTATGTATGAAAGAGTTTGTGAAATTCCTCATATCAGAGCGCTGAAACCGGATGGAGCATTTTATCTGTTTGTTAATATAGCCGATCTGTTAGAAATGTCTTATAAAGGAGAAAAGATAGAAGATGTTTCTAATCTTGCAACAATCCTGATTGAGGATTATAATGTAGCTGTTATACCGTGTGCAGATTTTGGATTTCATGATCATATCCGGCTATCTTATGCAATCTCAATGGATCAGATTGCAAAACGATTAGACCGAATTGAGCAGTTTGTCACAGATGTGAAAGCATGTTAGAATCTCAAATCTGAAATCGCAAATCTGTCAGGATAAGAGATCAGGACAGGAGAGAGTGCAGAATGAAAAAGATCGGGTTTATTGGAACAGGAAATATGGGGTATCCAATGATGCTTGGAGCAATACGGGCATTTGGTGCAGCGAATGTTGCTTTTTCAGCAAAGACAGAAAAAACAAAAGAGAGAGTTACGAAAGAAACAGGGATTGAAAGCGCAAAGGACAATGCTTCCTTAATACAGGAGTGTGATGTGATTGTTCTGGGTGTGAAACCACAGTTCTTTCATGAAATATATGGAGACCTGAAGAAACATATGACAAAAGAGAAGATGATTATCTCTCTTGCGGCAGGGGTTACAATCAAAGATA
Source organism: uncultured Lachnospiraceae bacterium (assembly GCA_945787565.1). Classification (GTDB taxonomy): domain Bacteria; phylum Bacillota; class Clostridia; order Lachnospirales; family Lachnospiraceae; genus Lachnoclostridium. The sequence goes on from CALZIE010000185.1 coordinate 3,686, forward strand.
TGGCAGACCAGGTTGGTGCAGACATCAAGATCGTACGTTCCATGCCAAATACACCAGCTATGGTAGGAGAAGGGATGACATGCGTCAGCTATTCGGAACATGCCTTTACCGATGAGGAGAAAGAAATCGTAGATCGTTTCTTTACTTCCTGTGGCAAATATCAGGTAATTCCAGAAACGCTGATGAATGCAGCAATCTGTGCAAATGGAAGCTCTCCGGCATATGTTTATATGTTTATCGAGGCATTAGCGGACAGTGTCGTGAAATACGGCATTCCAAGAGCCATGGCTTATGAGCTTGTATCTCAGACCGTGCTTGGTGCAGCTAAGATGGTTCTTGAGACAAAAGAGCATCCGGGACGCTTAAAGGACAATGTGTGCTCACCGGGAGGAACGACAATTGCCGGTGTTGCGGCTCTTGAAGAATTCGGATTCCGTAATGCAGTGATTAAGGCAACTGATGCATGCTATGAAAAAGCAACACGTTTGTAGCAGGCAGTGTGTCTAGAACAGAATTGTATTTATAGTACAAATCATGTATACAGCAGGCTTTATAAGTCTGCTGTAAAACAATCAGGACTTTTTCATTTTTTATATGTTTGATTTTAGGACAGCACAATAGGCAATATAAAATTCATGACTTATAAAAGGGGACGAAGAAATGGCAGAATACAAACGGTTAGACAGAAAGCTGATACGAAACGGACAAATTATCGATATTTATTCCGATACCATTGAACTTCCGGATGGAAGAACAGCGGAATGGGATTTTATCGGACACAAAGGAGCGGCAGCAATCGTGCCGGTTGACGAAGACGGAAATATCATTATGGTGAGACAGTACCGAAATGCGATTGACAGACAGACACTTGAGATTCCGGCGGGCGGCATTAATAAAGGAGAAGAACCAATTGATGCGGCAGCCAGGGAATTAGAAGAAGAAACCGGTTATAAGGCAGGAAATATCAGCCATCTGATTGATCTTTACACAACAGTTGCTTATTCCAATGAAATGATTTATGTGTACTACACAACAAAGCTCATTCCATCGAAACAGCATCTGGATGATGATGAATATGTGGAAGTGGAGCGGTATTCGCTGGAAGAGTTAAAAGAGATGATTCTATCAGGAAAGATTCAGGATGCCAAAACAATCGGTTCTATTTTAGCATATGATGCTGTAAGGCAGAAAAATATGCAGAACGTTTGATGTACATAAGAGAGCTGATTATAAAATATTGGTACACAAAAGCCGTATTCGATTAATCAGTCAATAAAAGTCACCGTTTTCCTTTACTGGAATTCCGGGCATAAATGACCGAGCCCTCTCATATAGTAAGATAGCAGTGTTAAAAAAAGATGCAGTCTTACTGTTATTGGAGGCGCTTATGAATAAAGTGAAGCAGAGTTTACAAAGCAGAGAACCAATGGCAATTGCATTGG
>CALZIE010000186.1 GCA_945787565.1 uncultured Lachnospiraceae bacterium
TCGCCGCGCCCTAGGGGGACTGCGTTTGACATATACCCAATCCGAAAGTCTTACTTACAGCTGCACTCTGATGAGCAGGAGTGGGAGTCGGTAAGGTCGTGGGTGTTGATTGGGGAATCATTTGATTCTTTGCGACGGATGATATCGTATTGTTCAAGAGCAACGCCGAAATCAACAAAGATCTTCTGCTGTGGGTGTGGACAGCTATCCATCTGATTGCCGTTTTCATCCACGATGCTCTTAACTGTTACCATTAAGTTATCACCGTTAGGTTTCATAACTTCTAATTCATCGCCAACGCAGAACTTATTACGCTGTTCTAATTCAGCAATGCCATCTTTAACGTTTCTAACAGTACCTAAATAAGTGTAGTTCTTAATATAAGTATTGTTGTCATAAATCTGAGCATCTGCCTTAGGCTTATCGAAGAAGAAACCAGTTGTGTACTGACGGTACGTACATTTTGCGATTTCTTCACGGTAGTAATCTAAATTTGCTTTATACTTTTCTTCAGATTCAAAGAAATCATCAATTGCTCTACGGTAAGTTCTCGCAACAGAAGCAACATAAAGAGCAGTCTTCATTCTTCCTTCTACCTTTAAGCTGTTGATACCCGCTTTTACAATCTCAGGAATGTATTCAATCATACATAAATCCTTGGAATTGAAGATATAAGTTCCGCGTTCGTTTTCAAATACTGGAAGGAATTCGTTTGGACGAGTTTCTTCTACTACATGGTATTTCCAACGGCATGCATGAGTACATGCACCAAGGTTTGCATCTCTTCCTGTAAAGTAGTTGCTTAATAAACAACGTCCGGAGTAAGCGATACACATTGCACCATGGATAAATGTCTCGATTTCTAAATCAGCTGGAATATTCGCACGTAATTCTGTGATTTCTGCTAATGACATTTCTCTAGCAGAAACTACACGGCTTGCACCAAGCTTCTTCCAGAAGTTATAAGTTCTGTAGTTAACAGAGTTTGCCTGTGTAGAGATATGACGTTCGATTTCTGGACAAACTTCAGATGCGATATCAAATACACCAAGGTCGGAGATAATAAGGGCATCTGGCTTGATTTCCTTTAATTCTCTAAAGTATTCTTCTACTCCCTTTAAATCACGGTTATGAGCTGTGATATTCGCTGTTACATATACTTTCTTACCATGTTCATGAGCGAATTTAATACCTTCGATCATATCTTCTTTGGAGAAGTTCTTTGCTTTCGCACGAAGACCATACATCTCACCACCGATATAAACGGCATCTGCACCGTAAATTACAGCTGTCTTTAATACTTCTAAATTGCTTGCCGGGATTAATAACTCCGGTTTCTTAATATAATCCATCTTTTCCTCCTGTTATAAGAAGCACATGCCTCTTATTTTTCCTTTGACTACCCTATTTCTCCTTTACACAGGATAAACATGACTAAGCTTAAAGCTCCTCTTTTTTAATACGTGTACATAATGTTATTCCATCCCCTACCGGAAGAACAACCGTATCCAGCTCATCACTGTGCGTCAGGGTATACAGGTACTCTCTCATTCTTGTATGAATGGTTCGATCTCTGCGTATTACGCTATATTTGGAACCAGCAATGCTGCCTTCTTGCAATACATTGTCGGTGATAAACATTCCCTCAAGAGGAAGAAGTTCCATAATTTCAGGCAGGAAATTCATATACTGGCCCTTCGCTGCATCCATAAAAATGAAGTCGTATGGCTGCTTTAATTCCTCTGGAAGTTCATCACAAACGTTTTCCACATCACTGGTACTGCCTTGTCCTTTAACTGACTGTCTGGTGCCTGGATAATAAATCTCTTCAAAGCTTCCTTCTGCTTTCCCATTTAAAGCCCTTAAGACATCCATGGCATCACCTATCAGCAATGTGATTTTATCAGCTTTTGGCGCGTTAGACAAGTTTTTTTTCGCTTCAACTACGCGAATCGGTACTTTTTCAATGGTAGTGATGGTACAATCTTCCGGCATATACTCACTTAACAAAGAGCCAGAAAAGCCTACTGCAGTACCTACTTCCAAGATTCTTTTCGGTTTTTTTACCTTTAATAAAAAGCGTAAAAAGTTTTGGGCATCTTTTCTGATAATCGGCACTTCATCGATTAACGCCTGCTTTTCTAATTTCATCAGATATTCTGGCATATCTGTATTTAATGAATTGATATAAGATGAGATCTGTTCATTTACAATCATTCTATAACTCCATTTCTGTCACATGAAAAATGGAGGGGGATTATTGCTTCCCCTCCATCTTTACTGTCATGCTGTTTTATTCTAGCATACCTTATTCTTCTACTGATTCTTCTTCTGCAATTGAATTCTTGATATCTGTAATTACACTTAATATCTCGTCATAATCCATCGACGTGTTCAAAATAAAAGTTCCTGGCATGATATTATATTCTTTTAATTTTGTTTTTGTATAGAAAGAATACTTATCAACAATTAGCTTACTCACTTCCAGTTTATTTGCTATATCCATTGTTGATTCCCCTTTTAAAATCTGGAATTCAACATCCCTGCCAGGCTCTGCTTCCACAGAAACCGATCCAAACACTTCAAAAGAGAAGTTATAAGCAAAGGTTCCAGCTTTCACAATTGCGAACACAACAACGACATAAAATAAAATATTGAGCATCCAGCGTAATATAGTTCCAGTTATCTTCAAAACTACATTTCCTGTCGTGGATTTTTCCATAAATCTACCTCGAATCTTTAAACTTCCATGATGATTGGCAGAATCATTGGATTACGTTTCATCTTCTTCCATAAGTAATCACTTAAGGAATCTTTGATTTCGTTCTTGATCTTGCCCCAATCTGTCATGTTCTTGCTTAAACATTTATCCAGTGCATCATTCACAACCGTTCTTGCTTCTTCCATCAGATTCTCAGATTCCCTTACATATACAAAACCACGGGATACGATATCTGGACCAGAAAGAATCTGGTTGCTGAATTTCTCTAATGTCACAACAACGATGATTAAACCGTTTTCTGATAAATGCTGTCTGTCACGTAATACAATATTACCGACGTCACCAACACCAAGACCATCTACTAAGATGCCCTGTGCAGGAACTCTGTCTACTATTCTACCACGATTTTCGGATAATTCCAATACATCTCCAGAAGAAAGTAGAATAATATTGTCTTTTTTCACGCCCATTGTTTCTGCAAGTTCTGCATGACAAAGCAGATGACGATATTCACCATGAACTGGAATCGCAAATTTTGGCTTTGTTAAAGCATAAATTAACTTGATTTCTTCCTGACAAGCATGTCCGGATACGTGTGTATCCTGGAAGATAACCTTAGCCCCCTTCATTGACAGCTCATTGATGACTTTACTTACATTCTTTTCATTACCAGGTACCGGAGTAGAACTAAAGATTACGGTATCTCCTGGCTTAATGGAAACCTTCTTATGGATGGAAGCGGCAATACGGCTTAATGCTGCCATTGCTTCTCCCTGGCTTCCTGTTGTGATCAGTACAATCTGATCATCGGTGTAATTCTTCATCTGTTCAATATCAATCAATGTATTCTCAGGCATTGTAATATAGCCGAGTTCCGTAGCTGTTGTAATGATATTTACCATGCTTCGACCTTCAATTACGACTTTACGATTGAACTTAGTCGCTGAATTGATAATCTGCTGTACACGGTCTACATTCGAAGCAAATGTTGCCACGATAATACGGCTTTTCTGATTATCAGCAAATATGTTATCAAATGTCTTTCCTACGGTACGTTCTGACATTGTGAAGCCTGGACGCATAACGTTGGTACTATCACACATCAGTGCAAGTACGCCTTTCTTTCCAAGCTCACCAAATTTCTGTAAATCTATCACATCACCAAAAACCGGAGTATAGTCTACTTTAAAGTCACCTGTGTGAACAATAATACCAGCTGGGGTATAAATTGCAAGCGCAGCTGCATCGGAAATACTGTGGTTGGTACGGATGAATTCAATACGGAAACATCCGAGATTAATGGACTGGCCATATTTGATTACTTTACGTTTTGTAGTCTTTAATAAGTTATGTTCTTTTAACTTATTCTCAATAATACCGATTGTTAGCTTTGTCGCATAAATCGGAACATTAATATCTCTTAATACGTAAGGAAGGGAACCGATATGATCTTCATGTCCATGAGTGATTACAAAGCCCTTTACCTTATGAATATTGTCTTTTAAATACGTAATATCAGGAATTACGAGATCAATACCAAGCATCTCATCTTCTGGGAATGCAAGACCGCAGTCTACTACGATAATGCTGTCCTCATATTCAAATGCTGTGATATTCATACCAATCTGTTCTAAGCCGCCTAATGGAATAATCTTAACCGCTGGCTTCTTTTCTGTTTCCTGCTCTACTACAACTGTTAATTCTGAATCAGCTGATGCAGCCGCATTCACTGCTACCGGTTTCTTCATGACTTCCGGACGGAATGCAATGCCTTCTTTTTTCACCGGACGATTCTGAGGACGTGGAGCTCTTCCTACATTACGTGGTCTGTCAGCTTTTGGCTTACGTTCTGTTCTCTCTGTGTTCTTCTTTGCTGGTTCTTGAGAAGTAGAAACAGAGCTTGCATTCACGCTATCCTCTGATGCTTTTCCTTCGCCTGCAGTTTTTACTTTTCCTTCAGTCGCAGTCTTCGCTTTTCCTTCTGTTGCCTTACGTCCTGTTCTTGGCTTTCTTGCAGGACGTGGTTTTCTTTCTGCCTGAGCAGCTTCACCGTTACCGCCTTTTACTTCTTTATTAACTTCTGCTTTAACTGCTTCTACAGCAGGGGCAGCAACGATCTGATCTGTATTTACTTCGTTATTACTTTCTTTTCCTCTCAAAATTGCACCTCCAAAATATAGTGTTATGTAAATTTCGTGATGCATCGTATGATCTGACAGATAAAACTATCCTGCCTTTGTTAGGAAATTGTCTTAAATTATTCTTTCTTGTTCTCTTCTCTTAACTTTTTACAGTCGCTGCACACTCCATAAAGTTTTACTTCATGGTCAACTACCTCAAAGTTCATCGTTTCCTTGATCCTATGCTCTAAATTCTCTAAAAGATCATCTTGAAACGTAAGAAC
>CALZIE010000187.1 GCA_945787565.1 uncultured Lachnospiraceae bacterium
CAACCGGCACTGGAATGGCCGTTCCGATTGCCGCACCAACATGGGCACATCCGGTGGCAACTGCCATCCCACCAAGGCCCTTTGCTACATCGACCGTAGCATCTGCCGCAATCTTAGAACCGGAAGCGCCATTCATTACATTCTCATAAATGCCCATTCCGGTATCTGCTGCCACTGCCAGATATCCAACCGCCTTACCGATGTTCCCCAGTGTATCTCCCTCTTGGAACTTGTAAATATCCCCAACATTAAAATTCTTAAACTCATTCTGCCATAAAGAGGCATCCGTGATATTGTCCCAAAACTTTGAGATATTTTGAGAAAATGTACTGCCGCTCGGGTTAAATCGGAACAATCCGCTGCTCTTAAATGCTTCCGAGCCAATCTTATAACGGTTTCCTTTAATATTCTTTAGAATTGAGTCCTTACTCCGTGTATAATACATGCCTTTAATAATGTAATATGCACCGTTTTGCACAATCTTAAAGGCCTGCATTGTATTCTTCGCATTTCTAAGTACCTGTAACAGGCTATAAATATTGATTCCATAACTGTCCATAAAGGAAATTCCGTTATTTAGTACGTTCAGGATATCTTCCAACCCGACCCCTTCTCCCGCGAAAACACCGGCTTCCTTTAATTTCTCTTGTAATTCTTCTAACCATTTTTCCATAGAAGAATCATCCGTCTCTTTCCCACCTGAAAGACTTACATCGATCGTCTCCCACTCAAGTCCGCTCTGATTAGAAAGGATTGTGTCCTCTGACTTACGATAAGTTTCTGAAAATTCTTTTAAGGATTCCCCTAATGTCATTAGTGAGGACGCCTGCTCCGTCATAGTGCTGTTTAACAGTTTCAGGGACGCATCGATCTGTGCCCTTGCACGAACTTCAAATGACAGTGCATTCTTAATCGATTCCAGTTTTTCGGCATAACTTTGATAGTTTTTTGCATACTGAACTATTTCATCTCCTGCATCTAATAGATATTGTATATCTACTGCAAAATCATTCATAATTCCCCTCCATTTTACCAGCCTTCCTTACTTTTTTAAGCTGCCTTACCATACTCCCCTTATCAGTCCGGTATAGCATCTTTGTCTTATTATAACGCAACATAGTTTTTTCTAAAATATGTATAGTTATAATTTCCCAGTTTTTTTGGTTCGAAAGACATTTTCGCCTTCCTTATTACCAAACATCACTGATTCTGTTTACAAAAAATAATTTTATTTGTCATACCCCCGGATACATCCAGTCATAAATCAAACAAAATCTTATGCTTTTTTATTCTTCCATTTATATGCCCTCCATCAATTCATAGAAATCTATTATTTCGTACCAATAAAAAAAGGCTCTATGACTGTACTCTATCATAGAAGACCTTTTTTTCTGCCATTTGCCCTAACCATTCTGCTGCTATTATAAAATACTGACTAAATCTATAACGGACAACCATTCAAGATCACCTGGCACAGCTCTAATCTGTCATTCACAATCAACAGATCTGCTCTTCTTCCCACTACAATGCTCCCAATCCGATCTTCCATATGAACGGATTTTGCCGGGTAATAGGTAGCACTTAGGATTGCCTGTTCCATCGGAACACCAAACATAGCCGCATTTCTGACCGCATCAAACAACGTAATAGTCGAACCGGCCAACGTGTGATCTTCTAGAAATGCTTTGCCTCCCTTTACTTCAATCGGTAGACCACCAGCGGTATAAGCTCCATCCGGGAGTCCTGTCGGATTGATGGAATCTGAAATCAGAATCATCTGTTTGGGCATTGCACAAAACATCATCTGCACAATAGCAGGATGAATATGAATACCATCACAGATAATCTCGGCATCCAGTCCAAATGCAAAGGCAGCCCCTACAAGTCCAGGCTCCCTATGAAGCATCGGGCGCATGGAATTGAACAAATGCGTTACATGGGAAGCTCCCGCCTTCACTGCCACTTCTGCCTGCTCATAGGTACATGAGGTATGGGCAAGGGAAATCGTGACTCCAGCTTTCTTTTCCTGTATAAATCTATTTTTCTCAATGAAAGGGATTGCTCCCGGAAGAACCGGATCTATATCCAACAGACGAATTGCATTTCCGGAAAGCTGATTGTATTCCTCAAAAAGGTCCTGTGAGACTGCTCTTAAATATCTTGAATCATGGGCACCTTTCTTTTCCGTACCAAAGAAAGGTCCCTCCATATGGATGCCTTCAATCCTAGCCTGCCCTTTACATGCTATCGTGCGCTGTTTCTCCATTGTCTGCTTAATATACCCCATAGCCCGATGATACTGCCGTTCTTCATTGCTCATCGTCGTAGCCAGTATGGAAGTCACGCCATTTTTTGCATAGAATCTGCACATTTCTTCTATCTGCTCCGGCTCTGATTTGGAAAAATCATATCCAAGACAACCATGCGTGTGAATATCAAAAAGACCTGGTAAGATTCTCATACCCGTACAGTCTTTGATCTCTTCTCCCTCAAGAGAAAATGCGATATTCACAATATCACCATCTTCAATCTGAATGTCCTGCTTTTCAAAATGCCCGTTTATAAATACTTCACCATGTTTTAGTATCATAACTTTTTCTCTCTCTGATATATCTTTTCTATCTCATCTTCTGTTGCGAACCCATTTGCTGCCCCATCCGATCCAATCTTAATGGATGCGAATATCTCTGCCCGCAGTAATGATTCCACTGGAGAACATCCTTTGACATAATAATGAACAAACGCGCTAAACAAGGCATCACCTGCACCTACCGTATTCACCACTTCGCCCGTATGAACTGCCGGTAGCTCATAATACTGATTTTCCTTTCTTACATACATTAGTGCTCCATTTTTGCCCATCCCAAGTACGATAATCTCATTTTGATAAGTGGCTTCAATCTCAGATAAAAACTGCCGATAATCCCCGTTGATATTTTCATCACTTAAAAATAAAATAGAAGCATACTTCATAAAATCCTCATTATAGCTATCCCTGATATCCGATAATACATGCACATCCGTTGCAATGATTTTCCCGTCCTCGTTTGCCTGCCGAAGCAGTGACCGATTGAAATTTGTATTGCAGGCAACAATAATATCACAATCTTCATACATTTCTTTCGTAAAGTCATACGTCCTATCCTGTATATCTTTCAAATCACAATAGATCTTACGTTTTCCGTTCTCATCATATAAGATGACCGAATTTGGTGTCTGCTTTAGAACTGGCTTCACATAGCTTGTTGATACACCGATTTCCTTTATCTTCTCACTAACATATTCTGCTGCGAAATCCGCTCCTGTCATGGTCGTAACTGTTATTTCATCCCCTAGTGTCTTCAATGCCTTTACAATATTATAGGCAACTCCCGATACACTTGTATTGACTCCGAAAAATGAATACTCAATCGGAGCATATTCGATTGGAAACGCTCCGACTTTCACTGTTGTTTCTGTGTTCACTAACCCTGATACCAATATTTTTTTCATATCGATTTTCTCTCCTCACCTATTAAAGAAGCCATTCACAGATTTCGCTTTGCTGTTTAAAATGTTTTTCTCCCCTAACTCATTTTCCATCTTAGGTTCTTTTCCCGATCAGTTATTTTCTAACACCTTATCTTTTATTATTTTTATCACTTTATCTGGCTCCTCAAATATCGGACTATGTGCAGAATTTTCAAATAAGAAGAATTCTTTTTCTGGTGCCTTTAGACTTTCTAGATAAGCTTCTGCCATCTCATAATTCACGGTATAATCATAGGCTCCTGAAAAGCAGTAGATTGGCACCTTTAATTCTGTTACTGTCTTTGAAATGTCTTTTGTCACAGTAATGCTGTTTTGTGAAAAAATCTTTCCTCTCCACAGGTTCACCTTTTCTGATAAGGTATATCCTTTAAAGAATAAAGACCGAAAGAATATATCCGTTACAACCGATTTCATTTCTCTTGTGGTCCCAATTCCAGCCTGATGCATCGCTGCATCCCGTATTTTTCTATATGCTGCGGACTGAGAATCCCCACGCTGTAATTTTTTAAGCATGGACTTATTTCCTTCTTCCGTATAGTACTTTAACATATACTCATATGCACGCCGCTCTGATTCTGGCTGATTTGTAATCTGCCCAACGGCAAGATATGCTTCATATAACTCAGGTCTTTTTTCTACTGCCTGAATTCCCAGATACGTCCCCCAGGAATGTGCCATCAGATAAATCTTTTCCTGACCAAACCGTTTTGCAAGATATTCTGCTACTGCATTGACATCATCAATAAACTGTCCCTCTGTCATTGTTTCCCTGTCTATCTTAGAATCATAAGATAATCCAGCTCCTCTTTGATCCCACCAAACAACAGTAAAGCAATCATCCAGATGAGTTGGTTTCGTTTGCGTTAGAAAGTATTCTGGCATTCCTGGTCCTCCATGAACAAATAGCAGTACCGGATTACTCGTATCCTTGCTTTCAATCACCATCCCCATCATCGTCCCATTGATCTCTACTTTTACTTTTTCCCATAGACTGCCTTCCAACACATTCCCCTCCTCATCCTGATATGGTTTGATTTTTCCTGGACTATTCACCCAAATGATTAAAAAAAAGATACTGACTACCGCAAATAGGATGAAAACAGCCATCCCAATTCCTTTCTTACAAACATTCCTCCATCGCCTTGACATAATAAAACCACCCCTTCTTTTTCTTCTATCGGAATGGTAGCAGAATTAGAAATGCATCGCAAGAGTTCCTGACGTGACTTACATTTAAAATGACATAACATGCAAATTCAACGCTTTTCATGCTCTCGACGATTTGCAAGTTTCTGATTGATATAATCCGCATCCTTTGTAATTCCCACCAGACGAAGCAGGTAGCAGGTAGCATAAACTGGGACTGTATAAAAGAAAATCATCCATACGCTCTCACGTTCATACCAATGGAACAGTTTCCTAAAAATCAAAAAGAAAAGAACAATCAAACTATATTCCAATATAATAGAAAGTACTGACCTGTCATCCATAAAAAGAAGAATGCACTGATGAATCTGATTTCCACATAGAATGCTCTTGCTCTTTCGTAGGATATAACCTAATTTTCTT
>CALZIE010000188.1 GCA_945787565.1 uncultured Lachnospiraceae bacterium
CTTAATCTCTTTTTCAAAAATGACCGGTTCATATGTCCGCTCCATATCCCATTTTAAATCAAATAAAAACTCATTGTTTATCACTTCATCTGCAATCCTTAAAATGTGTGCCACATCATCTGGCCAGTTCTCCCTGCAAAAATCTGCGATTGCATCCAGATCATCAAAATAATAGCATTTCTCTTCCCGATCAAAAAACTCTGCTTTTGTCATATCATTCTCCAATCGATTATTTCTCTTTTTTTAGTCTTCCGAACTCATTGAAATTAGCTTTTAATGCTTTTTCTACCGGTATATATGGGTAGAACATTAAAACAGCCTGTAAGATTACAACTAACATTAATACTAGTCCCTTCACATCGTCTGTCACATTTCGGATCAGTACAAACAGAAGGACTGACAAGATTCCTGCTACCATTCCGCTTATCATCCATATCTTTCCCGCCATCTCATGCGCGAACTTCCATGTATGCTTGCTCTTTTGTGACCATTTGGTACGATATCCGCTCATGCCATTGCGGTTTACTGGCGGTTTCTTTCTCCATCTTGCCCCCAGAATAATCATGCTAAGCGGCATTAAAAGACTTACAATAATACAAAAAACCAACATATTTATCCCTCCTTTTTACTTATGACTGGTCGCTTTGGGATTTTCCTCTGCGTCACCAGCTTCCTGCAAAAATCAAGCATAAATTCTGAAAGATTCCTTAGCACTATATCTTTGCCAGTACAGGCTATGTTCTTACCAATACAGGCTCCATTCCTTATAAAGTCTTGTCAGCGCCTCCATATAAAAATAATCCCCCCAGGAGTTGCATTCATCCACACCATAATGACTGCATGTGTTATATGGACTGTGCTTCGAATACGTGGAGTGAAGCACTAGTCCGTTCGATTTCTTATAATCATTCACTGCGTAATGATCCGTCACCGATTTTATGATCTTTTCAGCTGTCTCCCGATAGTACTTCGCATCGGCTTCTTCCATGTATTTTGCCATCTCAAGCATTCCGCATGCGGCAATCGATGCGCTGGAAGAATCTCTTGGCTCTTCATCCCCTCTTAAGAATTCTAAATCCCAGTACGGAACTAAATCTTCTGGAAGATGTCTGATAAAATAATCTGTTACCCGCTTAAAAATTGCTATGTACTCTTCTCTCTTTGTATACCGATAAGCAAGGGCTGTTCCATAAACTCCCCATGCCTGGCCTCTAGCCCAGGCGCTTCCATCTTTGTATCCCTGGCAGGTTGCACCATGATCCGGTTTTCCGGTTTCCTTGTCAAAGAAGAACGTATGCCAAGTAGAGTTATCCTCTCTTATTACATTGGAAAGTGCTGTGTGAATATGCTTTTCTGCAATCTCTCGATATTTGTTATCTTTCGTCTCTTCACTTGCCCAATATAAAAGTGGCAGATTTAACAGACAGTCAATAATCAGTCTATAGTTTCCTGGGTCATCCATTGCCCCCCATGCCTGTATGAATTCACCTTTTGGCTGATACCTGCTAATCAGCTGATCCGCGGCTAAAATGGCGGCTTCCCTTGCCTCTAAGTTGCCGGTCAGCTTATAGCCAGCCACACAAGAAGGGCTGTATAAGAATCCCATATCATGGTGTTCCACATCTACTTTATTCACAATCCGGTTATAAAAGCTTCCAATCTGACTGTTCGCTGCTTTTAATAACCGCTTGTCCTCGCAGAATTCATAAGCCAGCCAAATCTCCCCCGTCCAGAAACCAGTTGTCCAGCCTATGTTGTCAATTGGTTTGTAAAACCCATTCTCACTGTATGCATTCTGAAATTTTTCAGTGAATTCGCTTAAGTTTCGAATTGTTTGCTCCGATGCGAATTCTAATGCCTCCTTCACCTCTTCTCTGGTGATGCGCTCTTTTTCTAATAAACACTCATTTCCCATAAATGTTCCTCCTGCGACTAGATTCCCTATCACTATTTTACTGCCCAAATTGCAATAGAGGTAAACCCTCTCCAAACTTACTCCCATTATACCATTTATCCCGACTTTTTGGAATTATTTTGCAATATATATCATCGAATGTTTATAAATAGTGAATTACCACTCTAAGCCCTTATTTCAGAAAACTCTGGGCAATGCTGCTTTCGAATGCTATCTCTTATTCATAAAAAAGGAAATGCATCGTGACAAGGCATGACCTTTTTTTCGAAGCATTTCCCTTTACTGCTATTTTATAAATACAAATGAAGTCAGGTTGCACATAACCTTCCCCTCAAAGGATTCCTTAAACCATCCACCATAGGTATCCTCAAATACGAGATATACTGCATGCCTTCCGCTCACACTCTTTACCTCTGCTCTTAAGATTCCATCATCTGCACCAATCTCACAGACACCAATTTCCTCTCCATCTTCTGCATCCAGGCGAATATGCATCTTTCCTCTGCTGCCATTCCCCTCTATCTTTACTAAAAGGCACATTGTACTGCTGTTGTTATCTTCTCCAAACTCAAAATACTTAAATCCAATCACACATCCCGCTGTAATATTTACAATCGGCCTTACAAATGGATTCTTCTGCGTGACATAACATCCGCCCTTTAAAACACAGGCGATTTCTGCTGCTACTTCTTCATAAGGAGAAAGCGATTCTTCGAATCCTAATGACGTCATCTCAACCTCTGGGATTGTCCCGTCAGACAAAATCTCAATCTTTTCTACACATCCCCTTCTGGACATAATCGTTTGATTGGTCATCCGGTGATAGAAAATATACCACTGTCCTTTAATCTTGCAGATGGAACCATGATTATTCCCAGCTGGATAATCAATGCCGTTATCAATAATCACACCACGGTATGTAAAAGGTCCTGTTGGACTTTTTGCAGTAGCATATGCAAGACGGCTTCCCTTTCTTGGCGAATAAATCATATAATAGGTATCATTAATTTTTCGCAAAGAACACGCCTCATAGAATTCAAATGGAGGCTCTGTTGGAATAATGTCTGGAATGTAACTTCCTGGCTTAATACATGTCATCGTCTCAGGATCCATTTCCGCCATATAAGAACCTTCAAACCCGCAATATAGATACACTCTGCCATCATCGTCCACTAATACCCCCGGATCCACAAACCATCCATCTTCCAATACTTTCGGGGAATCCTTTGGTATCTGATACTGTGAAATCAGCGTAAATGGTCCCTCTGGCCGATCACTTTTTGCTACACATCCCTTAGCCCCGAATATATACGCATATAGATAATACTTCCCGTCTTTTTCTACCACATCCGGAGCATAGAGCGGTCCATCTGTCCACGGTGTATCCGATTTATGATCTTGATCTTCCCTTGTATGAAAGATATCGCCGTGACATACCCACTGATTTAGATTATCCACCGATGCTGACCATACCTTTAATTTATAATCACAAAACATATCCGATCCCGGTGTATCATGGGAACCATATATATATACCCGATCTCCAAACACTCTTGGCTCCCCATCTGGTATATACTCCCATCCTGGTAAATAAGGATTTGCCATTCTTTTTCCCGCCTTTCTAAAAACATCACACTATCATTGATTATAGAAAAAGAGAGCTTCTTTTTTAACCAGCAGAATTTCATCTATATCACCTGTAATTTTAGTCATTTCCAAATTTTGTTGACTTTGGTATGGTTATGGATTATTTTAGGAGTAGAATTCTACCATCTTACTCTATGGAGGCCAATCTATGTTTACTGAATTTGGACAGCACTATCATGATTCCTTTTCCCCTTTCCTTCCTTATCCGCCTGCATCTGACCGGAACGCCTATGAATCCCTTTCTGATGATTTAAAAAAGCAGATTGTAACGGAAGGCGAGAAATTCCTTCACTACTCTTATCCCCCTTTACCAATCACCGTATTTATGTCCTTTTTACGTACCGGTAACCGGGTGGATTTTGAAGATATTTATTTTGCAAGGCGCTATGCATTCAATGCTCTTGTAATGGCTGAATGCGTAGAATACAAAGGCCGTTTTCTTGATGACATCATCAACGGTATCTTTACCATCTGTGAAGAAAGCGCCTGGCAGCTTCCGCCTCATAACAGTTACAAACGAGGCAGTGCAAACGAACTGCTCCCAGACCCTTCCACTCCAGTCCTTGATTTATTCGCCTGTGAAACCGGTGCCCTACTTTCAGTCTGCTCCTATCTATTAAAAGATGCCCTCAACAAAGTTCATCCCTTTATCCTCAAACGAATGCTCCACGAAATCAACCACCGTGTCGTAACCCCTTACCTCACCATGCATTTCTGGTGGATGGGAAATGGTGACGAGCCGATGTGCAACTGGACTGTCTGGTGTGTGCAAAATTGCCTTCTGTCTGTCTTCCTAACCGATCAACCAGAAGATATCAAACAAAAAGCATTTACACAGTCCCTTAAAAGCATCGACTGTTTTCTAAAAGACTATGGCGAAGACGGCTGCTGTGATGAGGGCGCCCAATACTACCACCATGCCGGTCTGTGCCTCTTCAATGCAATGGAAGTGCTAAACGGTATCACCAATCATTTCTTTGCCCCACTTTATGAAAATACAAAAATACGTAGCATTGCTTCCTACATACAAAATGTACATATATCTGGTCCATATTTTCTAAACTTTGCAGACTGCTCACCAGTAGCAGGAAGATGCTCCGCCAGAGAATATCTATTTGCAAAACGCATTCAGAATACCGATATGATGTGTTTTGCAGCACAGGATTTTAAAGCAAGTGAAGAAAAACTGCTACCAAAAGAAATCAATCTCTTCTACCACCTTCAAAACCTGTTCACCTATGATGAAATCATGAATTATGACACATCCGCTCCAATCACCTATCCAGATCTTTACTACGAAAGTGCTGGCTTATTTATCGCAAGAGATGACCATTTCGTGCTTGCTGCCAAAGCCGGAGACAATGATGACAGCCATAACCACAACGATACTGGCAGCATCACCATCTATCAAAATGGAATGCCCCTCTTGATCGACCTCGGAGTCGAAACCTACTGTGCCAAAACATTCTCCGACAAGCGCTATGAAATCTCGACCATGCAGTCAGCCTACCATAACCTCCCTACTATCAACGGC
>CALZIE010000189.1 GCA_945787565.1 uncultured Lachnospiraceae bacterium
ACTATAAAGCCAGTCATGTAGATAAATACTAGTGAATGGTTACTAACCGAAAGGTATAGGTGTCTTACGCCAAGTCGATAAATGATTTAAAAAAAAGAGGCTGTCGCCCGAAGAGAGGGTGACGCCTCTTTTTTAATCCACCAAACCTAGCGTGTGGAAAAATATTTATATTTTTTAAAACAGTATATTGCAATGAAGAATAGTATGTGCTAAAGTGCAGGAAATTGGAAATATATAACACATGTTTCCTAAAAGAAAAAGCGGAATAAGAAAAAGACATCTTATCCCGCAACATCATATGGGAGGATAACGATGAAAGAATTGTTGTGGAATCGAAAAGGGAAGTTTATTCAGTATCTGATTGCTTCTTTTATGTTTATTGTGGATCACTTTATTCAGATCTTCACCTTTTCCATTATCCTAGGGGCCGCACAGCAGGGGAGCGACGCTAATATGAGTAAGATCATAGTGATTGCGGTATTTGCGGCACTTTTGGTTTTACAGCCAGTTTTAGCCGCATATATGGTGATCGCATCTGCGCTTTTATATGGAATCGCCTATCTGTTCTCAAAAAAGACAGTAACACTGCAGGAACAGGTAGCTTCAGAAAATGAACATTTCACTACAAGCATGAGTAATACGTTTCAGGGGTTAGAGATTTTAAAGCTGAATCGTATGGATGATAAGTTCTTAAAGGCAAGTATTACCAGCCAACAACCGGAACCATTCTCCTAGATGGCATGCCCCTTTCTGATATTAAGAAAGAGGATTATTTTGCTCAGATTGCAAATGTGGAACAGCAGGTATTTATCTTTGAGGATACGCTACGCAATAATCTGACGCTTTATAAAGAGTACAGGGATGAAGAAATACAGGAAGCCATTCGGGTGGCAGGTCTTACTTCCTTTGTAGATAGTCTTCCCAATGGACTAGATACCATGATTTATGAGAATGGAAAGAATATATCCGGAGGGGAGCGGAGTCGAGTGGTAATCGCAAGAGCGATGCTTGCAAAGGCTGGTATTTTGTTTATGGATGAGGCATTTGCGGCACTTGACTTAGAAAGAGCGAAGGAGATTGAAAAGACGATTCTAAATCTTAAGAATATTACAGTTATCAATGTAAGCCATGTGATCTTTAAGGATACGGTGAATCAGTACGACCGGGTATTCCATGTAAAAGGAACGGTTGCTTAAGAAAATCAAAATGATACGAAAGGAGCTGTCCCACTAAGAGAGGCCATATCTTAAACTTGACGCTTAAGATATGGCCTCTCTTAGTGGGGCAGCCCCTCTTGTATTGCGACTGTTAGAACGATGAAATCAAGTTGCGAAAGCAATCGTTAGAATGGAAGAAAATAAAATTCATGGTTGACAGTGCACCCATAAATAGGATAAGATAGTTTCATTGCTCACTAAATGGTGAGCTGTGAAACTATTTGAAGGAGATCAGCGGATGTATAAGATAGGAAAATGTATAACAATCAGTGCCCGGAAAAGCCAGGTATATTATGCAAATCGTCTGGAAGAACTGGGAATATCAACAGGGCAGTATATGTATCTAGTTTCTCTTTGTGAGAATGAAGGTATCTCTCAGGAACAGTTAGGAGAGATTGTGGGAATCAATAAGAGCACCACGGCAAAGGTGATTGGACAGCTTGAGGCACAAGGTCATGTGAGAAGGGAACAGGATCTGGAGGATAAAAGAGGATATAAGCTCTATCCGACGCAGAAAGCGAAAGACGTATATCCGCTGGTCATTAAAATTTTAGATCAGTGGAACGAGTATTTGGCAGATGGTTTGACGAAAGAAGAGCAAAGTACACTGTTTGAATTATTAAGCCGCGTGGAGGCAAATGCAAGAAAGCACTGCAGATAAGAGAGGAAAGAAAAGTTATGGAAGCAAAAGAAGAGGTACACGAATTAGGGAGTATACCCGTTAAGAAATTACTATTGAAGTTTTCCATTCCATGTATCATAGCGATGTTGGTAAGTGCGCTTTATAATATTGTGGATCAGATTTTTATTGGACAAGGCGTTGGTTACTTTGGCAATGCGGCAACAAGTGTTGCTTTTCCATTAGTCACAATCGCCACTGCGTTAGCGCTGATGATCGGTGATGGAGGCGGTGCGTTTTTCAGCCTTAAGGTAGGGGAAAAGGATAAAGACGCAACGGGACATATCGTAGGAAACGCAATTAGCATGTTAGTGATTGCAGGCGTTGTTTTAGCTGCGATCAGTGTGTTTTTCTTAACTGATATTTTAAGATTATTTGGTGCAACCGAAGCGGTTATGCCATATGCCATTGATTATACAGGGATTATTGCAATCGGTCTTCCATTTGCAATGTTTAGCACCGGATTCAATTCCATTATCCGTGCGGATGGAAATCCAAAGTATGCGATGATTGCGATGTTAGTGGGTGCTGTATTGAATACTGTGCTTGATCCAATCTTCATCTTTGGTTTGGGATTAGGGGTAAAGGGTGCGGCATATGCAACTGTGATCGGACAGATCGTAAGTACTGTGCTTGCTGTTTGCTATTTAAAAAAATTCAATCAGATTACATTTTCATCAAAACTGTTAAAACTGAATGGACGCATTGCAATGACAACATTAAGTTTTGGTATCTCTAGTTTAATTACGCAGATGTCGATTGCAGTTGTAGCAATCTGTACCAATAATGTACTTACGAAATATGGCGCGATGTCCGTTTATGGAAGTGAGATTCCATTGTCCATCTTTGGTATCGTAACAAAAGTAAATCAGATCATGTTATCAGTCTTGTTAGGAATCGCAGTAGGTGCACAGCCAATCTTAGGTTTCAACTATGGAGCGGGACAATTAAAACGAGTAAAAGAGACAGTAAAGACAGCGCTAATTGCAGGTAGTGTGATAGCCGCTGCGGGATTCGTATGCTTTGAATTCTTCCCAAAACAGATTACAAGTCTGTTTGGTTCCGGGGATGCCCTTTATCAGGAATTCGCGGTTATGTACTTCCGTATCTTCTTAGCGGGATGTATGCTTAATGCGATTCAGATTATATGTACGATCTTTTTCCAGGCAATCGGAAAGCCAATGCAGTCTGGAATCTTATCTTTATCAAGACAGATTATTTTCTATATTCCGGGACTTTATATCCTTCCGCATTTCTTTGGTGTAAAAGGTGCGATTTATGCAGGACCGCTTGCGGATATATTATCATTTATTTTAACCGTTATTTTAATGAAATCTCAGTGGAAGAAAATGAGCGCAGAATAAAGTCAAACTCGCATAAAATTCATAAAAATACCAATAAAAATTCCAAGCAAAGGAAGACCAGCGCTTCCCAAAATAGCTTTAGAATGTCAATAATGGATAAAATCCGTTTATTGACATTTTTTTTCGACATTGATATACTTGTAACAGTTTGGCATAACCGAATGAATAAGGAAGAAGGAAGTATTAAAGGAGAGAGAAGATGAGTAAGCATACGCTATTAGAGAAGAGAGTACCAATTGAACTTGATAATCCAGCAATCCAGCTGATTGAAGAAAAGTGTATTAAATGCGGTCTATGTAAGAAAGCATGTACCGATTATATTACTGTACAGGGTCACTATGATTTAGCATGTACAGGCGATCAGGCAATTTGTATTCACTGTGGCCAGTGTGTAAGTGCCTGTCCAGTGAATTCTATTATAGAGAAAAAAGAGTATGACCTGGTGAAGGAAGCTGTAAATGATCCAGATAAGATTGTTATTTTCAGTACAGCACCAGCCGTACGTGTTGCACTTGGTGATGAATTTGGCGTTGAAGAAGGTTCTTATGTTGAAGGTAAGATGGTATCTTTATTAAGAAAGTTAGGCGCAGATTATGTCCTTGACGTAAACTTTGGTGCTGATCTTACAATCATGGAAGAAGCAAGCGAATTAATCGAACGTATCACTAAGAAGGAAAAGCCACTTCCACAGTTTACAAGCTGCTGTCCATCATGGGTAGAGTTTGCTGAAACTTTTTATCCAGAAATGATTCCACATATTTCTTCTACAAAGAGCCCAATCGGTATGCAGGGTGCGACAATTAAGACTTACTTCGCAAAGAAAATGGGTATTGACCCATCCCGTATCGTAAATGTTGCGGTTACTCCATGTACTGCAAAGAAAGCGGAAATCCGTAGAGATGAATTAAATTCTGCAGGAAAGTATCTTGGAAATGAAGCAATCCGTGATAATGACTTCGTAATCACTACAACAGAACTTACAGAATGGGCAAAGAAAGAAGAAATCGACTTTGCAGCATTAGAAGATTCTAGTTTCGACCGTATCATGGGTGAAGGAAGTGGCGCTGGCGTAATCTTCGGTAGCACAGGCGGTGTTATGGAAGCTGCGTTAAGAACTGCTTATGAGTTCATGACACACGAAAAAGCACCAGAAGTATTATATGAATTAGAACCAGTTCGTGGTATGGAACAGGTGAAGGAAGCTACTCTTACAATTGGAGAGTATACTTTAAATGTTGCAGCAATCTACGGAACAGGTAATGCTCGTAAGTTCTTAGATGAGTTAAAGGAATCTGGCAAAGAGTATCACTTTATCGAAGTGATGACTTGTCCTGGCGGATGTATCGGCGGTGCTGGACAGCCTAAACATAAACGTAATAAGATCGATGAAGTTAGAAGAAAGAGATCTGCAAGCTTATATACTCAGGATAGTGGCATGAAGAAGAGAGCAAGCCATGAAAATGAGGAAATTAAGGCTTTATATGCAGAGTTCTACGGCGCACCTTTAAGCCACCTTTCAGAGGAACTTCTTCACACTACTTTCACAGATCGCAGCGGATCTCTCAATGTTACTACACCTGCAGCAGAAGCTACAGAAGCTGAAAACATTGGCTAGATTTGAGCGGATTTAGGGGAGGTCGCACGCCCCCCCCACCCCGCCCGCATGGTGCAGCGTGAGCCGATATGGTTTGGCTGTTCGGACGCGAGAGCGGACAGAGGCCGCAGAAGTCTTCGACTATCAGACAGAAAAACATTGTCTGCTATTCAAAGACTTCTGCGGCCTCTGTTCGTCTCGAGCCGGACATCCAAACGATATCGGCTCA
>CALZIE010000190.1 GCA_945787565.1 uncultured Lachnospiraceae bacterium
CAAAAGGTATAAGATATAAGATATAAGATATAAGATATAAGATATAAGAGCGGGATGATTATGTAAAAAGGGAGTGGGCGGAAGATGAAAAAGCCTATGAGATGCTAAAGGAATTGAAGAAGGAATTATAATGAGGTGCAGTAATCGGATTGTAATTTAGATAATCGGGACCATTATGAAATTCGCTGGGATTTCATAATGGTCTCTTTCTTTATTTGCAGTAAAAACTAGAACAGAAAATAAAAATGGAGCTGTAATTGTATTTGATATGCAGATTGGTATATGGTAAAATTTAGGAGGTTAAATAATACGGTTGGATTGATTGTTCTGCTTTTTTAGCATTGTAGTTGTTTTGGTGAAAGGAAGTATAGTATGAGAAAGACTAAGATTGTTTGTACGTTAGGACCTGCAACCGATAAAGAAGGTGTAATGGAGGAAATGATTCAGAAAGGGATGGATGTGGCCAGATTTAATTTTTCCCATGGTACCCATGAAGAGCATGCGGCCAGAATGAAAGCACTAAAGGCAGCAAGGGAAAAGGCAGGGCTTCCGGTAGCAGCACTTTTGGATACAAAAGGGCCGGAAATCCGGATTCAGAAGTTTCAGGATGGGGTAGTTACACTGGAAGAAGGACAGAAGTTTACATTGCTGGCAAAGGAGGTCCCGGGGACCAAGGACTATGTTTCCATTACTTATAAGAGTTTATATAAGGATATTCAACCAGGGGCTCGAATCTTGATTGATGACGGTTTGGTGGAGTTAAGGGCAGATTACATCGAAGATAAAAATATATGCTGTACTGTAATCAATGGAGGAACGATTTCGGACCGGAAGGGAATTAATGTGCCGGATGTATGTCTTACGATGCCATATCTAAGCATGAAAGATAAGGAAGATATTGTGTTTGGAATTCGCCAGGGAATGGATTTTGTTGCGGCCTCTTTTGTACGGGAAGCGGCTGATGTGGAGGAAATCCGGAGACTTCTTCATGATAATGGCGGATCGGATATTAATATTATTGCAAAGATTGAAAACAGGCAGGGCGTCGATAATATTAATGAGATTATCAAGGCAGCGGATGGGATTATGATTGCCAGAGGAGATATGGGAGTGGAAATTCCGTTAGAGGAAGTGCCGATTATTCAGAAAATGATCATTCGTAAGGTATATGAAGCAGGAAAACAGGTAATTACAGCAACCCAGATGCTGGAGTCGATGATTAAGCATCCACGTCCTACAAGAGCGGAGACAACGGATGTGGCAAATGCGATTTATGACGGGACCAGTGCGATTATGCTATCCGGTGAGACTGCGGTTGGTTTATATCCAGTGGAAGCTGTGAAGACAATGGGCAGAATCGCAGACCGTACGGAACAGGATATTGACTATCGGAAACGCTTTTTTGAAAAAGAAAGGAAAGCAAATCCGGATATTGCAGATGCCATTTCCCATGCGACCTGTACGACAGCACTCGATCTGAATGCTAAGGTAATCGTAACCGTTACCAAGACCGGAAGATCAGCAAGATTGATATCTCGTTATCGTCCGGAATGCGATATTATCGGCTGTAGCACGAAGGAAAAGGTGTGCAGGCAGCTGAATATGTCCTGGGGCGTAAGGCCGGTATTATTAGAGGAAAAGGAAGAAGTATTTGAATTGTTTGGGCATACTTTTTCCGTATTAAAAGATTTAGGCTATGTAGATACCGGAGATATTGCAGTAGTCACATCCGGCGTGCCGATTGGAATCGCAGGAACAACGAATCTCTTAAAGGTGCAGATTGTGGAATAATGGTACAGTTTAAGTTTCCAGAGAAGTGCTTGGCTTGAAAAAAGTCCGGATATATGGTAATATACTTCATCAACATATTTGGACGAAGAGGTAAGAAAATGGCAGGAAAATTTTATGCAGTAAAAGCGGGAAAGAAACCAGGAATCTATTTAACATGGGACGAATGTAAGAAACAGGTAGACGGATTTTCCTGTGCATCTTATAAAAGTTTTAAGACAAGAGAAGAGGCAGAAGCCTTTATGGGACTGGGTGCTTCTAAAAGTGCAGCAAAATTAGCGAGTGTGACAGGTGAAAAGCCAGCAGGACCGCAGGCTAAAACCGGAAGTAAGATCATATCTCCAAGCATAGCAGGCATGCCACCGGTAACCGATGAGGATACGGTTGTTGCATATGTGGATGGAAGCTATAACGTGGCGACAAAGGAATTCTCATACGGAATGGTATTATTCTATCGAGGAGAAGAAATAAAAGTATCCCAGGTAGATGACAAGTCTTTAGCTGAAATGCGAAATGTTGCCGGAGAAATTAAAGGCTCCGAAGCTGCGATGCGTTTCGCAGTGGAGCATGGATGCAAGAGCGTTGTAATTTATCACGACTATGAAGGCATTGCAAAGTGGTGTACCGGAGAATGGAAAGCAAATAAAGAAGGCACACAGGCATACCGTGCTTACTATCAGTCTATTCAAGATAAGCTAGATGTCGAGTTTGTAAAAGTAAAAGGCCATTCCAGCGACAAATACAACGACATGGCCGATGAACTCGCAAAGGCGGCGATTTTTTAGTAGACTAGGCTGCGCATACTGGGTAACGCAATTTTTGCAGCGGATTTTTGGAATGTATGAAACTACCTGTAGTTGATGCGGATCGAAAAGGCTTGCAGGAGAAAGAATAAAATCTTTCTCCTGCAAGCCTTTTTGATACGAATTATTAAGAAAAAAGCGGATTTTCATAGACGACCGTATAAGAATCATAATTGGTTAAGGTAATGACTGTAAATTTTCATTTATAAATTTAACTTGAAAATATGTATTATTTGTATTACAATTACTAATACAAATAATACATATTTTTTAGGAGGTAGAAATATGATCATTCAGCTTAAGATGTCAGGAGATGAACCGCTTTATGTCCAGTTGCGAAATCAGATTGTAATCGGCATTGGAACTGGTGAACTTTCACTTGGAGAGCCGCTTCCGACTGTTCGTCAGATGGCCCAGGATACCGGAATCAATGTGATGACAGTGAATAAAGCCTACAATATTCTAAAGAATGAGGGATATATTGAGATTGACAGAAGACATGGGGCGAAAGTGAGTCCGACAGTAGATTTGAGTGGTCAGTTTCAAACAAAGATGGAAGAAGAATTAAAGCTTTTAATTACAGAATCTACCCTAAAAGGCGTTCCGAAAGAGCATTTTTTAGAAATGTGTAATGCACTATATGAACAGCTTAATATTCAGACCTATTCGGAGGTGACCGTATGATGTTCTTTATTATGCTTCCATGCTATCTTATTGTTTTGGGAGCTTTCTGGTATACACTAAATTCAGCTGCAAAGCCAAATGGATATCTGCTGTTAGGTGTTACATTTCCAAAAGAGCAGATGGAACGGCAGGAATTAAAAGACATGGTAGGCAGCTTTCAAAAGAAGAAAAAGATACTTCTGGCAAGCATGGCAGTGCTGCTTGTTCCGGCCTATTTGCTTCGTGATTATCCAATAAGCGGATGCATCTATTGCTTTATCTGGATTGGGATTATGCTTGCTGCATATCAAACTTTATTAAATCGGACATTTGATGAAGCATTTGCATTTAAATGCAAAAATGGCTGGACGGTTGGAGAAAAGCAGACCATCTCCATTGATACAGAGGTGACTCGATTAAAGGCACAGTTTGTGTATCCAAAGTGGCACTGGATTGTTAATCTTGTATTGACAGCAGTGGCATGTTATCTTTGGAGACCGGAAGAAGAGGGATTTTATGTGGCATATGCATTAGCCGGATGCATTATTATTACAAATGTAGCACTATTCATAATCTATATGTTATTCTCCAGAGTGCGGACAAGAGTGTATAGCAGCAGACAGGACGTGAATGTGGCTCTTAATCATACATACTGCCATAACATGACAAAATCAATGGTTTATGCGGCTTATGGAAATAGCTTTTGCTGGCTTGTGGGCGGCCTTTTCGATCATCCTTATCGAAATGTTCCAGTAATACTAGCGGTGTGTACGATGACTTGTATTATTACTGTGGCCGTTATCTTTTATTTTTATGAAAAGGTAATGCGAGAAAGAAGAAAGTTTGACACCATGGAAGAGGATACGTTCGCAGCCGATGAAGATATATATTGGAGAGGTGGCTTATATAATAATCCAAATGATCCAAAGCTGTGGGCAGAGAAACGAATTGGAATTGGGCTTCAGATGAATGGTGGCCATCCATCAGCAAAGATTTTAAATGTAGTTACGGCATTGATAATCATTGGGTGTATGGCTTTGTTAGTGAAAGACTGGAAACTTGACTTTCCATCTCTGTCCGTGCAGATGACAGTGCAGACCATTGAGATTCAGGCAACCGGATATGATCAGGAAATTTTATTATCGGATATTGAGAGTGTAGAAGTAATAGAAGAACTTCCAGGGATGTTTAAGAATAATGGACTTGCTAATCGAGGATATGATTTTGGCGCCTTCCATGTGAGTGGTTATGGCCAGTGTAAGGTCTACGTGAAGAACAACCAGCCGCCGTTTGTGGTACTGCATCTAAAAGAGGATAAGATTGTAATTGTAAACAGTGAAAAGCAAGAAGAAACGCAGAAACTTATTCGTGAATTAGAAGGCTCTTTTTAAAAGAGCCTTCTTTGTGTATGAATCAAAAAAAGAATTTTAAGAAAAAGCTTGAAATAAATGGAAATGAGTGGTAAGGTATATACGTGACAAAAAAAGATTATAATAAAAGTAAATCGTAGCGGTTTTCTTTCGAAGACCGTAATATGGATCATAAAGGAGGAATTAGAATATGGCAAAGAATATTGGGATGGTAAACACGGATTAACTGAATAGCGGGGCATCTGTTTTAGCAGAGAGAAGGCTAGGACTATGCCATTTTGTAAGTACCTTTATGAATACTGTTTCTTTTATGACAGGACGCATTGTGGTGTGTCTTTTTTTTATGCACAAAATTGGGGTTATATGATCTGAAGGGTTTTAAAAATCAGATACGGTACACCGTTTCTGCATTGAAAAATCTACATCCAAAAGGGGACTAAAGCCTGTTTACAGCGCT
>CALZIE010000191.1 GCA_945787565.1 uncultured Lachnospiraceae bacterium
TCTTTGATTTCGTTTACGGTGATTTGGAGGGGGCCTAAGTCTAAGGAAAAAGTCGTTCCGTCTTCTGGGACAGAGCCATATTGGCCGAACACATATCCCCCAAAGGTATCAAACTCCTCCACAGGCAATGGCACTTCCAGCTGTTTGCTTACATCATCTAAAGAGACGGTGCCGCATATCTGCCAGGTATCAGAATCAATCTGTTTCATCTCTTCCTGGGACGATTCATTCGGGGACGAATCATCTTGCAAATCACCGACCAGCTGTTCCAATAAATCATTCATCGTTACAATGCCAAAAACCCCGCCATACTCATCTAATACAACGGCAAAATGATTATGAGAATGTTTCATTTGCTTAAATAAAACATCGGCACGAATGGTTTGTGGAATAAAGTAAGCCGGTTTTACGGCCTCTTTAAATACATTTTCTTTGGATTTATCCGCTAAACGGAAGTAATCTTTTACATTTAAGACACCAATGATATGGTCTACGCTGTCTAAGCATATGGGATAGAGCGTATAACGGTTATTATAAATGGTGTCCTCCCATTGCTTTATGCTTTGCTCTGCCCATAAAAAAGCGATGTCTGTACGATGGGTTGCGAATTCACTTACTTCCAGGTCATCAAATTCAAAGATATTATGAATGAATTCCTGCTCGGTTGTGTCAATCACACCATTTTTGCTGCCCACATCCACAAGTAAGCGGATTTCTTCTTCACTGACTTCCTCCGTTTCTTCTTCCGGATCAATGCCAATCATTCGAAGCATGGCATTTGTGGACTTGGTCAGGACCCAGACAATTGGTGCGAATAGCTTTGAAATAAAGGCGATGAAAGAGGACATGCCCAGTGCCAGCTGTTCTGCTTTTTTCATGGCAATTCGTTTTGGAACCAATTCTCCTAAGACAAGAGTGAAGTAGGAGAGAAGAAGTGTTATGGCGATAACGGATATGGTATCTAAAGTGGCAGGGCGGATTCCGACTCCGAGCTTTTGTAGCCATGTAACTAACGAATCCGAGAAATTATCGGCTGCGAAGGCACTGCCTAGAAATCCGGATAAGGTAATGGCAACTTGAATGGTAGCTAAGAAATTGGACGGCTTACTTGTTAGTTTTTTTGTACGGATTGCGGACTTGTTTCCATCCTCGGCTAATTTTGCAAGCCGATTTTCGTTCATTGTAATGAATGCAATCTCAGCACTTGCGAAGATTGCATTTAGCAGTATTAAAATAAGCTGCAACAAAAGTTGCCACAATAATGTGGTGTTCACGAATCTTTCCCCCTATAATAAATCCTTTTTATTGGTCAAAAACAGGAAAATGCTTGGTTAGATTCGGATTCGTTTTAGACGCAAAAACGCACAGCTGCCTATGAAAATCATCAAGGGCCAGAATGTTATATGATATATGTAATTAAGATTTTTGTTTGGAATACAGTCGATATGATGATGATCATCATCCATGGATGAATGGGCTCCTCCTTTTCCTTGTGTTAGTGATATAAGATATGTTGCCATACTATAATATATATTCCAAATTATCTTTTTGTGAGGAAAATTCGGATAAAGTTTATTGTATGAAGCAGATTTAGGAAAAGGTTTCAGAAGTTATCTTTGATGATAGAATAGAAGAGTGATTACGAGCATAAAAAAGCACCATTTCTAATTTGATGTAAATTAGAAATGGTGCTTTTTTTATATATTTATATCAATACGATCGATTAGAATTTGCCAGCTTCAGCAGCTTCCTGAATTGCAACGGAAACGGCTACAGTAGCACCAACCATTGGGTTGTTACCCATACCGATAAGACCCATCATTTCTACGTGAGCAGGTACGGAAGAAGAACCAGCAAACTGAGCGTCAGAGTGCATACGTCCCATTGTATCTGTCATACCGTAGGAAGCAGGACCAGCTGCCATGTTATCTGGGTGAAGTGTTCTACCTGTACCACCGCCGGATGCTACGGAGAAGTATTTCTTACCCTGTTCCATACATTCTTTTTTGTAAGTACCAGCTACTGGATGCTGGAATCTTGTTGGGTTAGTAGAGTTACCAGTGATGGAAACGTCTACGTCTTCTTTGTGCATGATAGCAACACCTTCACAAACATCGTTTGCACCGTAACATTTAACAGCTGCACGAGGTCCGTTAGAGTAAGCTTTTTCATATACAGTCTTTAATTCGCCTGTGTAGAAATCATATTCTGTTTCAACGAAAGTAAAGCCGTTGATACGGGAGATGATCTGAGCAGCATCTTTACCAAGACCGTTTAAGATTACACGAAGTGGGTTCTTTCTAACTTTGTTAGCAGACATAGCGATACCAATAGCACCTTCTGCAGCAGCAAAAGATTCGTGACCAGCTAAGAAAGCGAAGCAGTTAGTAGATTCTTCAAGTAACATTTTACCAAGGTTACCATGTCCTAAACCAACTTTACGCTGATCAGCAACAGAACCTGGGATACAGAAAGCCTGTAAGCCTTCACCGATTGCAGCAGCAGCGTCAGCAGCTTTTCTGCAGTCTTTTTTGATAGCGATTGCAGCACCTACAGTGTAAGCCCAACAAGCGTTTTCGAAACAGATTGGCTGGATACCCTTAACCATATCATATACGTTAAGACCTGCATCCTTAGTAATCTTTTCAGCTTCTTCAAGAGAAGCAATACCATAGCTGTTTAACACAGCATTAATTTTATCAATTCTTCTTTCAAATGATTCAAATAAAGCCATCGCTATGTATCCTCCTATTCTACTCTTGGGTCAATGATCTTAACAGCATCAGCTACACGGCCATACTGACCTTTAGCTTTTTCGTAAGCTGTTGTAGGATCATCACCTTTTTTAATGAAATCTGTCATTTTGCCAAGGGAAACGAACTGATAACCGATGATCTGATCATCTTCATCAAGAGCGATTCCAGTTACATAGCCTTCAGCCATTTCAAGGTAACGAGGACCTTTCTTTAAAGTACCGTACATAGTACCTACCTGGCTTCTTAAACCTTTACCTAAATCTTCAAGACCAGCACCTACTGGAAGACCTTCTTCAGAGAAAGCACTCTGAGTTCTACCGTAAGCGATCTGTAAGAATAATTCTCTCATAGCTGTGTTGATAGCATCACAAACTAAGTCTGTATTTAATGCTTCAAGAACAGTAAGACCTGGAAGAATTTCAGATGCCATAGCTGCGGAATGAGTCATACCGGAACATCCGATTGTTTCTACTAATGCTTCCTGGATAATACCTTCTTTAACGTTAAGAGTTAATTTACATGCACCCTGCTGTGGAGCACACCAGCCGATACCGTGAGTTAAACCGGAGATATCGCTAACTTGTTTGCTTTTTACCCATTTTCCTTCTTCAGGGATTGGTGCAGCGCCATGGTGAACACCCTGAGCTACAGGACACATTTTTTCTACTTCATGTGAATAAATCATGTTGAGACTCCTTTCAATCTTTCAATTTTAGCATGCATGTACTAGTTACTTTTATAACCAGCCTGTTCGAAATGGCTGAGTAGTTCCTGACTGCATCTTTCGTAGAGTCGAAAGCGAAATCAATTGTAACAAGTTGACCCTTTTATTGGAAGAATCAATGCTTTTGCTTTCTCCATATTCTCTCATAAAAACCGAAATTAGTCCATACTTTTTTCTGAAATTTCTCAAAAAGTTAATACTAGAAAAAGGGAATAAAAATGAGATTAAATATCATTTCAAGATTTGGAAAAAGCTATTATAATAGGAGGAAACAGCAACAAAAGAGAACAAAAACAATAGTATTCTAGTACTTTTTGGGGCATTATTTCCATACAAAAATACAAGTGAGAAGGCGGTGGAGAGTTTATCCTTTTCAAAAAAGGAATTTCTTGCTATGATAAAAAGAAATAAATATCCAGTATCTGTGAAAAATATACAAAAGGGATATCTGACGATTGTGATGAGAGAGGAGCGCATAATGATTAAGAACTATTTAAGAACAAAACGTTTACTTACGGATGGGGCAATGGGGACTTATTATTCAATGCTTCATCATAACGAAGATCTGATTTCAGAATATGCGAATTTAGAATCGCCAGTTGAAATAAAAAACATACATAAGGAATATATCCGCGCAGGTGCCAGACTGATCCGAACCAATACGTTTGCGGCGAATCAGGCAGTGCTTAAAATAACCGGGGAAGAGCAGGAAACGTTAATCAAGACAGCGGTAAGGCTTGCAAAAGAAGCCAGAGAAGAAGAGAAGATTGGGGATGTATTTATTGCCGGAGACATTGGACCGATTCCGGAATTTTTTGATTCTGAGGAGCGGGATGTAAGAGCCGAATATAAGAAAATGGCAGACCTTTTTATCGAGGAAGGATGCGACGCCATTTTATTTGAGACTTTCCCGGATTCGAAGTATATCGAAGAGACGGCAAGATACATTAAGGAGCAGTGTCCAGGCATGTTTGTGATGGCAGAGTTTAGTCTGAATAAGAATGGCTATACAGCATCCGGGATTCGTGCTCAGAAGGTACTTGATCGAATTGCAGCATGTGAAGCGGTGGATGCATGCGGATTTAACTGTGGAATTGGCTCTGGGCATATGAAGAATATTTTCGAGACGTTGACTCTTCCAACACATAAGTATATGATGGCAGCTCCGAATGCCGGATATCCGGACAATATGCAGACACGTATGATGTTCCTTGATAATGTCCGCTATTTTGGCAAGAATATAGAGGATATGGCAGAAAAAGGAGCGGCGATTGTAGGAGCATGCTGTGGCAGTACACCGGCTTATATTGCAGAGATTGCAAAGCAAATCGAGAAAATGGGTCCGGTAGTTCTGTGGGAGCAGGAAGTAACGGTAAAAGCAGAGAAGGAAGAGAAAGAAGAAGTTGTAGTCAATGATTTTTTGCAGCAGCTAAACAGTAACAAGAAAGTGGTGGCAGTAGAGTTAGATCCTCCTTATGACGCGACAGATGAGAAGATTATTAGCTGTGCAAAGCATTTAGCAGGTACAAAGACAGATATTATCACATTAGCGGATTCACCGATGGGAAGAAGC
>CALZIE010000192.1 GCA_945787565.1 uncultured Lachnospiraceae bacterium
TCTGACGCATGGTGAGCGGGGATGGTGGTGGGAACTGGGGGGCCGAATGTCCGGCTCAGGACGAACAATGGTGAAAAATCCGCGACTAGCAGACAGTGGTTTCCTGTCTGTTAGTCGCGGATTTTTTTGCCGGTGTCCGGTCCTGCGTCCGAACATTGGCCCCCTAGTTTCCACCGCCATCCCCGCTCACCATGTGTCAGACGGGGCCTTCCTGCGGCATCCTCCTAATCTTCTAATAATCATCCGTCAGTTACTCGCCCTGGAGCATAAGGTCTATGAAGAATTTGGCGGGAGCGGA
The DNA here is from genome assembly GCA_945787565.1 of uncultured Lachnospiraceae bacterium. Taxonomy (GTDB): domain Bacteria; phylum Bacillota; class Clostridia; order Lachnospirales; family Lachnospiraceae; genus Lachnoclostridium. Next base: position 299 of record CALZIE010000192.1, read on the forward strand.
GAGTGGGAGGGAGCGGTCGTGGGCGGCAACGAGTTTACGGACTGGGAGTTCTTCCTCGGTGTTAAGGACGATTAAGTTATCGTCTTTTAAGCCGTCTACTAAAAAGTCTGGAACAAAAGCAATTCCGAGCCCAATCTTAGCTAAGTCGATCAAAAGGTCATTACTGCTAAGTTCAATAGCCGGAACTAAATCCAGGCTGTGCTGTAAGAATAGGTTGTGTAAAAATGCGGAAGTTGTAGATAACTTCGTCAGCATCAGGATTGGAAGTTCGCCCAGTTCCTGAAGGGACAGTGTCTTATCCTCTAATGGAAATGCTTCCTTATTGGCAATAAACACATCCTTAAAATCCTTCACATCTACGATCTTCATATTATTGTTGATCGCAGCATTTGGAGAGTTCGCGATAATTAAGTCAACCTGATTTGTCTCTAATAATTCCGCACATTTTAGGGAAGTACCATTGATAATCTTAATATGCACGTCCGGGTAGGTCTTGTGGAATTTATTTAGGTATGGAACTAAGAAATAGCGGCAAATCGTATCACTTGCAGCAATGCGAAGCTGCATGTCTCCGCTGGAAGAAACGCTTAATAGCTGATTCTCGCCTCTGGAAATGAGATTGATTGCCGGCTCAATATGTTTAAAGAGCATTTCGCCTTCCTTTGTAAGGCTGACACGTTTTGTGCTTCTTGTAAAAAGCACCTGGTCCAGACGTTTCTCTAGCACCTTAACGGACTGGCTTACCGCAGACTGGGAAATGAAAAGCTCCGCAGCTGCTTCGGAAAAACTTAGTGTTTTTGCTACATAGTAAAATACTTTGTATAACTCATAATTAATATCCATAGAAATAAACTCCTTACTTTTCTATCTATAAGTATAACGGCCGCAAGCAAAAAGCTCCGCAGCCGTCATGATACATGATTATAAAATAATATAAACAAGAACGAGGGAAACAACAACCTGCATGATTACAAAACGGAATACAGTCTGTGTATCGGACCATCCACAATTCTTACGTACATGATCATGAAGAGGGGTTCTTGTATTCTTAAGAATATGAATCTTTAAGAAACGAAGAAGCGCAACTTTTACAAGTCCTAAACCACCATCTACAATAAATACGATTGCTGCTGGAATAAAGAGTAATGGGCTTCCAGTACGAAGTGCTAAGATGGCAATAAATAAGCCGATGGCACGGGAACCGGCATCTCCCATTAAAAGCTTGCTAGGAGAAGCATTGAACCACAGATATCCTAAGATACATACTGTCATAAGAAGTGTAAGCTGACCATAAGCAACATCGCCAAGTTTAGCATTAAACAGAATGTAGAAAGTTAACATTGTTGCGATGGAAACACTTCCGCTTAATCCGTCTACACCATCGGTACAGTTTGTAACATTGATGGATACCCAGATTAAAATCATGGCTAAGATAACATAAATCCATTTTGGAAGTTCAAAAACAGTGCCAGTTGTCAAGATTGTCAAAGTGGAACCGTTGAAATTAACATAAGTGATGGCGCAAATAAATGCAATCACCATATCGATAATACCTTTTTTGTATTCACCCCAAGGTGCTTTGGAACTATCATCTAAATAGCCGCTCATCATCGCTGCGATCACCATTAACAGGTAAATCATCAGCTCCCTGCTAAATGGGACAAAGAATACCGATGCAACTACAAACACGAGAATAAATACGATGCCGGCGCCTCTTGGTTTTCCCTGAGACAGCCCGCCATTAACCGCAAACTTACGGCCGCCATCACGGGGCAAGACGTTTTGTAGTGTTTTTAATAAGACGCACGTGGCAAAGAATGCAAGCAACAGACCGGTAAATGCGATTCCCTTGCTATACACGCTGTCAAACATTGAATATAACATAGATTTATCCTCCGAAATTATTATGTGAATTATTATATCCTCTGCTTTTTCATTTCCATGAAAATAGAAGAGATTATCGTAAAAGCCATATGTATGGCTTTAGCGCGTCCGCCTTCGGACCCACAACATATTCTACTATAAAAAAGGTTGTTTGTATATAGCAAGAATATGTTTAAAACCTGTAAAAAAGTATCGCAATCCGAAAAAAATTTCACCCTTCCTTATTAGGAATGCTTATGAAACATTTCACAACTATTAATTTCCGATATAAAAGTTCGTATGATATAATACATTCAGAATAATTAGAAGCAGGAGTGCGGCAGTGGGGCATTTTTACGGTAATACAGGCGAAAAGCTGCTGTAGAAGATTATCAGAATTATAACCAAAAAAGCTTTATATTAACACGAAGTCTAGTTTATTATGGAGGTCATATAGATGGGAGACGTAAAGAGGATATACGTTGAGAAGAAAGCACCTTATGCAATCAAGGCAAAGGAACTGAAAGAAGAACTGAAAAGCTATCTAGGATTACAGTCATTAAAGGATGTCAGAGTACTGATCCGTTATGATATTGAAAATGTAAGCGAAGCGACTTATACAAAAGCATTAGGCACGGTATTCTCAGAACCGCCAATCGATATGCTTTACGAAGAGGCATTCCCAAACAAAGAAAATGGTTTTGTATTCTCCGTTGAATATCTTCCAGGACAGTTCGACCAGAGAGCTGATTCTGCTGAACAGTGTGTGAAGCTTTTAAATGAAACCGAGGAACCGGTTATCCGTACCGCTACTACTTACGTGTTAACTGGAGCGCTGTCTGCATCTGATTTAGAACGTGTAAAAAATTACTGCATCAATCCGGTTGATTCCAGAGAAACAGGCGAAGAAAAGCCAGAGACTTTAGTAGCAACCTTTGATGTGCCAGAAGATGTAGCAGTATTTGATGGCTTTCAGGATATGGAAGAAGAATCTTTAAAGGAATTATATCAGTCCCTTAACTTAGCAATGACATTTGCGGATTTCTTACATATTCAGAAGTATTTTAAAGACGAAGAACATCGCAATCCAACGATGACAGAAATCCGTGTATTAGATACATACTGGTCTGATCACTGCCGTCATACGACTTTCTTAACAGAATTAACGGATGTATCTTTTGAGGAGGGCTATTATCAGGCACCAATTAAGGCGGCATTCGAAGACTATAAGAAGAACCGTGAAATACTTTACAAAGGAAGAGATGACAAATATATCTCCTTAATGGACATTGCTCTTCTTGCAATGAAGAAGCTAAAAGCAGATGGCAAATTAGAAGATATGGAAGTGTCCGATGAAATCAATGCATGTTCCATTATCGTTCCAGTTGAGATTGACGGAGTGACAGAGGAATGGCTTGTATTTTTTAAAAATGAGACCCATAACCATCCAACTGAAATTGAACCATTCGGTGGTGCAGCAACTTGTCTTGGTGGTGCAATCCGTGATCCACTATCCGGAAGAGGTTATGTATATCAGGCAATGCGTGTTACCGGTGCGGCAGATCCAACCGTATCCTTAGATGATACCTTAAATGGCAAGCTTCCACAGAGAAAGATCGTAACCGGAGCGGCTCATGGTTATTCTTCTTATGGTAATCAGATTGGTCTTGCAACCGGACTTGTAGATGAAATCTATCATCCAAACTATGTGGCAAAACGTATGGAAATCGGTGCTGTAATGGGTGCGGCCCCAAGAAAGAACGTAATCCGTGAAAACTCCGATCCAGGTGATGTCATTATCCTAATGGGCGGCAGAACCGGAAGAGATGGCTGCGGCGGTGCAACCGGATCATCCAAGGTTCATACAACCGAATCCATTCATACATGCGGTGCAGAAGTACAGAAAGGTAATGCACCAACGGAACGTAAATTACAGAGATTATTCCGTCGTGAAGAGGTAAGCCGTTTAATCAAGAAATGTAACGACTTCGGTGCCGGTGGTGTATCCGTTGCTATTGGTGAATTAGCAGATGGCCTTCGTGTCAATTTAGATAAAGTGCCAAAGAAATATGCAGGTCTTGATGGAACAGAACTTGCCATTTCCGAATCTCAGGAACGTATGGCAATCGTTGTGGATTCAAAAGATGTAGCACAGATGTTAGCGTTTGCAGAAGAAGAAAACTTAGAGGCAGTGGAAGTAGCGGTTGTAACAGAAGAACCAAGATTAGTATTAACTTGGAGAGACAAAGAAATTGTAAACATTTCCAGAGCGTTCCTTGATACCAACGGTGCTCATCAGGAAGCAAAAGCAACGGTTTCCATGCCAAAGAAAGAAGAAAACTACTTTAATACAGGTGCAAGCTATGTAGCAGAAAGCATGAAAGAAACTGCGGAATTAAAAGCAGCATCCATTAATGCTACTGCGGTAAAAGAAGAATGGCTTTCCATGTTATCTGACTTAAACAGCTGTTCGAAAAAAGGCTTAGTAGAAATGTTTGACTCCTCCATCGGAGCATCTACCGTAACAATGCCTTATGGCGGAAAATATCAGATGACACCAACCCAGACTATGATTGCAAAGATTCCGGTATTAAAGGGAGAATGTGATACTGTGACTATGATGAGCTACGGATATGATCCATACCTTTCAAGCTGGAGTCCATTCCATGGAGCTGTTTATGCGGTAATTTCTTCTGTAGCAAAAATCGTGGCAGCAGGCGGCGATTATAAGAAGATCCGTTTCACTTTCCAGGAATACTTTAGACGTCTTGGAACAGACCCATATCGTTGGGGTGAACCATTAACAGCACTTCTTGGTGCATATGATGCACAGATGAAGTTAGGTCTTCCA
>CALZIE010000193.1 GCA_945787565.1 uncultured Lachnospiraceae bacterium
AGATTGAACAGATGCTTTCGTATATCCGACCGATTGTTCTTTATGAGAAGAAGACGACAATTCTATCCGATAAGATGTGGGCAGAGATTAAGATTCATTTTAAGGATGGAAACGAAGAAATCATTGGTGTGGGAGTTTCTCATATCTATTATCTTGGAAACAGCTATAGTACCGATCTTCATTATTGTAATAACCTATGGGAATACCTTTTAGATTAAGTTGTAAAGCCTTGCAGCATGCCATTCTAAGGTATGTCTGTGAGGCTTTTATGTTTATTTTCGGTTTGCCATTGTAACGATTTTCGCTTTCGTGTATAATACTTAGACAAACGTGTATTCGTGCAATACCTGAGAGAGGAGCGAAAGAATGAAGCTGATGCATCTGTCTGATCTTCATATTGGAAAAAGAGTCAATGAGTTTTCTATGATTGAGGATCAGAAATATATATTAGAAGAAATACTAAAAATCGTAGATAGCGAAAAGCCGGATGGCGTGCTGATTGCCGGAGATGTGTATGATAAAAGTCTGCCATCAGTGGACGGAGTAACACTATTTGATGACTTTTTATCGGGCCTTCATAAGCAAAAAGTTGCAGTATTTATCGTAAGCGGAAACCATGATTCGGCGGAACGGATTAATTTTGCGTCAAGAATTATGGAACAGAATAAAATCTATATAGCAGGCACCTTTGACGGCAATATGCCAAAAATCCGAATGAAGGATGAGTATGGTCCCGTGAATGTGTACCTGCTTCCTTTTGTGAAGCCGGCAATGGTAAGACCGTATTATCCGGATGTGGAAAGTTATCATGATGCGGTTGCTTCCATTATTGGAAATACCCCTATAAATGAGGCAGAGCGAAATGTACTGGTGGCGCATCAGTTTATCACCGCAGGAGAAGCAACGCCTGAAAGAACAGATTCTGAGAATATCTCAATTGGTGGCATTGACAATATCGATGCTTCCGTCTTTGATCCATTTGACTATGTGGCACTTGGACATCTGCATGGACCACAGAGAATCGGCAGGGATGAAATCCGTTATGCCGGATCGCCGTTAAAATATTCTTTCTCTGAGGCAAGACAGAAAAAATCCCTTACGATGGTAGAGCTTGCCGAAAAAGGAAAGGTAAGCTTTGAGAAAATTCCGCTTGTTCCATTACGGGATATGAGAGAGATTAAGGGGCCGCTTGAAAAGCTGTTAGATCCGGAAGTGTACAGCAAGGCGAATACATTAGATTATATTCATGCGACACTTACGGATGAGGAAGAAATCTATGATGCGATTGGCAAAATCCGAAGCGTCTATCCCAATGTCATGAAGTTAGATTTTGAGAACAGCAGAATGGAACGAAGACAGGAGACAGAGACGGCTGCAATGGATATTGTAAGCAAGAATCCGCTGGAACTGTTTGAGGAGTTCTTTATCAATCAGAATAATAACCCGATGAAAGAGGAACAGCGTGAGATGATGGTGAAGCTGTTTGATACGATCGACAGGGGCAGATAGGAGGAACGGAACATGAAACCAGTTAGATTGATTATGAGCGGATTTGGGCCATTCGGCGGGGAAGTCACCGTCCCATTTGAGAAATTTGGAGGAAATGGATTATTCTTAGTAAGTGGGGATACCGGAGCGGGAAAGACTACGATCTTTGATGCCATTTCTTTTGCGTTGTTCGGAAATGCCAGCGGCGAGAACCGGACAGCAGACTGTTTCCGTTCTGATTATGCGAAACCGGATCAGAAGACATTCGTGGATCTTACCTTTATCCACAAGAATAAGACTTATCAGGTAATCCGAAATCCTCTTTATAAGCGTGCGAAGAAAGTCGGAAACGGAACGACGGATGAGAAGGCGGATGCGACTCTTATTATGCCCGATCAGAGCGTGATAACCGGGTATACGACGGTTACGAAACGAATGGAAGAGCTTCTTGGCGTTGACTGGAAGCAGTTTAAGCAGATCGCGATGATTGCCCAGGGTGAGTTTATGGAGCTTTTGACAGCAGACAGTGTAAGCCGTGCTGCCATTTTCAGAAAAGTATTTGGGACAGGCATCTATGATGATATGCAGCGCAAATTAAGGAATATGGCAAATAGCTTAAAGAGTGAATGCGATGATGTGGATAAGAGTATCTTGCAGTATGTGGGCGGCATTATTCCGGATGAGGAAAACGAGAATTATGATATGATTGTCTCCTGGAAAATGGAGAAGGATATTAATAAGTTAGATGTGATGATCGAGCTCTTAAAAGAAATCCTGATAGCCGACAAGAAACGGTTTAAGCAGGCAAAAGAGGAAAGCGACCGGGTAACGAAGGCGATTGCGGAGAAGTCCGCTGAATTTGCCATGGCCGATCGGGATAATAAGATGATTGCGCAGCTAGAAGAAGCGAAAAAAGCATATGAGATGTTAGCAAAGCGGGCGCAGGAAATCAAGGAAGATCAGGACAGACTCACTCTTGGAAAGAAAGCGCTTTATCAGGTGAAGCCGGTAAAAGACATGCAGGAAAGAGCGCTTAGAGAAGTGAGCGCTTTAAAGGAAGCAGTAAAGAACGGCACTCTTGAGAAAGAGACATTAGAAGAGCAGTATGCAAAGAAGAAGAGTGAAGCCGCAGAAGTTTTAAAGAAGAAAGAAGAGTTAGGCAAGATCACACTGGAATTAAGCCGTCTGAAGGAAGAGATGAAAAAGTTTGTCTTAATGGAAGGCTATCAGAAAAGTCAGAGTGAACTTCTTTTAAAACAGCAGGAAGCCAAAGAAAAGATTGAGAAGCTTTCTTTGGAAAAGGAGCGTATAGCATCACAGCTAGAGAAGGAAAAAGAGAGAGAAGCTTCCTTTTCAGGGCTTGAAAAGGAGATGTTTGACTGCATTAGAGGAAGCAGGAAGGACATTAGCAAAACTTGAGAATCTTGCGGAACAGATTCAGGCATTAAAAGAAGCAGAAGAGGCGCTTTTTGCAAAGAATCAGGAATATCTGTCTTATGAAAGTGCGTATACGGTTCAAAATCAGTCTTATTTAGAAGCCGAACAGCGGTATTTTAGAGAGCAGGCAGGCATTATGGCAAGCACGCTTTCAGAAGGCGAGCCTTGTCCGGTATGTGGTTCAACTGTCCATCCAAAATGTGCGGTGATGGAAGGGGATTCCATCACGGAAGCCGCCTTAAAGAAGTTAAAGACTGCTCTTGATAAGGCTCATGCGGCAATGACAAAGGCAGGAAGCGCATGCAGTACCCAGAATGCTAAGAATGAGATGCTCGTGGCTCAGATTAAAAAGAGTATGGAAGAATTAGCGATTCAGGCGGATGAGTCAGATAAAGAGATGGAACGAAGAACATTTCTTTCCTTTGCAGACAGTACAGTAAAGAAAGAACAGGTTCAGGCAAAGGAAAGACAGGCAGTTTTTGAGACAAAGAGACAGAATCTGCTTAAGATGGAGGAAGAGAAGAAGACCGTGGCAAAACGGATTCAGCTCTTAAATGAACAGCTTACAGCAGTGGAAGAAGGGCTTGCAAAGCAGAAGGATGCGGCGGCACTTCTTGTGACCGAACAGACAAGTCTTGCCAGCATGATTAAAACTCTGCAAAAGGATATCCATCATGCTACAAAAGAAGAGGCAGAAGAAAAGCATGCGGAATTGATCAGTGTGCAGAATACGCTTTCGGTACAGGTCGAGACGGCAGAAAGAGAACTGCATGAATGTGATGTAAGAAGAAATCGCGTAACTGCAATTCTTGCGGAAAATACAAAATCACTGGCTGCTAAAAATGAGGAACTTATGTCCTTAGAAGAGCAGCTTGCAGGCAGAATGAAAGAAAATAGATTCGCCTCTATTTCCATGTATGAGGAAGCACTTTTAGAAGAAGCTGTGATTGAAAGTCTGGCAAAGAAAATCGATACGTATCAGAAGGAAGTAAGGCTTCATGAGCAGACGATTGCTCAGCTTTCCAAGGAAACAAAGGGCAAAGAAGTGAAGGATCTGACCAGTATTAAGATTCAGCAGACCAATTTAGAAGCAGAGAAGAAAAAACTGGACCAGAGTCTGCAGACGATTTACAGCAGACATAAGAATAACGAGGATATCGGAAAGAATATTGCCAGCCAGTATAAGGAACAGAAACGTCTTAGAAAAGAATTCCTGCTTGTAAATGAGTTAAACAGAACAGCAAATGGCGATATTAACGGCAAGGCAAAGATCCCGTTTGAGCAGTATGTGCAGGCCTTTTATTTCAAGCAAATCATTCATGAGGCGAACAAGCGTCTGTATAAGATGTCGAACAGCCAGTATGAATTGCTAAGAAAGGCAGATTCATCGGATATGCGAAGCCTGTCCGGTCTGGAGCTTGAGGTAATGGATTATTACACAGGAAAGGCAAGAAGTGTAAAATCGCTTTCTGGCGGGGAATCCTTTAAGGCAAGTTTAGCCTTAGCATTGGGTTTATCGGATGTTATCCAGAGCTTTGCCGGCGGAATTGAGTTAGATGCGATGTTTATTGATGAAGGATTTGGATCTCTTGATTCCAATTCGTTAGAACAGGCAATTGAGGCATTGGCACTTCTTACAACAGGAAACCGCATGGTAGGAATCATTTCTCATGTGGGTGAGTTAAAGGAGCGGATTGAAAAGCAGATTGTTATAAAGAAAAGCGTGGAAGGTAGCCAGGTTGCTATCACAGAATAAGTGAGCTGGGTCAGAAGGAACAGAGTAAAGGAAGAGATCAATGATAGTTTTAATTTCACCAACAAAGAATATGAAAATTGTACAAAAGACAGAAGGCACACTGGCAATTCCGCCATTTGTTGAAAAAACAGGGCAGATAATTGATAAGCTGAAAAGTTTCAGTGTTCAGGAAGTACAGCATCTGATGAAAATCAATGATAAATTAGCGATGCTAAATAAGACAAGATATCAGAATTTTGAAATGGATGCAGAAGGAACGGCAGCAATCGATACGTATGACGGACTGCAGTTTAAGAATATTGCGGCAGATGATTTTACAGAAGAGGAAAAA
>CALZIE010000194.1 GCA_945787565.1 uncultured Lachnospiraceae bacterium
AAAATATCCTTCGCTTCATTGACAGCTTCCACTGCACCCTTTACGATTTCTAAAGGCGCATTGTCACCACCCATTGCATCAACTGCAACTCTTACTGTATTCTGCATTTCTACCTTTCCTTTCCTCATCATTACCTATGTATCAATATAACTGATTATATATAAAAAATCAACCACAAATTTAATAAAAAAAACAGAAAAAAATAGGCTGTTATAACAAATTTTTCGGCAAAATATGCCGGCATTAAACTTGTTACAACAACCTGTTTCGTTAAATTTTTTTATAAAAAAACGATTTACTAGAAGCAAAGCCTAAACTTGCAGGCTGAATGATCTGCTCCGTACTGCCTACAAAAAGAATGGCATCCTTCTTTAGCGCATCATTAAATTTCCTATAGATATGGTCTTTCGCCTCTTCTGTAAAATAAATCAATACATTACGGCAAACAATCAGATCACAATTTGAAGGATATGTATCCTTTAATAAATTATGTTCCTTAAAGTCCACGCAGGCTTTAATGCTGTCTGAAATCTGATATGTGGTATCGTTGATTTTCGTAAAGTATTTATTCACAAACTCCTGTGGCAAAGCCTTCAAACTCTTTATATTATATAAACCCATTCTCGCTTTATCAAGAACCTGCTTATCAATATCTGTCGCAATGATCTTAATTTTGGAGAGGGGCATGAATTTTGATAGGAGCATTACTAACGAATATGGCTCATCACCGGTAGAGCATGCTGCGCTCCATATCTTGATATTCGGATTTTTTGCTAACAGAGGCGGCAGGATCTCTTTTTCAAGTAGCTGCCACTGCTCTGGATTTCGATAGAATTCAGAAACATTGATTGTAAGATAATTTACAAACTCATCATACCGTTCCTTATCTTTCTTTAGCAAATCAATATAATCCATATAGGAATCTTTCTTATGCTTGCCAATTAACGAATCAATACGGCGTTTCATCTGCCGTTCCTTATATGCATTTAAATCAATCTTTGTAAGAGTAAATACTTTCTCTTTAAAATTCTCGTAACTGTCTGTCATCCTTAGTACCTCTTGACAGCTCCCGGTTACGGGAGCGAAATAGACAAAAGACCTAGGCGCGCCTAGGTTCTTTTGTATTTTTTATTATTCAGCGTCTGCTGTTTCAGTTGCTTCTGGAGCTTCTAAAGCTTTGATGCTTAAGCTGATTTTTTTGTCTTCGCTATTGAAGTCAACAACTTTAGCTGTGATTTCCTGTCCAACTTTTAATACGTCAGATGGCTTTTCAATGTGTTCTTTAGAAATCTGAGATACATGTAATAATGCATCTACACCAGCTGTTAATTCAACGAAAGCACCGAAATCTGTCATACGAGCAACTTTACCAGTTACTACGTTGCCTACTGCATACTTTTCAGCTGCGTTAGCCCATGGGTTCTGATCTGCAAATTTAAGGCTTAATGCGATCTTTTCGCCCTGGATATCTTTGATGAAAGCTTTTACTGTATCGCCAACTTTGAATACCTTCTTAGGATTTTCAACACGTCCCCAAGACATTTCAGAGATATGAAGAAGACCGTCAGCGCCGCCTAAATCGATGAATGCACCGAAGTCTGTAACGTTCTTTACAGTACCTTCTACAACATCACCAACTTTGATCTTTGCGAATAATTCTTTCTGTAATTCTTTCTTCTTAGCAACTAATAACTGCTTACGATCGCCGATTACTCTTCTTCTCTTTGGATTGAATTCAGAAATTACAAATTCGATTTCCTGATCTTTGTATTTTTCTAAGTTCTTTTCATAAGAATCAGATACTAAGCTTGCTGGGATGAATACTCTTGCTTCATCAACTACAACGCTTAAACCGCCGTCTAATACAGCTGCAACTTTTGCTGTTAAAACTTCCTTGTTGTTGAAAGCTTCTTCTAATCTCTTGTTGCCCTTATCTGCTGCTAATCTCTTATAAGTTAATAATACCTGTCCTTCTCCGTCGTTTACTTTAAGGACTTTTGCTGTCATTGTTTCACCTACGGAAACAACTGTTCTTAAATCTAAGTTAGGAGTATTAGAATACTCGCTTCTTGTAATGATACCGTCAGCCTTGTAACCTATATTTAACACAATTTCGTCTTCTTTAACATCAAGAACTGTACCTTCGACTACCTCTCCGTTGTGTATTGTTACTAATGACTCCTCCAATAATTGTTCAAAACTCATTTCTGACATACTGGTATGAACCTCCTTGATTATATTATTTGGGGTGGAAGCCCCTGCAGTAATACCTACGCTACGAAAAGATTTAAATTTACTTAAATCCAGGTCACTAAGTTTCTGTATATAGTAAGTATTTGCACATTCGTTTTTCGAAATTTCATAAAGCTTCTTTGTATTCGAGCTTTGCTTTCCTCCGATAACTATCATTGCATCGGAAACTCTTGACAAATCTTTTACTTCTGTCTGACGTTCCTCCGTCGCATTGCATATCGTATTTAGAACAAGTATATCATAACCCTTTTCCGAAATAATTTCAACTAATTCTTGAAAATTCTTGTAATTAAATGTCGTCTGAGCTACAATACACACTTTTTGGCCTTGAGGTAAGTCAATTTTTGTCGCATCATCCCGATTACTTACAACTATTACCGGATTTATACTCCATCCCATGATACCTTGTACCTCCGGATGGTTAGGATCCCCAATAATGATAATCTGTCTGCCCTCATTGCTCTGCTCATTTACGATTCTATGGATCTTCAGTACAAACGGACATGTCGCATCCACGATCTTAAATTTGCGATTTCCAGATTCGTCTTTCATCTCACTCATCGTGTCATAGACAGCCTTTGAAATACCGTGAGAACGTATAATTATTGTTCCCCCGGTTATATCATTCAATTCATCCAGCGAATGGATAACCTGGACACCGTGTTTTTCTAAATCGTTTACTACCTCATCATTGTGTATGATCGGTCCATACGTATAAACGTGTTTATCACTTTTTGCCTGCTCATATACCTGATCGACAGCTTTTTTTACCCCAAAGCAGAAACCTGCTGTCTTAGCTAACGTTACTTTCACTTCTTATCTCCATTCTATTCTCTGTTTAAACTTTTTACTGAATAGCATTCTGAAATAGTTCAATGATCTTGTCCTTCACTTCATCAATGGTCATATCAGAACTATCAACTAGGATTGCATCCTCTGCCTGTACTAAAGGAGAGATCTCACGATTCATATCACGGTAGTCGCGATCAATAATATCTTTCTCTATCTCAGAAAGATTGCATTCTGTTCCTTTTGCCACCAGTTCTTCATATCTTCTCTTAGCACGCACCAAAGAGCTGGCTGTTAAGTATACTTTCAGATCCGCATCTACTAATACTTTCGTTCCGATATCTCTTCCGTCCATCACGACATTCTCTGTTCTTGCTAACTGCTGCTGAAGTTCTACAAGCTTTTCACGAACGGCAGTCTTGGCAGAAACCATGGACGCCATCTTTCCGGCTTTCTCGGTACGGATTCTTCCATTGACATTCACACCGTTTAAAATTACCTGCTGTTCTCCATCTGCAAATGTGATGGATCTCGTGGCATTCTGACACGCTTTTGCGATCTCACTTTCTTCTTCCAGTGAAACATTGTTATCGCTGAAATATAAGCCCATCGCACGATACATCGCGCCTGTGTCAATATAGATGTACCCTAACTGTCTTGCTATTTTCTTCGCAATTGTACTTTTTCCCGCTCCTGCAGGTCCATCAATGGCAATACTGTAATACTTCATCTCTTCCTCCTAAAGTAAACTTTTTTTATACTGAAATTCCTGCAGTATATGCTGTTGACCACGCAATCTGAAGATTATATCCTCCGGTAAGCGCATCTAAATCCAGCACTTCCCCTGCAAAGAACACACCTTTCACTAATTTTGATTCCATAGTCGATGGATTTACATCCTTTATGCTTACTCCACCTTTTGTGATAACGGCTTCATTATAGCCTCCAAGACGAAGCACGGAAAACTTCATGTCTTTAATCAGTGACACCAAATTCGCACGTTCTTCTCTTGTAATTTCATTCACTTTCTTCTCAGGCGAAATTTTACTAACTGCTATTATAACCCCAATTAATTTCTGTGGCAATAGCTGATCTAAGGCATTCTTAAATTGTTTATTTTTAATTTCTTCAAAATCTCTTAAAATTCTTGCATCTAATTGTTCTTTCGACAAGGCAGGTTTTAAATCCAGATGTAAAATCAGCTCGTTCGCATGCATATATGGAATCAGATGAGAGCTGGCACTTAAAATAACTGGTCCGCTTACCCCAAAGTGAGTAAACAGCATTTCACCAAATGCCGAATAAAGCTCTTTTCCTTCTTTTATCTTTTTCTTCTTTTTCTTTTCCCCTTCTTCTTCCTTTTCTTCCTGAAGAGGTTTGCCTGCTGTCACTTTTACCTCAATATTCTTTAAGGAAAGCCCCTGAAGTCCTTTAATGTAATCTTCTTTTAAATGAATTGCAACTAAGGACGGATTTAATTCCGTCACTTTATGTCCCATCGCTTTTGCAAAGCGATATCCATCTCCTGTAGAACCGGTACTCGGATAAGAAAGGCCTCCTGTTGCGATAATAACACGGTCCGCCATTACCTTACTGCCATTTGACAGTGTTACACCTTTAAACTCGCCATCCTCCTCTATAATCGATTTTACTTCCATGCCAAATCGAACGGATACGCGAAGACGATTTAGTTCTCTTGCTAATGCTGAAATAACATCGGATGAATGATCCGACACTGGGAACACCCTGTTTCCGCGTTCTACCTTTGTCTTACATCCCAAATCATCAAAGAATTTCATAACATCTGTGTTAGTCAAGTTTGCAAATGCAGAATATAAAAATCTGCGGTTTGACACAACATTTTCTGCAACTGTCTCCATATCAGACGCATTTGTAATATTACATCTGCCTTTTCCGGTAATATACAGTTTTTTACCTAATTTATCGTTTTTC
>CALZIE010000195.1 GCA_945787565.1 uncultured Lachnospiraceae bacterium
CATCCTGAATCTCATTATCACATTGGATGATATGCACCTTTACCTTCTTTGAAAATGTCTCCGTACTCTTTAGGATTGCAAATGTCTCTTCTAAAAATGCTTTCACTAAGTCGCTAGAACAGGACCCGGATGTATCGATTGCCACTGCAAACTCTTCAATCCGGTTTACTTCCTTATATTCCAATTCCTCTAAAAGCGGCATGTTCCCATACATCTCCATCCCATAATGATAGAATGCATAGTCAAAGGAATCCAGATCACACTGCATCTCTTCCTTTACGACTGAAAACTTTCTAAGAAAGCTTCTATAATCGTAACGCTCTCGGTTCTCGATTTTCATCTGCTCTAGCAAACTTTTTGATTCTGTCCCGATATTCCTTGCAAATGTCTCTAAATTGGTCTGCATCTTCTCGCTGACCTTTTTCCATTTTTCCATACCTTCACGCATTTGCTGTTCTTGTTTTTTGTCATTTGGACCGTCTTTTTTCTTATCGTTTGATTCCTGTTCCTGATCGTTCTCTTTCTTCTTCGCTCTCCAGAAGCAGTGATCATCCACTAAAAATGCTGCCTCAAACGCAAGAATGTCCGATACATTCACTTCCCCACCAACCAGATACTGATAAATGGATTCTGCATTTAAGACGGTTACCTTCTTTTTTAGAAGCTCATAAGCCTCTTTTCTTTTTTCACTGACAAGCTGCTTTAGCGCACCATACTCCATTTCATCTAAAATCGCCTCGACTGCAATATCGCAGGAAAGGTTCCAGATTTCCTCATCCTTATCCTCTGCCTGGTACAAATGTCTAAAGATACAGTGCATTACCATATGGAGATAGGCACGATTAATTAAAATCCTGTCATATTTATATTTTTCAATTAAGAACCTTGGCTGAAAATAAATCATGTCCCCGTCCGTTGCTACAAAGAACGTGGACATATTTAACTCATATCCTAAGCTGCTTAACGGGATATCTAAAAAACGCATCGCCAGATACAGCTCATTTTTGGAAGCTGATAAAATCTGTATGCCGATATCCTTTAACTGTTCTCTTACTTCACTGCCCATTGAAATGTTCCTATCTAACTTTCCTAAAACTCAAACAATTTTTCTTCCCGCTTTAAGTTTTGGTGCTTATAATTCATAAAGTATCCGGTTATCGACGGCTTCTCACTCTCATACGCTAACGCTAACAAATCATCGATATTAGCTTCTGTAAACATCGCCAGTGTTCCAAGAAACTCAATCCGCTCCATATCTTCTTCTGAAATAAAGCGGTTCAGAATGGAAATCAGGTTCTTTTCTACATACTGTCTATACTTATCCTCTGCTCCTTTTGAAAGCTGATACGGATACCAAAGACGATTTAGCGCGATTTCCTCTGCTGTCTTGGCGGATTCCAGTGCTACTGCCACATGAAAATTCTCATCGTATTTTTTATAATCCACACCATCAAAATTCATACACTCTCTGTAATGCATGCCGGACCCTAATGTTTCCTGCCATACAATCTTTGCCGATGTGTTCTCATTATACTGGTACATATATTTCGGAAAAACAATTCTTGATTTAATCTCACCATTTTCTTCTGGGTAAATAAACTCAAATAAAATCTCGTGATTGATTTCTTCTAAAATTCCTTTGATGCACCCACTCTTCATAAGCTGCATGTTCATGCTTACAAATGAAAGCTCATCGCAGTTTTTAAATGCACCATCTCCGATATCTGCTGCCCGGTCCGAAAGAGTGATTTTCTTCAGTCTTCTGCAATTATAAAAGGCATGGCTTCCAATCGTTTCAATAGAATCCGGCAGGATTACCTCATTAATCCCCCGGCATTCCCTAAACGCATATTTTTTTACGGATGTAACACGCTTTCCTTCCACCGTCTCCGGTATGGAAACGATGCTTTCATCCCCTGTATATTGTTCTATTTCAATGGCATCCCCTATCATGCCATACACAAAATCAAATGCCATAATGAATTACTCCTATCCCTTTTCCGCCTGCCACTCCTTCTTCAGGGCGCTTTCCCATTTGCCCGAAGAATTAGGTCGAATTGATACGAAAAAGCATATTCTTATTATAGCATACTCTATTAGATTTTGTACAATCTTATTTTGGAAAAGCTGTCAGTTCTGTCTTCTTTTATTTTTCTGCTTTTTCCTCAAACTGGGATGGGTGGTGTTCAAAGAAATCCACTCTTGGAAGCAGCTCCTTAAATGCCTTTTTTCTATCCTTTAAAAAGACTTCTAATGGCTCAAATATCGTATCCCAACGATAGATTGTCTTCTCTGCCTCAAGGTACTCCCTCACTCATTCTCATCCAGTCGGAGCAACCGGATGAAGTAAGACAAGTGCAACCCGGATTCCGTAAAAACAATTCACTAAAATCCTTTCCCTTGCCTTTTGATCATTATTCTTCTCTGCCTCTCTAATCGAATTGGCATAATACTTATTGAGATACCGGATATAATCGTCTAATACATAAGTAATGGAATGGAATTCATGCCGATACATATGGCGTTCATACGTAAGCGCCGCCTCCTTCGACCGAAGGGAAATCTCCTCGTCCACTCTTCCTTCCGGTAACATCCCGCCACAATAGGTCTGTACTGTATAAAAGCAGGAACGCACCAAACGGTTAAACACATTCGTCAATAAATTTCCATCCTTAAGAACAGTATCCACGCCGCTCTTCTTTTCCTCTGGCAGATAAACCTGAGGCATGAAGCTGACGCTCTTATTAGCAAGTCCAAGACTTAAGAAATGAATTCTGAGCTGTTCTGCCGTATAATACTGAAGCAGGTCCGCTGCCATAGGAGGTTTGACATCGGAACTGGAACTTGCCTTCTTATCTAAAAACAAAATATGATTATTAGCAATGATCTGTGGCAGGTTGCATTCTTTCATATCTACCGGACTTTCTTTATCTGCTAATAATCCTGCAAAAATTGCCATCTCTGCAATTCCATAAAAATAAATATTATCCTCACCGATAAACTGATACACCTTTGCATTCGGGTCTCTCCACCATTTCACATAATCCTCCGCATTTTCTTTTATCTGCTCGAGATACGCTTTTGTAAAAGAGATTGGTGCCCACAGTGATTCCGGCCATACCCAGAACGTAAGGTCTTTCATACCATCTGCTTCTGGCACCTTAACGCCCCATTCCACATTTCCAGAAAGTCTGAATGGTACTAATGTCTTTCCCGTTCGAAAATGGATTCCAAGGCTGTTTAGCACCACTCGTGCCTGATCCCTGTCTTTGAGGTTCTTAAATACATAGGTAAGGGAGGCTTTCTTCTCCTCATCCACAACCGTATGCTCAGGGAGCATGCTCTCTAATTTCTCCCGATCCTTAATCTGCTTTCTCTGCACATAGATTACAGGGGATTTTAAAAACTCTTCAATTGTATTGAGCGTATACTTTCTCTCATCCTTCTTTGTCCTTAAATATTCGACTCTCTCCTTTAGCATCTCCTGACATTCATCAAGCCTTACATACCAGTTCGCCACCTCCCGTACGACCGGCGGCTTATTTGATAAGGTGCTAATGGGATCGATTAACTCGGAAGGCATATACTGATGTCCCATGGAACATTCGTCTGCATAGGCTTTATCCGATGAACAGCCTTCAATCGGGCATTTTCCAACTACCTGTCTGCCATTTAAAAATACCTGTTTTTCTTCATCAAAAAACTGTGGTGTCACCATTTTAATGAGATAATGATGTGCTAAAAGCGTGTTAAATATCTCGTCTGACACTTCCTGATGGATTTCCTTTGTCCTGCCAAGCCCCGATGCCCCGTACAAATTCAGACTGATTTCGTAATCATCCAATGCCTTCTTCTGGGCCAGATGATTCTTTCTTACATAATCTTCAATGGTTCCTTCAAACTCTCCGCTCTCTTTTAACTTCCGATAACTTTCAAGAATCGGAGATCCATAGCAGTCGGTTCCAGATACAAAGATTACATTCTCCTCTCCAATCCGGTCCCTTAAAAACCTGGCGTACGTATCCGCATGCACAAATACACCACCGATATGCCCAAAATGCAGTTCCTTATTTCCATACGGCATTCCGGCTGTTACAACCGCACGCTCTGGAAAGGCAGGCCTTTCCTTCTCTAATCCAGCTACTTTTTCTCGGATCATGCTCACTTTATCATTCTTGTCTGTCTTATTAGGCGCTTCCACATTATCAAACTTTCCGATTGTATTAGGGTTCATAATCTCTCCATTCCTTTCTTCTCTCTGCTTTCTTATATTTACGTTCTTAACTTTTTCCTGCTCTGCATGCAGACAGCTCTCATATATTTCATTCATGTACATGCTTTTTCAACTGCCTACATTTTTTCTTCGCTTTTTAATGCATTTACTGAAAAAAGGGTAAAAAAAAACACCACCTGCATTTTTATTTATGCAGGGGCGATTTCTCGCGGTACCACCCTTTTTTTCTTCTTATGTCACCATAAAAAGCTCTAAGTACAAACATACTCTTGTTCGATAACGGGAACGTCCGTCATAGCATCACAGCCTAATTCCGGCTGATCCGTATGCAGCTCCGAGCCTTGTTTCACACGGGATGCATGATTCCCTTTCCACCCTCAGGAACTCTCTGTGCACGCATGCTCCGGCTACTCTTCTCTTCATTGCCTTTTCTTGATGTGTCCTATTAATTTTTTCCAATTATAGTTCTCTGACATGGATATGTCAATCCTATTTATAATTTTTACCATTTATTATTTTTTCTATACCCCTGCACTCTCCTATTACAAATAAATATCGGCTCCCAGTCTTTTCAACGTCGCTAAATCTTGAAGGAGGTAACCTTCGGAAGTCTTTTTTACATACCCGGATTTAGAAAAATTACTAAGGATACGAAGAAGATGCCGATAGCTTGTTCCAAGCAGTTCCGATACCTCTGTCAGATTTTCAGCAAACAGATTTTCTTC
>CALZIE010000196.1 GCA_945787565.1 uncultured Lachnospiraceae bacterium
TTTTTTATTGTTCTTTTGTAGACTTATATAGACTTATTATGACAGTACTTTAGCCTCCATCTAGCTTCAGTTTATTACAAATTATTCCATTTATCAATTTATACTTTTATTGATTAAAAAAGAACATTCCTTTATCCAAAGAATGTTCCTTAAAATACTTTTCTTTATAAATATTTTTGTTTATAAATATTGCTCTACTTTTTCCTGAATGCCTGCTTTTGGCGAAAAGCCAACCATCATATCCTGTCTTTCGCCATCCTTTAATATCACCATGGCTGGGATATTGGTAATACCATACTGCATTGCAATCTCCGGACTCTGATCCACATCCACCTTAATAAATTTTGCTTTCCCTTCCATTTCCTGTCCTAGCTCCTCAAAAATCGGAGATAACATTTTACATGGTGCACACCAGTTAGCGAAGAAATCCACTACTACCACACCTTCTGCTGATTCTATCTTAAATTCTTCCGAACGAACTACTTTTGCCATCTTTTTTTCCTCCGTGCTATTCTTTTTTTGTTCTTTCCTCGTCTTTTCGGTAACTTGAGAGATTCGCTATTCTATCAAAGATGATTTATTATCTTTGATAGATTATCTTTGCTTTATTATCTTTGCTTTAATAATTTTTCTATATCACCTTTTAACTTAGATGGTTTTGTGATCGGTGCATATCTTTTGATTACATTACCATTTGCATCAATTAAGAATTTACCGAAATTCCATTTGATTTCATTCCCTAATGCACCTTTTGCCTCACTCTTTAAGAATTTATAGAGCGGATGTGCATTTTCCCCATTTACATCGATTTTTTCAAACATGGTAAATGTAACACCGTAATTGATCAGACAGAATTCACTGATTTCCTTATTGCTTGCCGGATCCTGCTTTGCAAACTGGTTACATGGGAAACCTAGAATTTCAAGTCCCTGGTCTTTGTATTCTTTATAAAGTTCTTCCAGCCCTGTGAACTGAGGTGTTAAGCCACACTTACTTGCTGTATTGACAACCAGTACCACCTTTCCTTTGTAATCTGCCATCTTAACTTCCTGCCCGTTCATCTTTCTTGCCGAAAAATCATAAAATCCCATATCATCTCTCCTTCTTTCATTTTTTCAAATTTGATTGTTTACAATCTTTATGAGCAAAAAAAATAAAGAACTTTACAGCATCCTCTGTTTTCGTATTTTTTAACTGATTCTGCTTTTGTTTATTTGTATTTTCTCAAATTATATTGTATGCAATTTATATTGTTATTATATTCATTTCTTAATATATTGTCAATACTGACTTTTCTATCTTTTTATCTTTCTATCTTTCAAATTTTCTTCTCGCCCAGGCAAACTATAAAAAACAATTACAGATAATATAATAACTAACCTGCTCTAACAATCGTTTTCTATTTATCCACATCAATCGCAATTTTTTTCTACATCTTTTATCATAGAAACCAGACCGTCACAAAAAATGGAATATCCATCATAAGAATTTTGACTTCTCTTAGTGTGGCACTCCCTTAAAGTCTTAAAATACATCCATTATATTAGAAATTGCTTTTTGGCTATCTGTGTTTACACTCTAATCCGCATGCTTTTGATATTCTTCTACCTGTTTCTTTGTATGAATTTCTCCGTTTTTTCAGGGCTTGGATCCCCTGTCGTGATAAATCCAATAAATGCTTTCCTAAAATAGGTGCACATAATAGTGCACCTATTCTGACAAACAAAAAAAGCCTTGAAATACAAGACTTTTAGTAAGCACGAGACGGGATTCGAACCCGCGACCCTCGCCTTGGCAAGGCGATACTCCACCACTGAGCCACTCGTGCGTATTTAATTTTGTCTTTCGTGAAGACAAGACATATAATACATTATATTTTGTTATTTGTCAACACAATTTTGAATATTTTTTGTTTCCTTTATATGGTTGATATTCTTATTAATGCCCCAAGCCAACCAGTATGACTATTTATAGTGACTTGGAGCATCCGATCGTACTCCATTCTATTTCTCTGTTCCATCCATTTCTTTCTATGTCTCTTAAACCACTCCGCAATCTTTCTGAAATAATGCGCCATAATTTTTGCTCGCATTTACAAACTCCCGGAACAATTCCCGCATGCTAGGAGAAGACTGTACCATACATTCCGGATGCCACTGCACCCCAATCTGAAATGGATGATTTGCCATCTCGATTGCCTCAATCGTATCATCCTCTGCCTTTGCACTGACAATCAGGCCCTCACCAAGATCCTTAACGGACTGGTGATGATAGCTGTTTGTCAGCACCTCGCTGCGAAAGATTTTAGACAGCACAGTACCTTCCATAATCTGTACCTTATGGCTTGGTCTTGAGCGGTCTTCTTCTTTTTGCATATGTCTCATTGCTTCCTTTGGCTGTAAGGTTACATCCTGATACAGAGAGCCTCCCCGTACCACATTTAAAAGCTGAATTCCGCGACAGATTGCCAACATCGGCATGTTGCGTTCCAACACTTTTTTCATAATTGTGATCTGAAAGCAGTCATATTCCATGTTGCAGGCACCTAAAAGCAGGTGGGGCGTCTGATGATATAAAAGCGGATTCACATCGATTCCGCCACAGAATAAGATGCCATCACACAAATCTAAGCTGGCATCCATCTGCTCCTTATCTGCCGTAATCGGAAGAATGATTGGAGTGCCCCCTCCTAAACTGACGGCATTCAGATAACTATTCGTCACTACATTTCTGTCTGACTGTTCTCTTCCCTCAGACAGCGGACTTGCAATAACACCAATAATCGTACTCATATTCCGTGTCTCCTTTTCTATGTTTTATCGTGTCTCTATTGTGCTTGTGCTTGCCCATATCTTACACTGTTACCATTGATTTTCTCCTTTGTAAAAGTTATAAGCAATGGGCTTACATTATTACCTGATCTTTTTCTACCCTTATCATACCTTACAATTAATCCCAATTCAAGACATATCCTGTTTTTTTGTGACAAAAAACACTTTTCTATTTGTCGCCTAAAATAAAAAAGACCGGTAAAACGGAATGATTCCGCCTTACCGGGACTTATTTTCATCTGCTAAAATGATCTTTTATTTTTTTCAGAATCCAAGGATAACAGATATTTACTTCCTTGACAATCATGTTTTTATTGGAAACAAATCTTCTTCTATTTTTCCTGTTCTTCTTCGATTGCCTTTAACAGAATATCCTTTGCATAGGAGATGGCACGTTTCACGCTTCCTTCTTCAAATGGAACCGAGAGATGGGCCGCCTTTAATGTCTCTAGATAACTTAAACTTCCGCCCACATTACAGAGGGTAAGGTAATCCTTCCATGCAGCTTCCTTATCTTCTTGATATTTCTTCTTGAATTCCATTGCCCCCATTGTTGTAAGGGTATAATTGATATAGTAGAAAGGATATAAGAAAATATGCAGCTTATGATACCAGAATCCGCCTCGTTCCATAAACTCATCGTCCTCATATTTTCTCCAAGGCATATATTTTTCCTCAAGCTTATGCCATTCATAGGTACGTTCCTTTGGAGTCAGATTCGGGTTTGCATACATGATATGCTGGAACTCGTCTACTGCAACACCAAATGGCACGAAGGTAATTGCCTCCTGTAAATGTGCGAAACGGAATTTATCTGCATCCTTTCCAAAGAACTGCTCTGCATATGGGTATGCGAATTGCTCCATGGACATGGAATGAATCTCTGCAATATCTGTGGATTCGGAATAATACGGTACAATGCTCTGATGTCTCATTGCCTGGTAAGCAGCAAATGCATGTCCTAACTCATGGCTTAATACCTGCATATCCCCAATCGTATGGTTAAAGCAAGAGAAAACAAATGGTGCCTTATATGCCATTAAGTCTGTCTGATAACCGGTGGAAGCCTTATTCGGCTTATTCTTAAGATCCATTAATTCATGATCAATCATAAAGTCAATAAACTCTGCCGTTTCCGGACTCATAGCATGATACATCTTCTTTGCCTCATTGATCATGTACTCATCGTCTCCGGCCGGCTCTGCATTTCCATCCGGGAAAATAAAGAATTCGTCGTATACTTTCAGTTCATCCACGCCGATTCTCTTCGCCTGAGCCTTAAAAAGTTCCTCACATAATGGCACGATTTCTGTTCGTACCTGTTCACGGAATGCTGCCACTTCCTCTTTCCCATAATCGGTTCTTCCCTGGTTCTTATAGCCAAGCGGTATGTAATTGTCATATCCAAGCGCTTTTCCCATCGCATTTCTTACTTCGATCAGTTCGGCAAAGATTTCTTCCATCTCTTCCTCATTGCTATGATAAAAGTCGGAATATGCCTTAAATGCCTGTTTTCTTACTTCCCTGTCCGGATGTTCAAAGTATTTCTGAATACCGTAAAGATTCAATTCTTTTCCATCAAACGGGATTTTAGCCATCGCCATCAGCTTCTGATATTTGGTTGTCAGCGCGCCTTCCTTCTGCATAAATGGAATCAGCTGCTCATTAAAGCTATCGACATCCAGCTGCATCTTCGTAATCAGCTGATTTCCGTATTCCTTACGAAGTTCTTCCTTAAATGGACTTGCTAACAAGGCTTTATAAAAAGCCACCAGCTTATCTTCAAAAACCGGATCCTCGTTATTCTGATACTCGATTTCCTTTTCATAGAATTCATCCGTCGTATCCAGTGTATTTCGAATGTAAGCCACACTTCCCATCGTGCTTAATGTAACCAGCAGCTGATTGGCTTCTTCCAGAATAGCTTTAATCTCTGCAAATGATTTTGCTTCTGTAACCTTTTTAGAAAGCTCCTCAAAGCTCTTATTATAAAAATCATAGTCCGGTCTTTCATACTTAATTGTTCCAAATGTAAACTGTTCCATATTCCATTCCCTTTCTGTTTTTTCCTTATAATTCCATCATAGCACTTGCAAATAGTGAATTCAACTATGATCTAC
>CALZIE010000197.1 GCA_945787565.1 uncultured Lachnospiraceae bacterium
CTCTTCTGACATTGGATGAGATACGCTACCGATATTCACTGTTACCGTATCTTCGCTAACGGTAACAATCGGCATATGCTTTTCTGGTGCTGCCGGTGTTGTGTTTGGTGTGATTTCCTGTACACCTTCAAAAGAAATATCGTTGGTAAAGCACTTAGTAACTGGAATTACAATTCCTTCATTATTACACTTAAAAAATTTCATGATAGCCAAACCATCCTTTCATCACTACAATAAATAGTTTAGCATATCTAAAAAATTCTATGTATTCAAAATATGGCAGATACAAAAGCTGCTAAATGAAATAAAAATCCTGAGAAGCCATTCTGTACTACTTATGACTCTCAGGATTTTTATTTCGTTTGATAGCTTTCTGCTATCTTATCGTTTTATCTTATAATTTAAAAATACCAATATTCTGTTTTAATTCAGCTGCAATGCATTCTGTTTCCATTACCATCTGATTGCTATCTGCAGTCAGCCCACCAATGGAACTATTGCGTTGCGCAATATCCGATACTCCAATCGCCGCTTCCTGTAAAGTCAGGTTGATTGCCTGAATTGCTTCGGTAATGCCATCCATTGTCTTAGCGAGATCGGTTGCATTCGAGTCAATACGATTCATTGTTTCATGAAGACCATGTGTATCATTTTCATAACCAGTTAAGATTTTCT
The DNA here is from genome assembly GCA_945787565.1 of uncultured Lachnospiraceae bacterium. Classification (GTDB taxonomy): domain Bacteria; phylum Bacillota; class Clostridia; order Lachnospirales; family Lachnospiraceae; genus Lachnoclostridium. The sequence continues at coordinate 676 of CALZIE010000197.1, forward strand.
GTACTTTGTCATAATCCGCATACACATTTGTCTCAACGAATTCCTGACTCATTTCTAAACATTCAATAATATTCGCAACTGCTTTATTTACTTCTGCTACCATCTCTGTAATCTTACCTACCGTATCAGATGACTGCTGTGCAAGACTTCCAATCTGCTCTGCTACTACTGCAAATCCTCTTCCGGCATCCCCCGCACGGGCAGCCTCGATGGATGCATTCAGTGCTAAAAGACTTGTCTGACCTGCGATATCCTGAATTACCTGTGCAAATTTATCAATCTGTTTTACTGCGTTGGACTGTTCAATCGCAGCATCACCTTTTTGCTTGATTTCTGCAAACAGTTTTCTCGTATTCTGTTCTGCCTGTAAGGACTGTTCCATAACATCTCTTGCTCTTACGATAATATCGCTTGTTGTCTGAGTCGTAGCCGCGATTTCATCTTTGATGCCTCTTACATTTTCTTTCAAGTCACTTACATCGCTAGCAATCGCTTCTGTACTTGCTGTTGTTTCTTCCATTCCTGCGGAAAGCTCTTCTGTAATCGCACTTGTATCACCAGCCATATCGCTGATTTCATTGGAAATCTTCTGTAAATCGGCTGCTGCCTTATTAATATGATTGGAGCTTTCGCTTACGTCTGCAAGCTTCTCGCTGACAATGCCAAGCATTGAGGCAATTGACTGAGCCATTGCACCAATCTCATCCTTACGCTTGCTGATTCGCTTAAATCTCTTTTCCTCACGGTCCAGAGTAAAATCAAGATTCCCTGCCTTTGAAATCATATCTTTCATCATCTCGATTGGTTTCGAGAAATAAATAGAAAAGAAGAAAATAACAACTGCTGCCAGAACAAAACTGATAGTCGAACTTATAATATATCCCCTCTTAACGTCATCAACGGAACTATATACAATTTTATCTAAAGTAGCAATCGCAAGGGTCCACTCGGTTTCTGGCAGATAGATATAGCTTACACCAACCTCATCGCCCTCATATTCATATTTTCCATATCCAGCCTCTGCAGAAATGCTTTCGCCATCCTCTTTTCGCTCAAGCATTTCTGGCAAAACAGTATTCCCTGTCTTAATACCAATTGCACTAGTATTGCTGTTTGCAATCAGAATTCCATCACGGTCAATTACATAGACTTTCGGTTCATCAATACCTGTCAGCGTAAAATCCACTACTGCATTCTGGATCACTTCATTGCTCACATAATAAAAAAGAATTGCTAGGACCTGATCACCAGATTTAATTTTCTTTGTAAATAACAGTCTTACCGTTCCGGTTGTTTCATCTGCTATCGTCTGAACTTCTATTTCTTTATCACTGTTAAAAGCCACATTATAACTCTCATCATCTATCATTCCACCAAGATAAGAATCGCTTAGCGCCGCCATAACCTTTTTATTGGTACCCACAATATAAACACTTTGACTATCTAACTGATTCTGTGATGCAAAGTTTCGAAGTACCGTATTCATCTCTGCAAAAAAATCGCCATTCATATTAGAGTTATCAATCATGGCGCATGTATATTCAATGTTATTAATTGTTGTTTTGATATCTTCTACCTTATTCGTAATGTTTCCAGAATGTGAGGTAATAAAGTCATTCATGTAATTTTTCTTGTCTTGTGTCACGATTTTCGTTACGCTTGGAATAACCTGCACAGATATTATGGCTAACATCAGTAATACACTGCTAAGACACAATGCCATGATTTGGTAACGCATGGAAAATGTGATTTTCCCTTTTTCATTATTTTTCTTTTGTTCTTTCAACTTTTTTCCTCCGTACTCCTTTTTCTAGTAAATTCCTCGGTTGATTATACTGAAAAGCAGTTCTATATGTCAACTATTTTTATCCGGTTATATGGTATATTATACTAACTCACCGTTTTAGCGTAGAAAAGAATTAACGTGGCATAGTTTATGATTTTTCCAAGTAAACCGGAATCGTGAAGCTATTATACTATCACGACACCTAACATTTTTGCAATCTCAGCCGCCTGCATCGCATTCAGTTTGGCACCCTTTATCTCTTTAAAATCATCCGATAACATAATTGCCTGCAGCTCACATCCAGAGAAGTCAACGCCCTTTAGCGGCGTCTTAAAGAAATCCGTCGAATCAAACTTGTTCTATTAAACACGACTTTCTTCATCTTCATCTCCGATAAAAATGCACTTACAAAAGAGGTTTCCGTCATGCATCTTTCTTGCCATTCTCCTACTCTTCTCTCCATACATATCTCATTGACAAATAAGATTCCTTGTTCTCCTCAAATCCAATTTTTCGATATAGTCCTTCTCCCATCTTTGTTGCCTTTAACTCAATATAGTCTAACTTCATGCTCTTCGCTTCCTGTAACATATCGGCTATCATCCTGCCAGCAATCCCTTTTCTGCGATATTCTCTTCTTACATAAACATTCAGCACGATACCGATTCTTCCATTTGGGAAAGATACGCTATTCGGCTTATAGGCAACCTGTAAGAATACTGTTCCGGCGATTTTATCCTTATCACAAGCCAAAAACACAAACAAATCCCGATTCAGATGTTCCTGAAAATAATCCGGCAACGCATTCATCAGCTGATATTTCATTGCATCTTCAAGCGTTTTCTCTTCTTCCAGATACTCAAGCCGAAGCTTAGTAAGCTCCTTCTCATCATACAGATCTGCTTTTCTGACTTCCATAAAAACACCTTTCTGTTACATACTATTTTGCATTATTCTTTCAAGATATAGTGACTAAAACATTTCTCCCTTTTTTCTGATTTTCCGTTTAAGTAATTGTAACGCTTTTCCTATCCTGTTACAATCACTAGTTAACTGGTTCTTTTTTATAGAAACAAAAAAGAGAGCTCTTCTTATTACGAGCCCTCTTTCTTTGCATGCTCCTGATACTTTTGCATGCTTTCTATGTGCCTTTTTATCTCATTTCTTCTTGCCTGTTTTCACGTTCTACTGTGCTGTACTCTGCTACCTCTCATAGAATACTGCTTATTACTTTACCGTAATTTCCTTTGTCACGGTGATTTTGCCATACTTAGCAGTTACTACTGCCTTTCCTGCTTTGACAGCCTTAATCTGACCATCTTTCATAATCTCTAAAACACCATTATCTTCAACTGAGACTTCAATCTCACTTGTCTTATATCCCAAGCCTTTTACAGAATAAGCAAAAACATCTCCTGCTGTTGCTGTTGTTTTCGCAACTTTTAAACGTACTGCTGGTTCTTTTACAAGAATCGCACGTTTCATTGTTTTTACTTTTCCAGACTCAAATGTTACTTTGATTGTAATCTCTGCTTTTCCTGTACCGATTGCCTTAACGATACCATCTTCTGATACAGTTGCTACGCTTTCATCGGATGATGCATAAGAGATTGTAACAGCTCCCATTGCTTCGGAAGATGTCTCATCCTTTAAGGAAGCGACACGCTCTAAGCATTTTGGAAGGTGAACCAAAAGTTCTCTTTCTGCTCCGATCTCACCACCTAAGTAAAATACTGGATAATCAATTGTGGACCATACCTGTGCCGGAAGGCTCTTTAATACGCTATTTGCTGCTGGATTTGCAAGAAGAACATATTCTCCGTCGTATGCCACATGTAAATCAACTGTAAGATCACTATTTACCTTATAGCTATATCCACCTGCAATGCTTAATAGTTTTCCTGCTTTTTCATCTAGTAAGTAAACATAAACATTAGAGCCACTCTTTAACTCGCTATTTGTGCTTACGTCAACTGTAACCTCAATGTTTCCTGTTTCTCCACCATTTACTGCTGCAATTACAGCGTCGTTATTATTCTCATCCTTTGCTAAGATTTCCTGAACTGTCTTTTCCTCTTTTAAAGGAACCACACTGACACTCGCTGGTACAAGTGTTGGAGTCGGTGTCACAGCAGAAGAACTGCTTGTAGAGGAGGATGGCTTAGTTGTTGGTACTGGCGTTGCTGTTGGTGCTGTTGTCGGAACTGGTGTTTCTGTCACTTCTGGTGCTTTTGTAGGTTCTGGTGTTTCTGTTGGAACTGGTGTCACTGTAGGATCTGTTGTCACACCATTTTGTTTGAAGTTTACATCCGGATAAACGGATTTTGCTTCATCACTTGTCACATCTAATCTACCACCCGCATTTTTAGGAGCGGATTCATTTAATTCTAATAAGCCATGCATATTGATGGTACCATCTTCATTTCTGGTTGGTTTTACAGTCACATCAGTGCTTACAAACCAGCTTTCCTTAGCCTGTTC
>CALZIE010000198.1 GCA_945787565.1 uncultured Lachnospiraceae bacterium
TATATAATTCCATCTTCTTATTTAATTTCTTGCTTAAGTCACGAATCATTCTTGGGAAACGGTTTACAACGCTTTCAATTGGTACCATTCGAACTTTCATTACGGACTGGTGAAGATTTGTTGTGATACGTTCTAAATATTCGATCTGCTCATTGAATCCGGAACGGTCCTCTGTCTTAACGGTATCTGTCTGGTTCATGGATACAAGACCATTCTTTGCAATGATTAACTCGCTGACAAGGTTCATTAATATCTACACGAACGGAACGGTTTACTACTGGCTTACCAGCCTGTGCCTGCTTTGCCTGTGCCTGTTTTGTCTGGGCAGGTTTTGTAGGCTGTTCCTTCTTTTCTTCTGATTCAGCTACTTTCTTTTCTTCTACTGGAGCTTCTGCTGGAGCTTCTGCTGGAACTTCTGCTGCTTCAATCTTTTTGATGCATGCTCCCTTGATTTCAGAAACAGAAAGGATTGCTTCTCTTACTTTCTCTTCATTTTCTTTTGATAATAAAACGATGGAGAAATCGAAGTCAAACTTTTCATCTTCAATATCCTGTACGTCCGGATTGGACTTAATAACATCACCAAGCTCTTCTAATGCCTTGAATACTAAGAATGCTCTTGCTGCTTTTAAAATACATGCTTCCTGTATATAAACTGTAATTGCATATGCAATGCCGCCTTCTTCGTAAATCTTAGCAATGGCACGGTTTTCATGATCTTCTAATTTAAATTCCTTTACGATTTCCGCTGGAACTTCTGCTCTCTTTGGTTCTTCTTTTACAGGTGCTTCACTTTCATCTCCAAGCCCTGCTTTTAAGATACGATTTAACTCATTGATGATCTCTTCGTTATCTTCTGTTCCTTCATCTGCAGAATTCACGATATTGTCTAAGTAAGACTCTAAGGCATCTAAGCCACGGAATAAAACATCCACTAAGTCAGCCTTTACTTTCATCTTTCCGGCACGGATTTCAGAAAATACATTTTCCATATCATGTGTTAAACGCTGCATTCTTTTATAGCCCATAGTACCAGCCATACCCTTTAAGGAATGTGCCGCACGGAAGATTTCATTAATCGTTCCTTCATTTTCTGGCTCTTTCTCTAATACTAATAACTGTTCATTTAAACTCTGAAGATGTTCTTTGGTTTCATCAATAAAGATCTCTAAATACTGGCTAACATCCATTCTTTTGTACCCCCACATTCTTCTGTATTGCCGCAGCAACCTGGCCTAAGGTAACCACCTCATCGGTAAGCCCTGCTTCATGAACTACCTTTGGCATTCCGTATACGGTGCTAGATGGCTCATCCTGCGCAATAACATAAATATTTTTCTTGTCGTTTAATTGTTTTATACCTAATGTGCCGTCTCCTCCCATACCGGTTAGGACAACACATGTAATATCATCAAATGCTGTATTAAGAAGGGATTCATACATAATATCGGCACATGGTTTTAAACCGTTTCTGGCTGGTTCTTCTGTTACCGAGAGCGTATATTCCTCTCCTCTTTTTAAAACACGCATCTGGCTTCCGCCTTTTGCGATATACACGACACCTTTTTTAATTACTTCGCCGTGTTCTGCTTCCTTCACCGTAATCTCACTTAATTCATTTAAGCGGGTAGCTAAGGAATTGGTAAAACCTTTTGGCATATGCTGAACAACTAGCATTGGAGCGTCTAAGTCTTTGCTTAAATGCGGAATCACCTGCTGAAGAGCTTTTGGCCCTCCGGTAGAGCAGGCAAGCGCTACAATTTTCTTCGCTCCCTGTGTACTCTTAACATAAGGCTTTCTAGCAACCTTAGATGCTGTTAACTCATGAAGCGCTCTTGTTGTGGAGATGCCGATTCTTGCTCCTGGCATCTTCTTTCCAGACTGTTCCTGTACTTCTGAAAGATTTAACGCTACCCAGAGTGCGGAAAGCACACGTTTTTTAAAACTGTCATTCTTTGCTTCTAGGAAGCTTTCTGGCTTTGTTACAAAGTCAAATGCGCCAAGCTCTAAACAACGGATTGTCTCTTTTGCACCTTCTTTTGCAAGGGTGCTGACAATAATGACTTTCTGTTTAAGCTTTAGTTTATCTAACTGCTCTAAGAACTCAATCCCATTCATCTTTGGCATGTTAATGTCAAGAAGAATAAGATCGTATTTCTTTGGATTTAACGTTACCAGATCAAATGCCTGTAAGCCGTTTGACGCTGTGTCTGCAATCGTCAAACGATCATCTGACGCTATTATATCAGATATGACTCTTCTCATAAGTGCAGAGTCATCAACTATCAAAATATTTTTTTTCATAATCCTGATTTTTTCCTTCTTCTCTTTCTGTCTTCATCGAAAATATACCGAACGATGCTTTCTCGTTCTTCCCTCGAAATATCAACAAAAGCGGCTCTGTGTTCATATGTTCCAGACAGCTGCTCTACTTTTCTTGAAGTAATGACATTGGCATAAAGACTGAAATGCTTTACTCCATTTTGTGTAAATAACGGAAATTTGATTGTTAATCGATCTCCCTTTTCCTGCTTTAGCTGAGACTGAAAACGGATTCCCCCTCCGCTGATATCAATCATGACAGCAGGATTCCAGTGAAAAGAAACACCTGCAAGCTCATTCTCTACTTCTTCTCTATCTTCTTCCTTTTCAAAGCTGTTCTGATTGAGAAGCGTTCTTAATAGAAGCTCTTTTTCTGAAAATGCACGATATGTGATGTCTAAGATACAGGAAAGACGGTAATACTCTCTTCTCTGTAACTTTTCTAACTCACCTACTAACTCAACTTCAAGCATAAAGATATTCTTGACACGATAACGATCTGTTATTGTGCCATTCCCTCTATACATACCTCTTGCTGTATAAAACTGCACCATGTAGGATTCTCCCACACTAAGCGGGATCAGCCTACCATTTTCAATTGGCATTGCGATGCAGAGTGTTCCATTCTCTTTGAAGTCAAGCAATTTGCTCTTATACGGTTCATGATTCTTCCGTACTAATTCTAGTTTATCTCCCAATGATAATACTGTATTAAGCATACCTTCCTCCATTAATTATTTTTCTTTTGTTTTAATCGGCTCTTTATTAATTTACCAAAGAGACCTGCCACACCACTTTGTTTTACCGGTGCTTCCTCTTCCTGTTTACATAATCTTTCTGCTAATTCCTTAAGACCTTTTGCTGCTTTCATATCCGGATAGAGAATGCTAATTGGTGTCTGTCTCATAATAGATCGTGAGACATAAGGATCCTGAATCACGCTGCCTAGATAATTTAACTTGATATCAAGGAATCGCTCCACCACCATATTTAGCTTACTAAATATGTCCTCTCCTTCTTTCTGAGAGCTTACACGGTTCGCGATCAGAAAAATCTTATGCTCTATGGAAGAGAAATCCTCTTTTTTATTAATTGCTTTTAATAAGGCATACGCATCGGTTATGGATGTTGGTTCTGGTGTAGCAATTAAAAGGATCTCGCTGCTGGCGCTAACGAACTCTAAAATCGCTTCTGAAATTCCCGCACCAGTATCCACGATAATGACGTCTGCTAACTCATCAAGTTCTGCTAATCCTTCCGTCAAAAGACTGATCTGATCTTTGCTTAGATTCGTCAGTTCCTGTATGCCCGATCCCCCTGAAATAAATCCAATATTCTCAGGACCATATGTGATGACATCTGTCAGGCTTTTCCCATGAAATATCAGATCTGCCAGATTATGCTTCGGACGGATTCCAAGCATGACTTCAATATTCGCCAGTCCAAAATCTGCATCCAGTATAATGACTCTTTTATTCATTCTTGCAAACTGAATTGCTAGATTCACGCTTGTTGTGGACTTGCCAACGCCTCCCTTTCCGCTTGTCACCGTAATGACACGTGCGGAACAAACTGCATGTTTTGTTTCTTCTTCCACTAACAGCTCATTATTTGCTGCCATGTTGGCATTTTCTAATGTATTTGCTGCTATCGCTTCTTCCAGCCTACGTCCTTCTGTGGTTTTAGCTATTATTGCATTCTCATTCGTTCTGACAATCTCTTCGCTTTTCTCTTCTTGCTCTGCTTTTCCTGATCGTTGCATGAATAATCGTCTTAACTGTTCTGCCTGATCCATTATTCAATGCCTCCTAACAGCTGCTTTGCAATCGCCTGCGCATCCGTCTTTGCGATATCATCCGGTACATTCTGCCCATTTGTCAGATATGACAATGGTGCGTTCGTTAACATCTTGATATTAAAGATATTTCCGATGCAGGTTGTTTCATCGAGTTTCGTAAAGATCAGACGATAATTTGTAATTTCTGAATAGCGTTCTGTAATCGAAATCAAATCTTTGTACTTTGTTGTGGAACTAAGCACTAAATAGATTTCTCTGTCCTCTTCTGGCACAGCGCTTAACAGACGCTCAATATCATCTCGCTGCTCACTGCTCTTATGGCTTCTTCCGGCTGTATCTACGAATACCATGTCGTAATGACTAAACTCTTCTGTAATCTCATTCATCTCCGTATCCGAATAAATAACCTTTAACGGTACATCTAAGATGTTAGCATAGGTACGAAGCTGCTCAACCGCAGCAATTCGATACGTATCGGATGTTAGCATCGCAACTTTCGCTTTTCTTCCCATTACAATGCTGGATGCCAATTTGGCAATCGTTGTTGTCTTTCCAACACCAGTCGGTCCGATAAAGAAGATGTATTTTGTCTTTCCTTCTTCTAACTCCATTGAGTGTGTTGTACCGATCTTTAATACCAGCTTCTGATAAACAGCAGCTAAAATCATATCTAAAGTCGCATCTTTTTTAAGCGTCGGCTCGATTTCATCCATAATCTGATTCACATACTGTTCATCCACTTCGTTAGAAAGAAGCTGACGGTATACTAACTTCA
>CALZIE010000199.1 GCA_945787565.1 uncultured Lachnospiraceae bacterium
GATTTCTCTTTCTTCTCCTACACCGACCACATCGAATGGTAGAATGGACTTTTATCGGCTTTTGATCTACTAAATGGTGAGGTAAACCTCAAAGAAAACAGCGGGGCAGGAAAATTTCCGAATATAAGACATTAAAACACTGTCTGACATTCAGAAACTTTCCTACCCCGCTGTTTTTTTGAGGTTTACATTAAAAAATAGATATCACCATTCGGTACCTAAGAAGTCGTTTAATCTCATCTTCATACTATAAAATCGCATGACTGAAAATTGCTATAATAGCGGCCGGATTTGCTTGTGAATTTGAGGATGCAGTAACTAGGGTCGTCTTCTCCCCCCGGGTAAAACATAGTATTTCCTTTATTCCATACCATCCGTTTTATCTCTTTGTCCTCCAATACTTCTATCCGCCCCTGTAAAGTGACTCCTCGATAATACTTGGAATCACAAAAATATAGGCATGCTTTAGTATTTGACCGGTACTGGCCTACTTTATCCGAAGTTGTATTGGTAGACAGATAGAATACCTGCAGCCCTTCCCGAAGCCTTGGTGCAAGCATTGCCTTCGTTGATGGATAGCCTTCTTGATCTACCGCGCTTAAAAAACAGACTCCCTGATTCTCAATGAGGGTCTCTGCCATATTTCGAACTTCCTCCATTCAAACATCTCCTTTTTTACAGGTCACTGCCAGACATTTGTCAAAGTCTCTTCTTACTATTTATAGCACGTTTTTCTCATTTTAGAACCAGGCCGTTTTCTTCCTAGTTTGTAAAGAAGTCAAGAATGTTCCATCCATCGGATGTATGTGACTTATATAACTCTGTATATCCACATCTTCTGCAGCTTACTGTGATAAATCGTTTGTTCTGGACATCGAATATCTTCGCAAAGTTTCCTCCTGTCGCCTGAAACTGATCTGATTCATATTCATTACACCCACATTTTGGACATACATAACATCTTTTTTCCATGATTTTTTCTCCTCTTATTTCCTGCATATTTTTTCTTCATTATAAGGATACAAACTTAAAATTGCATTAAATTATGTTTATAAGAAGATAATACTTTCTTTCTAATGAAAAAAGCTGTTACAGAACCATTTCCCTTCGATTGGGGTGTTTTCTGTAACAGCCTTTTGTTCCTTAAAATGCCTCTGACTGGTGCTTCTTAACGGTGGCATTCCTCATTCTCTTTTGCAATTGCGACCAGACAGATCACACCTGCACCAAGCACTCCGCCGACTAATAATCCAATCACAAAGCCAACCATATATCTCTCATCTTCCTTCCATACGATAATAGGAATAGTATGGGAGTTTCTCCATTTTTTATTCGGAATCCATATGAATCCATTCAATCCGCTCTTTCATGCAATCCGTACAGGACCGGCACCCAGATGTATTGATGCATTCATTTCCTGCAAATGGACATTCTTCACTGCATGCCATGCTTCGTATCAAAAATACCTTTTCTTCCTCCGTACATGTAATTCGAATCATAAGACCATCCCACATTCATGATTTCTCTTTGTTCTATTATATCCACATGGTATCCGGCTTATCATGATTTTTACCTATATATTGGAATTTTATTGGTATTCTAAAGCCTTACGCAAAAAACTTCTTATAATGATATAGTCCGAGCAGAAAATAACTTACATAGGCAAGCAGAATGGTTGCTGTGGCTTCAAATGGAAATGTTCTGCGCTCTTTTGAGACACGGGACAGTTTCGGAAGAATCGCATATAGTTTTACAAAAAGCACATAGCCAAATACAGTTCCTAGCGTATTCAGTAACAGATCATCAACATCGGTCCCGCGACTTAATAAAAACTGGGAACATTCAATTAACAACGATACCAAAAATCCTGCAAATACCGTTCTCTTTAACGAGTAAAACTCTTTCCATAAAAGCGGAAGGCCGAATCCAAACGGCATAAACAAGATCATATTTCCAATGATATTGATCGCCGCATATTCAAAATGCCCATCTTCTATTGCACTTCCTAACATATCCACAATCCCATAAAACGGAATGATATTCACTTCTTCGATCCGTACTTCTGCATGAAATCCACTCATCGGTGTCACTCCGGTAATTGCAAAAATACCAGCAACCCCTAGGGTAAATAACATACTTAAAACAATATGCGATATACTGCACTGCTTCTTCCCAATTCGAAACATTACATAGACTCCCGCATAGATTACTGCCATATACGGTAACAGCCGCAACATATCGGCTAAAATATCATTCATAAACTCACTTCCTCTGCCTTTTCCTAATTTGGCCCCTGCCTTCTCATCTCCCTCTATCCTACAAGAAAAATATTAAGATGGCCGATAGTGGATTCTTAAGAATTTATGAATAATTTGATCCTTAGAAAGGTGATTTCTCCTTTTAGAACTCCCTTTCTATGAATAAGAAGCTCCTTTAACTGTTTTTGCAACACTCTTACATTGTGAAGCATCTCTTTTGTAACCTCTCCTTCATCATAACGGTAGCGCAGATAATCATCTTTTAGCTTTTCTGCTGCCTCTGCATTGCCGTAGCATTTCGCCCGCTCCATAAAGTGTGTAAAGCTCTCTCCTTCCTCTAACTTTACTCCAAACTCTTCCAGTAAATGATACCAAAAAAGAATCGTAAGTTCATATCTGCCGTCTATCGTATTTCTTCGGTAATGCCTGTCATAGCGTGTAAACCGAATAAGAAGCCATACAATAATAAGAGCGGCCGTCAGAACCAGCACTTTTTTAATCAGCCGCCAGACTGCACTGTCATCATATGCCTCTTCTTTTATCTCTTCTTCTACCGGTAGCTCTGGCACATGATATTCTTCTGTTTTCTCTTCCTCTGGCTCCTCCTCTACCCGATTCGTCTGCTTTTTCTCCACCTTTTTCTCCCATGGCTGATACCGGCATTCCCCATAGGAAGGTGTCGCTTCAAACGGAAGCCACCCGACTCCCTTTATGTAGCATTCACACCATGCATGAGCCATCGTACCAACTGCATTCGTCTCTAAATTTCCATCTTGCTCAAATTGAACGCAGAATCCCTGCACATAACGAGATGGAATTCCGATACATCTTGCTAATACCGCAAGCGCGGATGCATGATACGTGCAATACCCCTCCATGGAATCAAATAAGAAATAATCCACCACATCTTGTCCTTTTGGTGTGTCTTTTGGCCTTGTTGTATAAGCATAACTTGACACATACTGCTCTAACGCCTTCATTTTTTCATAATCCGAATCTGCATCCTTCGTAATTGTCTCTGCAAGTTCCTTAACCCGATCTGGAAGAGAATCTGGAAGAGACATATAGGTTTCCTCTATATAATCTTCCCTCGCCTTTAGAATGGTTTCAATCTCCTTTCCAGCCTTTTCTGATAAGAAACTAAACGTCTTCCTTAATTTCTTTACCTCCTCTGCAGTCGGATTCTCCCCCCCATACACAGCTCCTTCCCGCTCTTTGATAAATTCCTCCATATAGGTACTGTTAAGATTCAAATACATATACTGCACCCGGTACATCATATCTTCTCCAGTCATTTCTAAGAATGTATAGCCTTTTTGCTGATACTGATAAATGGCGGCTGGTGGCGACATGGAAATCTTTGTCGTCTTTAATGGAGCAAACAGTGATTTTGTATAGATATCCTGATAGGTAATGTTTAGCTCCCGAAGACTAAAATAGGTATTATGGTCTTCAATCCTTCCCGTCTTATACAAGCCATACATAAACTCCCATAAATCAATCTGATTTTCCGTATACTGATCAGACCCTAAATATGTGACGTCTTCATAGTCTTCCTCCCAGCCATCTTTGGTGTATACATTCTTCATATTTCCAGTCAGATAGGCTGCCGGACTCTTTGTACGGTTCGTCTTCACAAGAAGAATCGTATTACTGTTTTCCTGTATGCTCCCTCCGATTTTTCCGCTTTCGCTGTATCCGCTAAAAGAAATTGAAAAATCTTCCTGCTCTTTATCCAGCCGGATCCTAATCTGTATAATCAGATGCTCTGCCTTTTCTACAAACCGTTCCGCTGCCCGCTTAAATACAGCCCAATTAATTGGCTCTTCTTTTACTGGAAGCACAAATAACGTCAGACTAATAAACAGAATGATTGGGAGCAGATAGGTCACAGCAAGGGCATTTCCTTTTTTCTGAACCGCAATATGAATCCACCCAGAAATGGCATATCCCATTATGCCGATTAAGGTAAATTTCCCAGTTTTCGTATTTGTAGCAAGAAGAAGAAATGGAAAGATGGAACAGACCAAAAAGGAGATATTCTGAATAACATGGTATCTCTGAACAAAAAAAGCAAAAGTCCCCACCAAAAGTCCTCCTGCTATCACTGTAATATAGCCATGCCATCCTTCCTTGATTTCTTCTAATTGAACAACGGAAACAAGCCACCTGCCATAAGAGATGATTTCTTTATAAAATGCCGTCTTCCCGACAGTCAGATAAAAAATCAAACCAAGAATCAGGATGACTGCAATACCATATAACAGGCTTCGCTTTATATTTGTACCGATTGCCTCAATATAGATGCTTTCTGCCACAAGAATCAGAATATAAAGATAAGGCTTTACCGGTATCTCATAATAATCCATAAAAAGACCGAGAATTCCAAACGATAGCATTAGGGTACCAAAATAAGAATAGGCATATTTATCTGCCATGTGCTTCCACTTATCCATAATTCTCCTCCTGTGATGCTTATTTCGGCAACAATCTATAAGTTTCTTCTATGCATGGTTAACCTCTAAGACTTCCCTGATATCCTGCTCAGGATCCATCTCATACAGATGGATACGTGGATCTAGTGCCTCCCTTTCCTCTTTCTTCACATCCTTCTTAA
>CALZIE010000200.1 GCA_945787565.1 uncultured Lachnospiraceae bacterium
GGATTAGGCGTACATACGCTTTTCTACACCATTTTGTACACCTTTTCCATTATTGCTGTATGCTTGACTGGAAACATCTTAATCAGCCTGTTTGCATGCGGTACCCTATTTCTTTATGGACCAGCTATTTACTTGCTTTGTTCCGGAATGTTTGAGAACTTCTTCTCCTACTACTCTGCAGCTGGGCATCCGGAAGAACTACTTTTCTTTTTATCACCTGTTACCTTCTATTGTAAAGTAGTTTCAAGCAGACGATATGGTTCCCCTTATATTGATTTTTCCGCAGGAGCTTTGTGTATCTCACTACTCCTTCTGATTCTTACCATAGCCATTGCTATCTTCTTATATAAGAAGCGTTCTTCCGAAGCTGCCGGCAAAGCGATTGCATTCCGTTTTATCGAAGCTCCGGTTAAGTTCCTGATTGTAATACCGGTATCATTAGCTGCCGGCCTCTTTGGTCAGAATATCGTTACCAATGGCGGCTTTACCTGGTATGTATTCGGTTCCCTTTGCGGGTTCCTCCTTTCGTATGGCATTATGGAAGTAATCTATCATTTTGACATTCGTAAGGCATTTGCTCATAAAATCCATCTGATTGCTTGTGCTGGAATCACTTTTATGATCATCCTTCTGTTCCAGACGGATGCTTTCCATTATGATTCCTATCTGCCAGATCAAAAAGACATAAAAAGTATGAGCGTACATTTTGGTTCCATTGATCAATACGTGGATTGTTATGAAATATCTGAAAACGAATTCAACTATATCAGCGCAGAGGAATATGCTCTTGACCATATGGAACTAACTGATTTTTCCGCTGCTTATGAGATTATCGAAGATTATCTTGCATCCAATGACAACAAGTTATTGTCTGAAAATGAGGCTACGGACAATATCGGAGACTGGCATACCTTCTTTTCCGTAAAATACACATTAAAAAGCGGAAAAGACGTTTACCGCTATTACTTTATAAACGGCTCTGAATATGAAAATCTGATTGGCGAAGTTTATAACGCTGCTTCCTATAAGGAAGGTGCTTTCCCTGTCTATCAGATGAAAACAGACGATATTCTCTCTGTTTCCTGTAATACAGCCATCACCTCCAAGGATCTGACTCTTTCTGCCGATGAGAAAGAAGAACTGCTTCGTATTTATAAAGAAGACTTATATACTCTTACTCTCGATGATTTAAAAACATCGGTTCCCGTTACAAACCTCGTTTTCGAACTTGGCACAAAAAATCGTTCTTATCATAGCTACCTCTATGTATACCCACAGTTTTCAAACACCATTGCTTTTCTAAAAAATCATGGTTTTGACTGCCTCGCCTTACTTGATGCAGACTCTGTTATTGATCTGACCATTCATCAGTATGCTTTAGACGATTCCACCTATGAAAGTGCAAAAGACACAGAATCCGCTGTTTCCATAAAAGAGAAGGTACTTCATTATCAGGATTCCGAACAGATCACAGAGATTCTTCCATATCTGATTTCAACTGATTTTCACTATGGAAATGAAGCTCTTCTAGAAACCGAAGAAAATATTGAAGTACGCATCACCTACCAGCAAGATGAATACGGCAACGAAACTATCCTGTGGTTTGCATTCCCAAAAGGCCAAATACCCGAATTTGTAACGCTTGACCTAGCAAAATAATACCCTGTAATAGGTTCCCCTAATAAAGGGAAACCAAGGAAAGAGGATAGAACCTCTGATAATCAGACCTGCTTTAACACCTGATTATCAGAGGTTCTATCCTCTTTTTTTCTAATCGCCTTTGCTATCCTGTTTGTTCGTCAAAAAAGAAATTTATTTTAGCCGCTCATGTGTGGAACCTTCGAAATATTAGCTTCTACAACGCCCCACCTCCTCTTCCACGAACATTTGTAACAATTGTCCTATTCTATTGCTGTTTTTTTCAGAAAACTGGTGAATTTATTATTATTTGTATATGATATACAATAAATACTAGCAAATAAATGTAATTGTATATTCAATATTTACATTTAAGCTCGAATATTGTATCATCTTGTTGTGATTTGTTACTAAAACCAATTTGATAATAAAAGCATTTCCAACGAAATCATCTGTTTATAAATAGAAAGGATATTGATTATGGCTACAATTGGAGTATTTGACGTTTTAGGTCCTATTATGATCGGACCATCATCATCCCACACAGCTGGTGCTGCCAGACTTGGTAAAATAGCTAGAACGATTGTTAACAAGCCGATTAAAGAAGTAACATTTCTTCTTCACGGTTCATTTAGAGAAACTTATAAAGGACACGGTACTGACCGCGCTCTTGTTGCTGGGATTTTAGGCATGGCACCAAATGACGCTAGATTAAGAGATTCTCTTTCAATAGCAGAAAAAGAAGGGATTGTACTTCACTTCACTCCTGCTGATTTAGGTCAGGTTCACCCAAACACAGTTAAGTTATTAATTCGTGATTGCGATGATGTAGAATGGGAAGTTCTTGGTTCTTCTATCGGGGGCGGCCTAGTTGAGATCAATGAGATCAACGGAAATAAAGTCCAAATTACTGGTGAATATCCTACCATCATCACATGTCATAACGATATCCCTGGTACTGTTGCAAAGATTTCTTCTTTATTCTACGAAAGCGGAATTAACATTGCTTTCATGAATCTTGTAAGAAGCCAAAAAGGCAAAGGTGCTACTATGACATTCGAGATAGATTCTCCAGCAAGTGCTGAAATCATAGATAAAATTAAGACATTTGAAGGAATTAACCGAGTTATTGTCATCAATTCTTTAGGAGGTAATGAATAATGAATATCGCAACATCTGGTAAAGAACTCATTGAAATCTGTGCTGCAGAACAGATTTCCCTTAGCGAATATGCGATTCGTTATGAAATGGAGAACAAAGGAATCTCTCGCGAAGAAATCATGGATCGTATGAGACAGACTCTCGAAGTTATGAGAGAAGGTGCTACATTAGGCCGTGAAAAAGAAGTTCATTCCCTAAGCGGATTAATTGGGGGAGATGCTTTCCGTTTACAACAGTACCACGATAAGGGCACTTCCTTAATGGGAAATGGCATTATCAAGGCAATGGCTATGGCGATTTCTTCTTCTGAAGTAAATGCTTCCATGGGACGTATCGTTGCCTGTCCTACTGCCGGCTCATGCGGTATTCTTCCTGCCGTTATCTTAACAACAGGCGAAATCTTAAACAAGACAGATGACGAATTAGTTCTCGGTTTACTTGCATCTTCTGCTATCGGTATCATCATCGGTATGAATGCAACATTTGCCGGTGCTGAAGGCGGATGTCAGGCAGAATGTGGTTCTGCTGCTGCTATGGCCGCTGGCGCTGTTGTTGAGCTTATGGGCGGTACTCCTGAAATGAGCTTACATGCAGCTGCAATCATCTTCAAAAATGTTCTTGGTCTTGTCTGTGATCCAGTTGCAGGACTTGTGGAAATCCCATGTGCTAAGAGAAACGTGTCTGGAGCTGTTAATGCTCTTTGTACAGCAGATCTTGTTATGGCAGGCGTAACTTCCAAAATCCCATTCGACGACGCACTTTCCGCTATGTACAAAGTAGGCGTGAATATGCCAGAAGAATTAAGGGAAACAGCTTTAGGTGGCGTGGCTGCAACTCCTACTGGAAAAGCCATGAAAGAAAAAGTATTTGGAAAAACAAACAATTAATTAAGCGGAGGCTTTTAAAAAAATGGATATTATTATCGGAACAGCTCTTTTACTGTTAGTCCTTGGACTATTTACATTATTCTGCTACAAAGCACCAGACGGAATGAAAGCTATGGGCGCTCTTGCAAATGCAGCATGTGCCAGCTTTCTTGTAGAAGCATTTCATGATGCTTTCTTCGGTGGCGTATTAAACCTTTCTTTCTTACAGCAGGTTGGTGCTGCTAATGGTAGCCTTGGCGGCGTAGCTGCTGGTATCTTAGTACCTTTAGCACTTGGCGTATCTCCTGTATATGCTGTATTAACAGGTCTTGCAGTATCTGGATTTGGTATTCTTCCAGGTTTCATCGCAGGTTACCTTGTTGCTTACCTTGTTCGTTTCTTAGAAAAGAAAGTTCCAGCTGGTTTAGACCTTATCGCAATTATCGTAATCGCAGCTCCTGCGGCACGTCTTATTGCAGAACTTGTTAACCCAGCTGTAAATGGTACTTTATTAAAGATCGGTGATGTTTTACTTTCTTCTGCGACAGCTAGCCCAATCATCATGGGTATTATCCTTGGTGGTATCTTAACTGTAGTAGCAACTGCTCCACTTAGCTCCATGGCTCTTACCGCTATGCTTGGTTTAACAGGCGTTCCTATGGCGATCGGTGCTTTAGCAGTATTCGGTTCTTCTTTCATGAACTTCGTATTCTTCAAGAGAATGAAATTCGGTTCTAAGAAAGATACTATCGCTGTAGCAATCGAACCATTAACACAGGCCGACTTAATCAGTGCTAACCCAATTCCGGTTTATGTTACTAACTTCATCGGTGGTGCTTTAAGTGGTATTATCGTAGCTCTTATGGGTCTTACTAACATGACTCCTGGTACAGCTACTCCAATCGCTGGTTTCGCAGTTATGTTCGCTTACAACCCTGCTGTTAAGGTTTTAATCGCAGCAGCTGGATGTATCGCAGTTAGTGTATTTGCAGGATACCTTGGTTCCTTCTTATTCCGTAACTTCAAGATCCGTACTGCAGCTGAAATCCGCGGTACAGAAGAGTAATATTTCTTCATAATTCTTTAGAAAAAGACACTCAGAATGAGTGTCTCAGACTGTAGACAACTAACCATACGATTTAGGTGTGATTAGT
>CALZIE010000201.1 GCA_945787565.1 uncultured Lachnospiraceae bacterium
AGGGAAAGGTCGGAGTGTGCCCATGTTGCCACGGGGCGATAGGGGCGATGTTCGGACGCAGGATCGGACAAAAATAAGGCAGGTGTATTTGATTATCAGACAGGAAGGCGCTGTCTGCTACTCAAATACGCCTGCCTTATTTTTGTTCGCCCTGAGCCGGACATTCGGACTCCTATCGCGCCACAGGGACGCGGGGGACACGGTTTGACCTTCTCTTCATCTATATGTAACCATCGATCGTCTTTTGGAGGACGTCCAGGATTTCTTGGCGAGCCTCGGGTGGGGAAAGGACCTCACAGCCTGGCCCAAAAGAAAGAACATAAGACTGAAACCATTCTCCCTTCGCCATCTCAAATGTCACCACAAAATCTCCATCCGGCAACACTGTAACCTGATCGAACTCATCATACACCCTAAATCCCAGCCTTGCAGGAATCTTAAGTGTAACCTGTCTTCCCTCTTCCGTGTAGCTATCCTCTTCCTTAAAAATCCTTTTTGGGATATCCCTTTCAAAAGTCTGTTCCGTCATCACAAGTTCCTTAAGCCGCCTTAACTTAAAGAACCGGTAATCCTTTCTTACTCTGCAGAACCCATATAAATACCAGCTATTTGACTTATAGCATAGCTTTAACGGTTCCACTATTCGTCTTGTTTCCTCACCTTTTGTACTATTATAGGAAAACTCCACAACCTTCTTAGAAAGGATGCTCACTTTCAGCTCTTCAAAAATCTCCCGCTCCTTAGCTGGATCTGACCAGGTTGAAAAATCCACCTCCACCCAGTCCGTATTCGGCATGCCGAATAAAGATCCAAGCTTCGCAAGTGCGGTATTCGCGTGCTTTAAACTGACGGAATTCAGTGCCTGAAGAGAAGTTAAAATCTCTTCCTTTTCCTGTTCTGTCAATACTGTCTTATTCAGTATAAAATCGGGAAGCAGTGAAATGCCTCCGTTTTTTCCCTTATTCATATAAATTGGAATATTCGCCTCGGAAAGAACCTCCACATCACGATAAATTGTCCTTGTGGATACCTCAAACCTCTCAGCTAATTCCCTCGCTGTCATACTTCTCTTTTCTAAAAGGAGGTAGACGATTTCAAATAAACGATTAATCTGCATCTTATCACCCAAAGAAAAGCCTACCATTGTATTATGGCACTAATAAGGCATTTCTGTTAAGAATCAATGAAGGAAATCGTCTTCCCCTGTTTATTTCCTATGCTTTTTTCTTTACCGTTCTCCGTTTTGTAGCACGTTCCGCCTGACGACGTTCTATATCTTTCTGCAGGAATTCCTCAATCTTTGCTTCGTCTTCTTTCTCTTTTTCCATACGTTTCTCCACTGCAAGCGCATGGTCTTCATCTTCTAACATTAAAAAATGTTCAAAGGAACAAGGAAATGGAAATGCTTTCACCTCCTCTAAATCTTTAAACTTTACAAAAATCTTCTTTACTTCTTCTGCCTCCACTACACCGTTTCCGTATCGGATATGTTTTACTTTTTCATTCACTAATGATCTCATTCTTGCCTCCTGATTTCTTAAATTATGATTTTCTGTTCTACTCTGCTGTCTTTCCTTCAATCTTAGGCTTTTATTTCATTCCTTCACTTAAACTTTCGCCTTATTCCTGCAACTTTATCTTTCTACTCTTATCTTTCTTTTCAGTCTGCTATCTCAGTTTCTATCTGCTATCTCAGCTGCTATTCTATATATGTCCTCAATTTTTTCGTCTCTCTTCTTCCTCTTAAGCGACGGATTGCACGCACCTCGATCTGCCGAATTCGTTCTCTTGTTACATGATAAACCTTACCTACCTCTTCAAGGGTCCATACCTTTCCATCCACAAAACCAAACCGAAGCCTTAATACCATCTGCTCACGCTCACTTAATGTGGAAAGTGCCTCATCCAGCTCTCCCCGTAACATCATAAACTCCGCTTTATGAAATCCATTCTGCGTATTTTTATCAGCCACGAACTCCTGTAAACTTGAGCTGTCCTCATCACCAACCGGTGACTCTAAAGAAATGGTATCATCAAAACACTGTAAAATCTCATTTACCCGTTCCTCTGCCATATCCATTCTCTCTGCAATTTCCTTTGCCGTCGGCTCTCTTCCATTTTCCAAAAGAAATGCTCTTGCCATACGCCTCATCCGATTCATCGTCTCTCTCATATGAACCGGAATCCGAATTGTCTTAGACTGATCTGCGATTGCTCTTGTAATCGCCTGTCTAATCCACCATGTCGCGTATGTGCTGAAGCGGTATCCCTTCCTATAATCAAATTTCTCAACGCCCTTCATCAGCCCCATATTGCCTTCCTGAATCAAATCCATCAAAGACATATTGCTGCCTGCCGCATAGCGTCTTGCAATACTGATAACCAGACGAAGATTTGCATTGATCAGCCGCTCTTTTGCTTCTGCATTTCCTCCTGCCACCTGTCTTGCAAGCTCTACTTCTTCTGCCGCAGAAAGCAGTGGAATCTTTGATATCTCTTTCAAATAGGCTTTAATGCAATCCTCACAGCTGACTTCTTCCTCCGTCAGATATTGCTTTTCTTCACTTAGCTGGTCAAATGCGGTTTCAAGGGGTCCTCCTTCGAAGAAGTCTTCCTCATTCTCTTCTTGAAATGCCTCTAAACTCTGCTCCTCAATGCCCTTACTCAGCTCAAAATCCTTTTCTTGCTCTATTCGTTTCAGGTTCGCCGATTTTTCCTCATCCTGCATTTCCGATCCCTCCTCTGCAGCCAACACTCATCTAACACAATGGGGCTGTACCACTTCTGATACGGCCCCTCATTGCATCTATTCATCCTTCCACTAATAAATACTTGCATTTCGCTGCTGCCTATCGGCTAAACTGAATCTCCAATGTCGTCACACATCCTCTGATGGATGCCAGACTGCCTTCATACTCCTTGCTGATATCAATCGTAGAATCTGCTCCAATATGCATTTTTCCAGACAGCTTATCTCTTCCTGCCATATAATCTAATGATCCAAGACTGTCAGAAAGAATAAGAGTATCTTCATTCTTCCACTTGCAGAATAAATCCTTTTTCTGCAAATGAAATTCCCTTGGCAACCGAAGCTTGCCATTAAAAACGCGCTCTGATGTCTCACCTGTCAAAAACATTCTCACACCTGTCCTTTATTAACCTATCTGTTGCTAAGAAAACAATATAAAATCATCTTTTAAAATTTTCCTATATAATACTATTTTACCATTAAAAAAACGAAAATGTCAGTGGATTTTAATCCAGCTAGACATTTTCATTAAAAATCACAAGGTATGAGCCTTATATTTTTGTGCAGTTTTACTATGATACGTCTTGCATAAGCAAGGGATTTATCAAGAGCAAAGAAACAACGTACGAATCTGGTTGTATTCTGCGTAACCAGTTCGGAGAAATCACCGCCCTGTGGAGATACTGCACCGATAATCGTAATGCTTCCTTCTGTTCCATTTAAGTTTTGCACATAACCGGCACGTTCGTAGAACGACGACAGCTTAGATGCTAAATACGCTGGGAAGCCTTCTTCTGCTGGCATCTCTTCCAGACGTCCAGAAAGCTCTCTTAAAGCCTCTGCCCATCTTGAAGTAGAATCCGCCATAATGGCTACATGATAGCCCATATCCCTATAATACTCTGCTAACGTAACACCGGTATAGATGCTTGCTTCTCTTGCTGCAACCGGCATATTCGAAGTGTTCGCAATAAGCACGGTACGATCAAGCAAAGGATTCCCGGTTCTCGGATCTACCAGTTTCTTAAAGTCCTCCAGAACTTCGGTCATCTCATTGCCACGTTCTCCGCATCCGATGTAAATAATTAAATCCGCATCTGACCATTTAGCAAGCTGATGCTGCGTCATGGTCTTTCCGGTACCAAACCCTCCCGGAATAGCAGCTGTTCCACCTTTTGCAAGCGGGAACAGGGAATCAATGATTCTCTGCCCTGTCTGTAACGGGATTGTGGCACTCTCTCTTTTAGCAATCGGACGTGGCACACGGATTGGCCATTTCTGTGCCATCGTGATATTCACCTGACTGCCATCTTCCTGTTCCAGTACAACTAATGTATCCCAGATTTTATAAGCACCATCCGGCACGGCGGATATAATCTTACCTGAAACATTTGGCGGTATCATAACTTTATGTACAATCGCTCTTCCTTCCGGAACGGTAGCGATAATCTGTCCCGGGTATGCCATATCCCCCACAACTGCCGTAATCGTTGTCTCATGCTGCTTTTCTTCATCCAGTGCGCTGACACTGATGCCTCGGCCGATATATTTTCCGCACATTTCTCCAATCACAGCAAGAGGACGCTCGATACCATCGAATATATTGCTGACAATGCCTGGCGCCAGTGTAACCGACATAGCAGCACCGGTTCCGGCTACCGTATCACCTGGCTTTAATCCGGTTGTATCCTCATATACTTCAACCGTCGTTAAATCCGTTGTTATGGAAATGACTTCTCCGACTAATTTCTGCGTGCCGACCAAAACCATTTCGCCAATCATAAATCCCATTTGATTTTTTACATAAATAACGGGGCCGTTCACACCTGATATTACACCTAGTTTTTCCATTCCTTACACCTCCGCCATCTTATCTTCTGAAAACTGGAACTGATGTTTGACTTCCTCTAACTTTAGTGCATAGGTCTGATTTAGAATCATCTTTTTATTCGTGAATAAGACTTTCATCCCGCCAAGAAAATTCACTCTGGATACGCTTACTGTTACATTGGCTGGAAGCCCTAAAGAAGATAAAAACT
>CALZIE010000202.1 GCA_945787565.1 uncultured Lachnospiraceae bacterium
CACATGGTTTTCGTTCCTAAAAACAGTTTATAAATAGTAAAGAAAAAAGCTCTGACCAACAGGAAATATACGTAGGTTAGGGCTTTCTTTTTTTGTAAAATAGTATATACTAAAAATGTACAAAATTGGAAAAAGGAAATTGAATCTGGAATACGCAAAATAACTGCATATGGAGGTTTAAGGTGAACGAGAAGCATTTATTCAATAATGGATGGGAATTTACAAAACAGCCGGCAGGGGCAGCACTTACAGATGTGATGGAAACAGGGATTAAGTGGAATCCGGTACAGATTCCGCATGACTGGTTGATCTACGATACCAATAATCTGTATGAGACATCATCAGGATGGTATCGCAAAACATTTCAGGTGAAGAATTTAGAAGGAAGAAGAGTGGTAGTTCGTTTTGAAGGCGTATATATGAACACCACCATTTATCTGAATGGTGAGCCGATATACGAATGGAAATATGGCTATTCTACATTTGAGACAGATCTTACAGATTATCTAAAAGAGGGTGAGAATGAAATCGTAGTTCAGGCGGTGTACGAGAGTCCAAACTCAAGATGGTACTCCGGAGCAGGAATTTACCGGAATGTATGGCTGATTGTGACACCGGATGTACATATTGCATCAGATGGAATCTATGTAAAGACTGAGAAAAAGGATGATAAGTGGGTTGCAGATGTAGATACAGAAATCGCATTTGATCGCGAGGGGGAAGAGGAAGAAGGATATGCCTTACTCTATCAGATTTTGGATGCAAAAGGAGATGTCTGCTGCTATAAGGAAAAGAAGATTCAGGTACGAAAGACTGGAGTGACAGACCATGAAGTACTATCTATGAATGAGGTGGATGTCTGGGATGTGGATTCTCCAAAACTCTATGATTTAGCCGTATCACTAAAGAAGGATGGAACAGTCATTCAAAAAGAAAGCATGAAGATTGGATTTAAGACGATTACATTTACAACCGATCAGGGACTCTTTTTAAATGGAAGACATCTAAAACTTTACGGGGTATGCGAACATCATGATTTAGGAAGCCTTGGGGCTGCATTTAATAAGGATGCAATGCGCAGAAAATTCCGTATCTTAAAGGAAATGGGAGTGAATGCGATCCGTACTTCTCATAACATGCCTGCAGTGGAACTGATGGAATTAGCAGATGAGATGGGATTCCTTGTGGATGCAGAGGCATTTGATATGTGGGAACGTCCAAAGACTACTTATGATTATGCCAGATTCTTTAAAGAATGGTCGAAAAAAGACATACGAAGTTTTGTCAGAAGAGACCGAAATCATGTAAGCCTTCTTATGTGGAGCATAGGAAATGAAATCTATGATACCCATGCAGATGAACATGGACAGGAGATTACAAGGGATTTAAAATCATATGTGGAAGAATATGATTATAAGCATAATGCACCAGCAACAATTGGTTCGAATTATATGCCATGGGAGAATGCGCAGAAATGTGCAGACATCGTAAAGTATGCCGGCTATAATTATGCAGAGAGGTATTATGAGGAGCATCATAAGAAACATCCGGACTGGATCATTTATGGCAGTGAGACCGCATCTACCGTACAGAGCCGTGGTATTTATCATTTCCCATTAAGGCAGTCTTTCTTATGCAATGATGATGAGCAGTGCTCTTCCCTTGGCAACTGTACAACAAGCTGGGGCGCAAAGAGTACGATTTCCTGTATCGCAGATGACAGAGATGCCGAATTCTCTCTTGGACAGTTTATCTGGACTGGCTTTGACTATATTGGGGAGCCAACTCCGTATGCAACTAAGAATTCGTACTTTGGTCAGGTAGATACAGCAGGATTTAAGAAGGATTCCTACTATGTATATCAGGCAGAATGGACCGATCCAAAGAAAGCGCCAATGGTTCATATCTTTCCTTATTGGGATTTTAATGAGGGACAGGAAATCGATGTAAGAGTATGCTCCAATCTTCCAAAAGTCGAGTTATTCTTCAATGAACAGTCTCTTGGAACCTATTCTATTGATCACAAGCATGGCAGGGATTTAATCGCAAACTATACGGTTCCATATCAGAAAGGCACCTTGAAAGCATTTGGATACGATGAACAAGGACGCGTTATGGCAGCAGATATCAAGTCCTCCTTTAAAGATGCAGCAAAGATTGTGGCTTTTGCCGATAAAACAATTCTTAAGGCAAATGGAACGGACCTTATTTTCTTAGAGATTGGGATGGAAGATGAAGACGGATGTGAAGTTATGAATGCCAATAACCGTGTGGAAGTTACCGTAACCGGGGCAGGAAGACTAGTGGGTCTGGATAATGGTGACAGCACTGATTATGATTCTTATAAAGGGACAAGCCGCAGGCTGTTTAGTGGGAAATTATTGGCCATTATTGCAGCAGACAGCAAACCGGGAGAAGGAATGATTGTCGTTTCCTCAAAGGGAATGAAAGACGTTACCATTCCATTCCATGCTATGCCAGTAAAGGAAAAGGAGCAGAATACACAGGATTCTTATGAAGAAGAGAAGATGGACACCTTCTATGGAGAACGGAATGAAAAGAGCGAAGAGAATGCAGAAATTCCTGTACGTAAGATTGCGTTATCTTCTTCGGTATCCGGTCATCTGACAAAAGAAGAGGATACGGTCACAGTGACAGCAAAGATCTATCCGGAGAATGCAACATTGCGTGATATTGAATTCCGTGTCACAAATATAAAAGGCATCGATTCCAATATCGTATCTGTAAAACAAGACGGGGATACGGTGACAGTCCAGGCTTTAGGTGATGGAGAATTCTGTGTTAAAGCAATCGCAAGAAACAATAAGAAGCAGGCGAGCGTGATGTCACAGTATATTTATCAGGTGACTGGAATCGGAACTGCGAACATGAATCCATACCAGTTTGTGTCTGGCGGCATGTATACAAAATCAGTTGGTGATATTGGAAATGGAAATGAACGTGGTGTATCAATGTCCCGTGATGGAGAAAGCCAGATTACATTCGAGCACCTTGATTTTGGTTCATTTGGTTCGGATGAGATTACAATCCCGATCTTTGAACTAGAAAGCAGGGAATTTATATTAGATCTATGGGATGGCATTCCAGGAGAACAAGACAGCAAGAAGATTACCACCCTCTCTTATCATAAGCAGAGCATCTGGAACACCTATCAGGAAGAGACGTATAAGCTGCCGGTACGGTTAAGCGGACCTAAGACTCTGACTTTTGTAGCACAGAGAAAAGCGCATATTAAAGGCTTTCAGTTTAAGAAGTTAGAAAAAGCGTATGAGACAATCAATGCAACAGAGAATGATAGAATCTATGGAGATTCCTTTGTTGTAGCAAAAGAGGCTGTGGAGAAGATTGGTAATAATGTATCTCTTGAATTTGAAGGAATGGATTTTGGAGAAAAAGGATTTAAGAAACTGATTCTATGCGGGCACTCTCCGATTGATAAGAATACGATTCATGTTCGTTTCTTAGGCGAGAACGGGGAAGAAAAGCAGATTGCAGAATTCCTATATTCCGACGGTTATGTAGAACGAGAATTTGCATTAGATTCGGTAACAGGTCTAAACAAAGTGATTTTCGTTTTCCTTCCGGGCAGTAATTTCGATTTCAAATGGTTCCGCTTTGAATAACAAAGAGTAAGCGGATAGCATTGTATGGAATAAAAAAAGGAGAGGCATTGCTTCTTTTTCAATTCATAGGAAATTGCTCTGCAATTCCCTATGAATCAAAAACGCTCCGATGGATGCGCACTTCGCCTGCGGCTACGGCGCGACAAAGTGGTATCGCCCTGAGAAAGAAAGATATGCGGAGCCTAGAGTGGCGAAGCCACTTTGTTCTAGTAAATACAAGCTAAGACAAATGGATGAGATTTCACGAATAGCAAGTACAAGACAAAGTATCTGCTATTCAGGAAATCTCATCTATTTTTTTATTAGATAGTGGAATAAACATGGAAGAAGATACAGGGAACGACATACAGTGAAAAAACATAGAAAGAATAAAAATTAGCTTTCAAAATACCATAGACAGTTACCAAATAATAAACGTTTATAAGAATGCATGATTTTAATTGAATGGCGAAAACTATCTGATATGTGGAGAGGCCACAAAATGCAAAAGCGTTAAAAAAAACAGCTCCCATAAAGGAGAAGCAAGAAATAAAGGAGGAATCGATTTTTATGATATATGATTATAAAGTAAAAGATATAAAAGGAAATGAGGTATCTTTAGATCAATATAAAGGAAAAGTAGTTTTGATTGTAAATACGGCAACTGGATGTGGCTTTACACCACAGTATGAGGGATTGCAAAGACTGTATGACCGTTATAAAGAAAATGGATTTGAAATCTTAGACTTCCCATGCAATCAGTTTTGGGATCAGGCACCTGGAACAAATGAAGAAATCGTATCATTCTGTCAGATGAAGTATGGAACCACATTTCCAACCTTTGCAAAAATTGAAGTAAACGGAGAAAATGCGGATCCATTATATAAGTATCTGAAAAAAGAAGCCCCAGCAGCTTCCGTAGATGATGCCGCACAGGGACTTTATGACCTTTTGGAAGGCAAGGGGTTTGTAAC
Source organism: uncultured Lachnospiraceae bacterium (assembly GCA_945787565.1). Taxonomy (GTDB): domain Bacteria; phylum Bacillota; class Clostridia; order Lachnospirales; family Lachnospiraceae; genus Lachnoclostridium. The sequence continues at coordinate 4,598 of CALZIE010000202.1, forward strand.
TACCGGTGATGATATCAAATGGAATTTCACAAAGTTCTTAATTGACCGCGAAGGCAACGTAGTAGCCCGTTTCGCCCCAACCTACGAACCTCAAAA
>CALZIE010000203.1 GCA_945787565.1 uncultured Lachnospiraceae bacterium
AAAACAATCAGTCTCCGTTATTAACCGTAGATGCCGATGTAGTAGCCAAACGTACCGATGTATCGCATCATCAGCATGCGAATGGAGGCGATGCAAGTGGAGCACAAGGATTTCATACAACAACATCCACTTCCTACTATGTTACCTTCCAGGTAGCAAGTGGTGATCGAATGGAATTCCGTGTAAGTGGTAGTGAATATGGCCTTCTTGTAGAAGGCGATCATGGAAAGCTTTCCTTTAAAGGAACCCGTTATATGGGCTTTGAACGTTAAAATCTTAATAATCTTAGTAATCTCTAGCCGGTAGTCCTTATTTCCAGTCTGAATGCATTCATGAGCGAATCGTTCTCCTTTTTTGAGTTAAAATGGAGGGCGATTCGTTCGTGTAATTATAGGTTATAGGTCTGTATAGCTGTATTTAAGTCTATGTACTTCTTTAAAGAATCATAGTGCTTTTAACTTCCGTTTCACCAGACAGAATATTCCCATCCAATGCGTTTCGTATTGTGAAACGCATTGGATGGGAGAGGTCGTGAGCAGAGGGGAGGGCAGCCCTGGAGGCGGTGGGGGAACATTGTTCTGGCTGTCCGGCTCAAGGCGAACAAATAAGAAAAAGTCTTCGAATAGCAGACAATGTATTCCTGTCTGATAGTCGAAGACTTTTTCTTATTTGTCCGAGCTTGCGTCCGAACAGCGGAACAATGTTCCCCCACCGCCTCCAGGGCTGTCCTCCCCTCTGCTCACGGCCTCACTCATTCCCCGAATCTATTCGTCCGCATTAATGCGGTACTTCTCTATGATTTCTTCGAGGCCTTTGCGGATACCGACCTTTTTTTGGTAGGAAGGGCAGCATAGTTCTAACATCGTAATAATGTTACTAGCCTGGTACCATTTATAATTGCCTTCAAATGTCTCCAAGGCATCATTCTCGATCTGAAGGAGAATATGAGAAGAAGCCTTATAAAACTGCTTTAAGTCGCTGATTGTAATCGTTAGCTCCTTTAGCTGGGATACTAAGCGGCTGGCTAAGCGGCTGTTCTTCTCTTGATTTGGGAAGTAATAATCCATAAACACACGAAGCGTATCCATATTAATCTGGTTGTCCTCTAGTGTCATATTATCTTCCTCGATTACATGGTGTAACATTTCCTGACGATAAGCGTGGATATCTTCTCTAAGTTCTTCGAACTGTTCATCTGCTTCTTCGAGCATCGCGCTAATTCTGGAGAACTTCCGTTTGAATTTAGTTGGGATATCGTCATCCTTTTTATACTCCAGCTTATGTTCGATCTCTGCCCAGGTATGCATCAGGTTTGTTCGTACCTGGAGCTCTGCCTTAAGATTCCCGAGGTATTTGTAGTTTGGTGCTGCGAGCCATTCATCTTTGATCTTAATGATAAAGTGATGAGAACGGTATCCGAACTGGTCTTCCTCCAATAGTTCTTCTTTATCCTGGCTTTCTAGAATTTTGAACTGGTTGGAGATGATATCGCAAATCTGTTCAATGTCGCTTCGGTAGTAGCAGATAATACGGATACCACAGACATCTTCCATCTGTTCAAATGGGTTTGTATAACTTTTTCGTTCAATTTTCTTTAAGAAAGAATCAAATGTCTTAATGCGGTAGTTGATTGTAAGATAGCTTACCCCTGCCTCATCTAAAAACATCTTTAATGCTTCCACTATGTTTTCTGCCAATTTCTCATAATAAGTGACAGACTCAAAATATTGTTTTTTTATTTTATAAATATCACGTCTCATTGATTTACCCAATCCAATTCTTTTTCGCTCAACAGTAGTATAAGCATCACGTCTGCATTTATCCTGTGGGCTTAATATTTAGAATATTTTAACATGAAACATGATATATTTCAATTAGGAATCAAAACTGCGCATATAACGAAAAGCACGTCTCTTAGTATACTCTTTTCATTTCCTTCATATAGTATAAGATAGTACACGGCTTTTTTGGGGAGGTTTTTGCATGTTTTCTAAGTCTAAGACGGGCAAGACGGTGAAATCGGGGCATTCAAAGAATAAAGAAAAAACCAATAAAGAACTGTACAGTGCAGTAAAGGAAAATGAGAAAAGAAGAAAAGAAGAGCGAATCTCATACTTGGAAATCATCTCTGAAAGTATGATGCTGCCTCCGGATGTGTTTGCCGGTGCTCCTATTATAACCATTCAGGGAAGGAATGCGGTGTGTGTTGAAAATCATAAGCGGATCTTAGAGTATACAGAAAAGAAAATCAGAATACAGACAAAAATCAGCCCTCTTTCCATTGAGGGAAATAATTTGGTGATTTCCTACTATACGAAGGATGAGCTGAAAATAACAGGATATATCCAGAATGTTTATTATGAACAGAGAAAAGACAAACAAAGCTGATCTAAAAATAACAGACTGGTAATAATGAGAGAAAGGTCTGATGCTGTTATGTTAAAAAAACTTGTTCGCTACCTCAGGGGATATTTGCTGCTACAACTTTCCGGAATTTATCCGGAACGTTTCTTAAATCTATGCAATAACCGAGATATTCTAGTATGGGGGGTGTCCGTAGAAAACAATCAATATCAGTGCTATATGACACTTAGGGATTATTGGCATATTCGTGATATTGCAAGAAAGACAAAGGTAGTTCCTTATGTGTCAGAGAAGTTTGGGTTTCCGTTTTTTATGCAGCGGATGAAGAAGCATAAGTCATACTGGATTGCTTTTGCCCTGTTCTGTATATTGGTATATACCTTGTCTTTGTTTATCTGGGATATTGGAATTGAGGGGACATACCGGCATACACCGGAGCAACTGCTTGACTTTCTAAAAAAGCAAGAGGTGTATTCTGGCATGAGGATCAAAGACGTGGATTGCCCGCAGATTGAAGAAGATATTCGAAGAGAATTTACGGATATCGGATGGGTGTCTGCAGAAATCATGGGGACGAAGCTAATTATCCGGATTAATGAGACGACGGTACCAATTTTAAATACAGAACTTAGAAAGACGGATATGGAGCAGGCGAATATTGTGGCAAGTAAGGATGCCATTATCGCAAGTATTGTGACAAGGGAAGGGACACCTCTAGTCGGGCTTGGAAGCATTGTGAAAAAAGGGGACGTTCTTATCTCTGGTATTGTATCCGTACTGGGAGATGATCAGACTGTGGTCGACACTAAGCTATTGGTGGCGGATGGAGACATCATGTGTAAGACATATTATAATTATTCGAGTACATTCCCGATGAAATACATACAGAAGATTTATACAGGGAAAGAAAAAAAAGGATATCAGCTTTTAGTCCTTGACAACAAAATTATTTCATATAATCCTAGAAATTCATATGGTAATTGTGATATAATATCTGACGTAAAGACTCTGAAGCTTATCCGTAATTTTTACCTTCCAATCAAGTTGAAGGAGATAAGGCAGTGTCAGTATTATGAAGAAGAGAGAGTTTATACGGAAGCAGAAGCGTATGAAATTGCAAATCGAAATTTATTAAGGTATATGGAAGATCTTAGAAAGAGTGGCGCGACCATAATTGAAAACCACGTGGAGATTAAAGTCGAGGGGGAAAACTGTACCGCGAAGGGTAAGATTATTGTGGAAGAGGCTGCTTGGGAGTATCATAAAATAGAATAACATGAGTGGAGGAAATGAAGCACATATGAGCATAGTGGAGACAATCATTAATATCCCAGTAGAGCACGCGAGAAATATCTTTGGTCAGTGTGATGCTTATGTTAAGATTATTGAAAAGACGCTGAATGTTACTATTATTTCACGAGACAGTGAGATTAAGGTAATCGGCGATGCAGGTCATGTTGAAAAGGCCAGACGTGTTTTAGTACAGTTGCACGAATTATCCAAAAGAGGCAATACCATAACCGAACAGAATGTGAATTACGCCCTTTCTCTTGGAGAAGAAGATAAAGAAGAGGCAATTGTTGAGATTGATAAAGATTTAATCTGTCATACGATTAACGGCAAGCCAATTAAGCCAAAGACACTTGGTCAGAAGGCTTATGTGGACCAGATACGCAAAAAGATGATTGTATTTGGTGTTGGTCCTGCTGGTACTGGAAAGACGTATCTAGCCATGGCAATGGGAATCAATGCATTTAAGAATGATGAAGTAAGCCGGATTATTTTAACGAGACCGGCAATTGAAGCCGGAGAAAAGCTTGGATTTCTTCCAGGGGATCTGCAGAGTAAGGTCGATCCTTACCTGCGTCCTTTGTATGATGCACTCTATCAGATTATGGGACCGGAAAGCTATATAAAGAATACGGAAAAAGGTCTGATAGAGGTTGCACCGCTTGCGTATATGAGAGGACGTACGTTAGATAATGCATTTATCATATTAGATGAAGCGCAGAATACTACGCCAGCGCAGATGAAGATGTTCTTAACCAGAATTGGATTCGGGTCTAAAGTCATCATCACTGGCGATTTGACGCAGAAGGATCTTCCTCAGGGACAGGCATCCGGTCTTGATGTGGCGATGAAGGTTTTAGGTAAGATTGATGATATCGGATTCTCCTATCTGACAAGCAACGATGTAGTACGCCATCCACTTGTTCAGAAGATTGTAATGGCTTATGATGCATATGAAAAAAAGAATACACGCCCATCACAGGCAAAAGATAAAACGAATGAGAAAAAACGTAAAAGCCGTATAAAAAAAGAGGAAG
>CALZIE010000204.1 GCA_945787565.1 uncultured Lachnospiraceae bacterium
GTTCTTATGAAAGTAGCAAAAGCAGTGCAGACGAGAATGCAAAGGAACAGGAAAAAGCGAATGAAGAGAATTCGGATAAAGAGCAGTCTTCTAAACAGAATAGGGAGCATCGATATGGTGGTTACGCTTATTATAGTTCTCAGAATGGTTCTAAGACGTATTCCTTTGATTTTAATGATGAATCCTTAAAGCATTTGGGAGATAAACTGAATCAGCTTGGTGATAAAATCAGTCGTCGTGTCAATGATATCGTATCGGACGTGACGGGGGCCTTCCAGAATGATTTTTATAATCAAAAGGCAGCAGATAATGAGCAGGCTCAATACCGAACCTATACGGCTTATGACTCCAAAGAAGAAATCGTTCCTTCTGGATCTAGCACAGAGGAAAGTGAAAAAGAATGCTTTCATAGAATTCGAATCATCGGGAAATTCGCGGATGTTATTGTAGAAAAAGCAGAATCAGAAAACTTGCATGTATCAGCACGTAATTACGGGTCACCAAAGCAGCAGATGCTTTACCGTCTTGTTCAAAGAAGAGAAGGGGATACCTTAGTGTTTGAATTGGAGAGTGATAATTCCAATCAGACTTTCTTCTTTTGGAAGGCAACCAATCCATGTATGAAGATCTATGTATCTTTGCCTTCTTTCATTCATGAACTTCTGATTGAGAATGGCAGTGGAGATGTGGAGCTTCACAATATCAGAACTCCTCAGGTAAACGTGAATGCCGGAAGCGGAGATGTAACATCATCTGGATGTGAAGGAGCTGAGTTAAAGGTGCATACTGGCAGTGGAGACATTCGAATACAGCGAGATTCCCATCTTAAATTTTCCTTCGAATGTGGAAGCGGAGATATCTCGGTAGATGGTATAACCGGGGAAACAACCACGATGCATGCCGGAAGTGGTAATATCTCTTGTTATTCTTTCCGTGGACGTAATATCGCTGCTACTACTGGCAGCGGAGATATATCCTTTTCTGATGGAGATGCAGAAGAGTTGGCAATTAATACAAGTAGTGGAGATATTCGCGCAGATCAGATGACGGTAGGGAATTTTATAGTCCGTTCTGCATCCGGGGATATGAATGCAGAGAAGATTGTAGCTGCTGAAACGTCTTTTACTACGAAGAGCGGGGATTGTCAGTTACGGATAAGAGCAAAGAAATGTCATGCGGAATCGGTAAGCGGGGATGTTACGGCATACCTAAGTGGACTGAAAGAAGGATCTTTTAAGTCTGTAAGTGGTGAAGTAAAAGTTGTCTTACAGGACCATCCGGGATATCTTGCAAATGTACGAACAGTCAGCGGAGAAAGTACCCTTCGTTATCATGGTGAAGTAACACGTGTAAAGAGCGGTAGCTTTGGCTTTGGAAATGAAGAATGCACGTTACAGGCAGATTCTGTATCCGGTGATATTGATATTATCAGCTAATCGATAGAAATTATAGAATCTATATAAATTGCACTTGAAAAAAAGCATCTTATCAAGTAAAGTAGGTAAGGTGCTTTTTCTATCTACTTTTACATAGGAAAAAATAAGAAAGACATAATTTCTTAATAAGCACGAATTAATAGATAATTTAGGTGACAACATGAAAAAAAGAATTAATTTACTGGAAGGGCCAATTTTTGGAACACTTGCGAAGCTGGCTCTTCCGATTATGGCCACATCGTTAATCCAAATGGCCTATAACATGATTGACATGATTTGGATCGGCCGAATTAGCAGTGGTGCAGTAGCCGCTGTTGGAGCAGCAGGTATGTACAGCTGGCTGGCAAATGGACTTGTCATGATTCCCAAAATTGGCGGACAGATTAAGCTAGGCCATTCTTTAGGCGCTCAGAATGAAAAGGATTCTATTGCTTATACAACGAATACATTTCAGATTGGTATTGCACTAGGACTGATTTATGGTCTTATTATGATTCTGTTTGCAAAACCATTAATCGGCTTTTTTAAGCTGAATAGTCCGACTGTTATTCAGGACGCAACCGTTTATCTAGTTATCGTATGTGGTGTGGTAATCTTCACATTTTTGAATCAGATTTTTACGGGGATTTTTACAGCTATGGGAAATAGCCATACGCCGTTTTTTGCCAATGCAGTGGGGCTTGTGATCAATATTATCTTAGATCCCCTTTTAATTTTTGGTTTTGGACCGATAAAAGGGCTCGGAGTTGCAGGTGCAGCAATCGCAACTGTTTTTGCTCAGTTTATAGTAACCGTTGTTTTTGTTATCGCTGCGTATAAGGATACTCATTTGTTAAGAAAAATCAGACTGTTTAAGAAACCGGAACTTTCCTATGCAAAGGATATCGTGATACTTGGTCTGCCAGCAGGAATGCAGAGCATGATGTTCACATCAATCTCGATGTTTATTTCCCGTTTTATTGCAGGCTACGGAGACGATGCAGTGGCAGTTCAGAAAGTAGGCAGTCAGATTGAATCTATCTCCTGGATGACAGCAGAAGGTTTTGCGGCCGCAGTAAATTCGTTTGTGGCACAGAATCATGGAGCGAGACAGGAAGAAAGAGTGCGCAAAGGATATCGAACGGCAATGGGCATCGTTATGATTTGGGGTGTATTCGTTCTTACTGATTGTTTTTCCAAAACAGATTTTCCAAGTTTTCATTCCGGATCCACAGGTACTATCCATGGGTGTGAGTTATCTTGTTATTTTAGGGTTTTCACAGCTATTTATATGCATTGAGATCACAACTTCAGGAGCATTTCAGGGACTTGGACGCACGCTGCCTCCTTCTTTGACCGGTATTATTCTGACGGCAGCAAGAATTCCGATGCTGCTTGTGTTATCTAAAACCGCTTTAGAACTAGATGGTATTTGGTGGAGCATTAGTATTTCCAGTATTTTAAAAGGAATTGTCCTTTTCTTATGGTTCCTCTTCTTTATGCGTTCCTATGGAAAGGGAATGAAGGAAGGTAAAGCGCAAATCGTTTAAGTATAGTAATTAAAAAATAGGCTTTTATAGCAATCAGACACGAAATAGATGCGACTGATTGTTATGAAAGCCTATTTTTGAGTAATCAATATGGAAGATACCTTCTTATATAACATATATTGACATACAACAGGAATTTTTATATCATAGTAGCGACAGCGTCAAAGGGGCTCCTTCTATGTCAATATGAGGAGATTATTATTGGAAAGACAAAGAGGATAACAGGGAATGAATAAAGAAAATAGCCGTTCGCAAGCAGCAAAAGAGGGGACTGTTAGTGATCAGGGTGAAGAAATCAAAAAGGATAAGAAATTAAAGATACTGCTTATCATACTTGCAGTAACCCTTGTGATTTTTGTAACAGCAGTGCTAGCAATCAAATTCAAAAGTCCGAAGAAAGCACTTGTGAATGTAGTAGGAGATACGATTTATAATTCTTTAGAATATGAAAATACAGAATATAAGGATGAAACCATAGTTACACCAGAAAAGCTGACTGGAAAGAATATCTTTAATATCGCTTTAATTGGATGTCAGGATAATAATACGGACACCATGCTTATTGCCACATTGAATACGAATACAAACGAGGTTACTTTAACATCTTTAATGCGTGATATCTATGTGGAGATTCCAGGACGTTATGCTGCTAAACTTAACGCAGCTTATCCATTCGGGGGTATGGAATTATTTTATCAGACAATTGAGAATAATTTTGATTTAGAGTTAGATGGATATCTGCTTGCAGACTATGACGCATTTGAATATATCGTTGACCGTATTGGTGGCATTGAAATCACATTAACAGAAGCGGAAGCAAGATATTTGAATACGACCAATTATATATCCAATCCAAGTTATCGTAATGTAACTTCAGGGACTCAGACGTTAAATGGCAATCAGGTTTTAGGCTATTGCCGTATTCGTAAAAGAGCGACTGCAGATAAGGAACATGATGACTTTGGCCGTACATCAAGACAGCGTACCGTTCTTCAACAGATTTATGAGAAGCTAAAATCAGAGGATATTGTAAATCTTCTCATGATTATGAGAGATATCTTAGCTAATTCTACAATTAAGACCGATTTAACAAGTGATGAATTTAATTTCTATTTAAATGAGGTTGTGGAAATCGGCAGTATGCTGAAGCTAAATATGTACCGTATCCCTGAGGATGGACTTTATGCAAATGAAAGACGAAAGATTGGTTCTTATAATCAGTCCGTTCTTGTTATAACTGACTGGGATCAGACCATTCAGAATTTAAAAAAGATTACTGAGGAATAGAAAAGAGTCGATTAAGCAAAGGAATACAATGCTTAATCGGCTCTTTTTTCATAAAAATGTTGTATCTTATACCATTTAATGGTAAGCTTATTGGGTTATACAATATTTTTATAGATGAGGTAAAGAACATGTCAGAAAATAGTTTGAAAATTACATATAAGATTTATTTAGAATCAGAGGATATCAAACAAAGCAGAATTATTTCTACGTCTTCTTTTATGAAAAATCTGTTTGAAAACTGTCATAATACTTATTTCAAAAACGTAGAGATTGATAATGAGAGTGACTTAGATGATTTCACATTGCGTCTTTATGTAGAGCATAAGGTAGAAGAGGCTGTATGCACATCACCGGATGATGCTGCAACCTTTATCCCAGATATGGTAGAGTTTTTAGATAAGATTGCTCAGGCACAGTCCTA
>CALZIE010000205.1 GCA_945787565.1 uncultured Lachnospiraceae bacterium
AAGACAGATGGTAAAGGTGAAGATAGAAGATGAACAAGGTTTTATGTCCTTTGAAATTGACATTCAGACTTATGCTTCCTACAAATAGCTTCTTACTTTTTCTCAAAAATCACATTCCCCATCCTATCCTCTTTGCTCCACATACCATAACATACCACTCCATACCACATCACACCATCCCTTCGCATCCAAGACGCTCGCGCATTTGCGCGGCGGCGTCGATGTTCCAATCTGCGTGCGCCGTCGTATTGCGTTTTAGCTTTATAAAACGCAATGCGATGGCGCACGCAGTCCCCGGTGGTGCGGCAGGTGTACTGGGGCTTTGTGACTGGTGAGGCAGCACGGACGGAATCTGGTGCCGGGCAGGTGGGGGTATATTTTTCCGGCTGTACGGCATCAAGGCGAACAAAAAGGGTTGGAATCCCTGAATAGCAGACAGTGCTTTCCTGTCTGATAGTCAGGGATTCCAACCCTTTTTGTCCGAGCTTGTGACGAACAGCGGAAAATATATACCCCCGCCTGCCCGGTGCCAGATTCCGTCCGTGCTGCCTCACCAGTCACGAAGCCCCAGGGCGCCTGCCGCGCCACCGGGGACTTCGTGGGTCACCTCCTAATTCTTTTTAGATGGAAGTTTGGTGATTTTTTCTTTGGGTGGGGTAGATGGAGTTGCTGGCTTGGGGTTGACGACGCTCTCTTTGGTGGCAAGGTCCTTGATGTCAACCGGGGTCATCCATTTGTGCTGAGGGACGTTGCGTTCCTTTAGGTTTCGATAAACAAAGGCACGGATTAAGGTGTAAATAACGGAACAAAGTGGGATAAATACTAACATACCCACAACACCCATTAAATTACCGCCGACCGTTACCGCAAATAAAACCCAGATGGATGGAAGACCAACGGAACCACCTACCACATGCGGATAAATTAAGTTTCCTTCAATCTGCTGTAACACATTGAATAAAACGATAAACCATAATGCCTGAACTGGATTTACCATCAGGATTAAGAAAGTTGCGATAAAACATCCGACAAAGGCACCGAAAATTGGAATCAATGCCGTAAAGGCGATTAATACACCTACTAACAACGCATATGGGAAACGTAAAATCGTCATAGCTACAAAGAACATAGCACCTAAGATTACAGCTTCCACACACTGTCCGGAAAGAAAATTAGAGAATGTACGCTCAGATAATGCTAAAATACTGATAATTCGTTCTGCTCTTTTCTCTTTCATCACTGCATATAAAATCTGCTTTCCCTGTCTTCCCAGATTCTCTTTCTGGGCCAGAATATAGACAGAAAAGACAAAGCCAATTAAAAATTTGGTAACTCCAGATACAATGGAAGAAACCACACCGATTGTAGAATTTAAAAATCCAATGGTGGAGTTCAATAATCCATCCATGAAATTCTTCACGAATGTTACGGCTTCACTGCTGATTTTCGCCCAGTCTAATTCAATTTCACCTACATAAGACTGAATCTCTGGATATTTGGTGGACAGATCGGTAATCCAATCTTCTACCTTCGGAACAAATGCCGCGATATTATTTCCTAAAATCGCAAAGGTATTGCCAAGCTCTGGTAAAATAATAAATAGTACAATAAAGATAATGCCAATCACGAATAAAATCGTTAAGACGATGCTGACTGGCCTTGCAAACTTTGACTTCTTCCCATCTTTTCTACGCTCGAACAGATTCCGTTCAATACAGCGCATCGGGGAATTTAAAATGAATGCGATGCCGCCTCCTAAGATAAATGGCGACAGCAGTGAAAATATGCCTCCGATTCCACGAAGCACACTGCTCATGTTAAAAAGACCAACTAATAATACAATGGTAAACGTAATAATCAGTAAAATCTTTTGTGTGTTTTTTTTGTTTAATTCCATTCCTGCTCCTTATACCCAATAATAAGTAATCTTATTTTCTAGGCATACCATAATATAACTACGAAAGAATGTCAATTTCATTTTTCATATTTATGGTATATTTTGAGAAAATTAATAAAATATTAAGGATTGTATCCCTTTTACGCGATACCTAACAGCTGTTTTGCTACAACTACCGCCTCACCGGCATCTTTAGAATAACCGTCTGCTGCGATTTCATCACAGTAACTCTGGGTTATGACCGCCCCACCAATCATAATCTTTGCACGAAGTCCTGCTTCATTTCGAAGTCTTACCACTTCCTTCATCTCTAACATTGTAGTTGTCATTAAGGCGGAAAGCGCGATAATATCGGCATTCTCCTCCTTTGCTGTCTGAATGATAAGATCCGATGCTACATCTTTGCCAAGATCAATCACATGGAATCCATAATTCTTTAACATCAATGCCACTAGATTCTTTCCAATGTCATGAATATCCCCAGCTACTGTTGCAATGACGATGGTTCCTAATCGTCTTTCTTCTCCTCCTTCTGACAGATATGGCTCTAAATATTCGATGGCAAGCTTCATTGCCTCTGCCGAACCTATCAACTGTGGCAGAAAGTAAATTCCTTTATCGAACAACTCACCGACCTCATTAATGGCCGGAATCAGGTATTCATTTAGAATAGTGCCAGGTTTAATCCCTGCCTGATGTTCTTCTTTTACAAGATCTACGATCTTGCGGCGATTCCCTTTTAATACCGCCTCATACACCGGATGATTTTTATCTCCTGCTGCTTTATCGGCATGTTCTTTTTCTTTCGTTATAGAACCAGCTAAAGACATTTCTTTCTCTTTTGATCCACTTTCTTTTAACTTATTTACTTCCTTTTCAGAAAGAACGACTGCCTTATGAGTGGTCACTCTCTCAATATAGCGAAGATCTGCTTCTTCCTTGTTCATCAAAAGATCTGCTGCATATGCCGTATTCATTAAAAGCGCATTGGATGGATTCGCAATGGCCATCGTAAGACCTGCCTGAATGGCTAAGGTTAAGAATGTACTGTTTACAAATGGACGGTCCGGCAGACCAAATGAGATATTGGAAAGACCGCATACCGTTGCAAGACCTAACTCTTCCCTGCAATAACGAATCGTTTCCATTGTCTCAATGGCAGCCTTTTTATTAGCCCCGATTGTATTTACAAGACCATCTACGATAATATCTTCCTTCGAAAGTCCCTGCCGTTTCGCTTCTTCTAAAATCGTATGAATGATTTCTTTCTTCTCTTCGATATTCTTTGGAAGTCCTGCATCAGAAAGCGGAAGAAGGATAAACATTGCACCATATTTCTTGGCAATTGGAATCAGACGTTCAAACTTCACTTTTTCCAAGGAAATAGAATTGATCAGCGCTCGTCCCGGATAGATACGGAGTGCCGCTTCGATGACTTCCACATGGGAGGAATCAATGCAAAGCGGAAGACTGCTTATGTTCGTAACTTCTTTTACCACTCTTAGCATCATTTCTTTCTCATCAATACCATTCATGCCCATATTGATGTCTAAGATATCAGCACCGTGTTCTTCCTGCTGTTCTGCCATCTCACATACAAGTTCAAGGCATCCTTCCTTTAATTGTGCCTGCAATGCCTTCTTTCCGGTTGGATTGATTCGTTCCCCGATTACCATAAAACGCTGATCAAGAGCAATTTCCAAGGTGTTTCGCTCAGTTGTAATCGCCCGTATCTTTTTATCTGAGATTACTGGCACCCCATGGTTCTTAATTTCTTCCTTTAACTGACGAATGCATGCCGGTGTGGTGCCACAGCAGCCTCCGATAATACCGGCTCCAGCTTCCATTAATTCTGCCACCTTCTCGCGGTATTCTTCCGGTCCCATGGTAAAGCTAGCCTTTCCATCTTTTAATACAGGAAGGCCGGCATTGGCTTTCGCGATAACCGGAACCCTCGCGTAAGACTTCATTTCCTCAATGACGCTCTTCATATGACCTGGTTCTGGAGAGCAGTTTACACCTACTGCGTCCGCTCCTAACTCCTGAAGCACGATAATTGCGGTCTTTGGATCCGTTCCATAAAATGTCTTATTATCGTCTTTAAACGTAAGTGTCACCATAACCGGCAGATCGCAGGTTTCTTTTGCCGCAATTAATGCTGCACGGCATTCCTGTAAGCTGATCATCGTCTCAATTACTAATAAATCCGCCCCGGCTTTTACAAGGCATGCAACCTGCTCTTTATATACCGTAACTAACTCTTCAAACTTCATGCTTCCGGCTGGCTCTAACTGCTTGCCTGTCATGGTGATATCACCGGCTACATATTTTTCGGAATCATCTCCGGATTCTTTTCGGTATCGTTCAATCGCTTCTTTCGAAAGCGTTACAAGATCCCGATTCATCTCCTCAATTCGGTCTGCAAGACCATATTCCTCTAATTTTATGCGGTTTGCAGTAAAAGTCGGCGCATATAAAATATCAGAACCTGCCCTTAAATACTCCGTCTGTAAATCAATTAACACTTCTTTGTTGTCTAATACCCATTTTTCCACGCACACGCCAGTCGGCATACCTGCTGCCTGCAGATTGCTCCCGGTCGCCCCGTCTAAAAGAAGAATCTTCTCCTCACAAAGTTGTCTAAACTGCTGTCTTGTCATATATGTCACCTTTCCTATCGAATTCTTATCTTATCCATCAGGCTTACCCTGTTAAATGGCAGCATCATATAATAGCCATCCGCAATATCACTTAATTTTTCTATA
>CALZIE010000206.1 GCA_945787565.1 uncultured Lachnospiraceae bacterium
CCGCTTTTTGTTCGGCATGAGCCGGACATTTCGGAAAACAGATTGCTCCCCCTTGCCCGGTCCACACCTCCCCACTCTGCCTTTCCTTTTTAATTTTGCTTTGCATCAAATTTTAGCGGGGTGATAGAGAATCATAATTCTTATAGTTTCTGTATTCTGAAAGTGGGAATTAAAGAAATGATATTCTACTATACTAGGGAAAGAGGGAGATTACATATTGGTCTGGCATAGGAGTAATCAAAAGATGTTGATTATTAATAAAAAGTTTAGTTAGATGTTAGAATGATTTAAGGAAGCAGGATTGCTTAAAGAAAATGCATGGAGTAAAATAGTGGAAGATAGTGAAAAGCACAGGACGGAATAGAGACGACAAAGAAGGTGCATCGAAAGCGAAGGTTTTAGGGAATAGGGAGGACGCAGCAATGAAGGCATTTTTCAAAAAGTATCGTCATGCATGGATACTATCTTATGTGTTTATTTATCTAATCTGGTTTTTTTATCTGAATCAGGCGAGTCTTGATTCGTTTCATTCGGTTTATCTGCCATTTGATGATTTGATTCCATTTAATGAATGGTTTATTATCCCGTACTATATTTGGTTCGCCTATGTGCCATTGGTGGTGGGATATTTCTTTTTTACGTCACCGAAGGATTTTTATCATTGTACGGCATTTTTATTTATCGGAATGACAGTCTGTCTGATTTTTTATACGATTTATCCAACCGGGGTTTATTTTAGGCCTGATCTGGATTCGCTGAATCGGGATAATGTGCTGATTCGGCTGACGAAGGTGATTTATACGGTGGATGTGGGGACGAATGTTTGTCCGAGCATTCATTGTTTTAATTCAATTGGACTTTGGATTTCCATTGTAAAAAGTGAGAAGCTACATAATAGGAAAGGGATACAAATTGGATCGTTTGTATTGTCTGTACTGATTTGTCTTTCTACGATGTTTGTAAAGCAGCATTCGGTTATTGATGTAATTGCGGCGATGGTTTTAGCTATGATTATGTATATTTTGGTATATTGCATCCCACATTCTAAGGGAAAGATATTCAAAAAGCAGAATGTTTGCTATAATGTAGAAAAAACGAAAATGAGATCAGGGCAGAATGCTGTCTGATCAGCAGGAAAGGAACGTAAGAAAGATGTATGAAGTTATATTAGCATCCGGTTCACCAAGAAGAAAAGAAATTTTAGAGCAGATTGGAGTATCCTTTCGTATTGTGACAAGCAATAAGGAAGAAGTGATGAAGGATGAGGATCCAGCAGGGCTTGTAAAGGATTTATCCAAAATGAAGGCGACGGATGTGGCAGAAGGCATTAAAAATAAAAGCATTATCATTGGTGCGGATACGGTAGTGGCACACAAGGACAGAGTGTTAGGAAAGCCAAAGTCAAGAGAAGACGCAATTGCAATGATTGAATCATTTCAGGGAGATTCTCATGACGTATACACAGGGGTATGCATTATTATTAAGGATGCGGATAGCAAAGAGCAGATCATCAATTTTGCAGAAGCGACAAAGGTTAAGGTATGTGCAATGACACGAAGCCAGATCGAGGAGTACGTGGATACGAAAGAACCGATGGATAAGGCAGGCGCCTATGCGATTCAGGGAAAATTCGCACCATATATCGCTGGAATTGAAGGCGATTACTATAATATCGTAGGTTTCCCAATTTGTGCAGTTTATCAGAACTTATTAAAAGCAGGCATTGATTTGAAAAATTTATAATAGATTGTATGAAGTAAGAGAAAAGGAAAGTCGTCCTTTTATCTGTAGACAGATGAATTTTATTCTGACAGATAAAAGGACGACTTTTTTTATTTTTTTAAAATAGTATTGAATAATATTACATGTGGATGTATAATTATAAAAACAGGAAAAGATTGGATGATAAAAGGAGAGTTGTTTTATGAAGAAATCAGAAGGAATACATATGGAATGGATAGATGGCGGTGTTACCGCAGCAACCGGTTTTTATGCATCAGGGGTATATGCAGGAATTAAGAAAAGTCGTAAGGATATGGCGATGGTGTATTCCGTTGTACCGGCAACGGCAGCAGGAGCATTTACAACGAATGTGGTAAAAGCAGCACCGGTACGCTGGGATATAAACCTGTTAAAGGATAATGAGAAAGCACAGGCAGTGGTATTGAATAGTGGTGTGGCAAATGCATGCACAGGCCTAGACGGAGAGAAGAATAATGAATGTATGGCAACGGCAGCGGCAGATGCATTGGACATTTCTGAAAAGATGGTGCTGACGGCCTCTACTGGTGTAATCGGAAAACAGCTTCCGATGGATGCAATCACAAGTGGTGTGAAAATGCTGGCAGAGGGGTTAAGCGACACGATTGAGGCAGGCACAATGGCAGCAGAATCGATTATGACAACCGATACGGTGAAGAAAGAAGTGGCCGTGACCATTTCCTTAGATGGAACACAGGTAACGGTTGGAGGCATGAGTAAGGGAAGCGGCATGATTCATCCGAATATGGCGACCATGCTTGCCGTTATTACAACGGATGCAGCAATCTCAAAAGAGTTATTGAACGAAGCCGTTCATGAAGTAGTGCATAAGACATTTAATCGGATTTCAGTTGATAGGGATACTTCAACCAATGATTCTTATATTGTTCTTGCAAATGGTCTTGCAGGCAATGAGATGATTACAAAGAAAGACCAGGCATATGATGCATTTGTTGCTGCCCTATATGCTGTATCTGAATCGCTTGCGAAGAAAATGGCAGCGGACGGAGAAGGAGCAACGAAGCTTTTGGAAGTGACTGTGACTCATGCAGCAAGTGAAGAAGAGGCTGAGATTCTTGCAAAATCTGTTATTACTTCCAATCTTGTGAAAACGGCAGTATTCGGAAATGATGCAAATTGGGGAAGAATTTTGTGTGCACTGGGGTATTCGGGAGCAAGCTTTGATCCAGACAAAGTTGATATCGTGATTACAAGCAGCTATGGAACCCTATGTTTAGTAAAGGATGGAATGGCAGCAGATTATTCAGAGGAAGAGGCAACCAAGATCCTTTCTGCCGATGCAGTAACCGTGACCGCGGATATGAAGTCTGGAATGGAGTTTGCTACAGCCTGGGGATGTGACCTGACTTATGATTATGTAAAGATTAATGCAGACTATCGCTCTTAGAAAAGGAAAAAAATTTATAAAAGTATTTAAGTGGAAAGCGAAATAAGGAGGATATTATGGAACAAATGGACCAGATTCTGATCAAAGCGCAGACGTTAATTGAAGCACTTCCCTATATACAGAAATTCAATAACAAGAAAGTAGTAGTTAAATATGGTGGCAGCGCCATGTTAGATCCCCTGTTGCAGATGAACGTGATTAAAGATGTAGTCTTATTAAAGCTTGTCGGTATGCAGCCAATTATTGTGCATGGTGGCGGTAAGGAAATCAGTAAATGGCTTTCCTGCCTGGGCCATGAATCAAAGTTCGTGGAAGGGTTTAGAGTAACGGATGAAGAAACAATGGAAGTTGCAGAGATGGTCCTTGGCAAAGTGAACAAACATCTCGTGCAGATGGTAGAGCAACTTGGTGTTAAGGCAGTCGGTATCAGCGGAAAAGACGGCGGCACCATTCACGTAAAGAAGAAATATGTGCATGGCCAGGATATCGGTTTTGTAGGCACAGTAACCGATGTAAACACGGAGTTAATTGATACACTGATTGAAAATAATTTCATTCCGGTCATCGCTCCAATCGGCTTGGATGATGAGTTCAAAAACTATAATATCAATGCGGATGATGTGGCATGTGCCGTGGCGACTGCAGTAGGTGCAGAAAAATTGGCATTCTTAACAGATATCGAAGGTGTGTATAAGAATCCGGAGGATAAAAACAGCTTAATCTCCGTATTGACGCTTGATAAAGCAAATGAGCTGATAGAAGAAGGTTATATTGGAGGCGGCATGCTTCCAAAGCTAAAGAATTGTGTGGATGCCGTAAAGAATGGCGTTCACCGAGTACATATTTTAGATGGCAGAATGGAGCACTGTTTATTGCTAGAGTTCTTTACGAATAAGGGTATTGGAACTGCTATCATCAATGATGAAAATCTGCTGTTTGAGCATGAAAGCGGCCCAGTGAATGAGTAATCAAGGGAAAATAAACTTATAGTAATAGAGTGAAAAGGCTTAAAAAAGCATTATGGAATACTTGAATATGAATGAGCGATAGAAAATGGAATGAGTACTGAAATTGTTGTTACATAGTTAGTATTTGACAAGAAGTCATAAAGGAGAAACGAAAATGAGTATGAAAGACATCATAACAGAAGCCGAACAGGTACTGATGCATACCTATAACCGTTACCAGATCGTACTGGACCACGGAAAAGGAGCCTATCTGTATGATACTGATGGAAAAGAATATTTAGACTTCATAGCCGGCATTGCAGTGTTTGCTTTTGGCTATCATTATAAAGATTATGATCAGGCATTAAAAGATCAGATTGACAAACTGCTTCACACATCCAACTATTTTTATTCCGAACCGGCATTAGAAGCAGCAAAAAAACTGGCAGCTGCATCCGGCATGGATCGCGTCTTCTTTACAAATAGCGGTACAGAAGCTATCGAAGGCGCTGTAAAGTTAGCACGTAAATACTATTATAAGAAGCA
>CALZIE010000207.1 GCA_945787565.1 uncultured Lachnospiraceae bacterium
GGTTACGATACAGGAAAGAGGATAGTATTATAGGAACTACTATTATAGAAATAAAATAATACCACGAAGAAAATACGCTTCTGGATTCTTAGGTTTTGATGCTTGTTAGGAAGGATATGCATCAAGAGATAGGATTCAGAAAGCGTATTTTTGTCTGTAATTGTAGAACTAATACGACAGGAAATGATTGACATGTGAGCAACTGCTCACTATAATCAGATACATGAGGTGAGCAGTTGCTCACCAACAGGAGACAAAAATATGTTTGGTATTTCATTTCCGAGAATGGAGGGAAGGAAAAAAGGATGAGTACGAAAGAACGAATTTTAATAGAGTCGATGAAACTCTTTTCAATCAATGGATTTGATGCCGTTTCGGTACGGATGATAGCAGATGCAGTTGGAGTTGGAAACAGCGCACTTTATAAACATTATAAAAGCAAACAGGCAATTTTGGATGCAATTGTGGAGAAATCAAAGGAACGGTTCTGTTCGCAGTACCAGAACCGAATGCAGCAGATGCAGGGAATTGATGATTTGAAAGAAATGTGCCTTAGCATGTATCGTTTTCAGACGGAAGATGAATGGATGCTTATGTTTCGACGGATTCTTGTAATCGAACAGTTTAAGAATCCTAAGATGGCTAGCTTATATCAGCAGTTTTTTATTGAACTTCCGGTTCAATCTCAGGCGAATGTATTTCGAGAACTGATTCAGGAGGGAATGATGAAAGATCGGGATGCAGAGGTAATGGCAATGGAGCTTTATGCCCCTTTCTTTTTGTATCATATGGCAACAAAAGAGAGCTTAACAAAACAGTTGGAACAGCATGTGGAAAATTTCATAGAGATGTATTTCGTAAAGAAAGAAGGCTGATTAGTAAAATGTCAGATTATCCAATCGTAAACAAGAAGATGGTCAGGTTAAATCGAAAACTAAAGAAAAATCAGAAAGAGTACCGGAAAGAATATGATACAGGTTCCAGAAGAATGTCTGGAAATAGGATTGGAAAACTAGTAAAGCTGTCTGCAGAAAATCCAGTGAAGGATTGCAGCGAACCAGAAACATACTGCGAAATGGGGCCGGATGCAGAGGTTTTGATTCATATGGTAGAACAGTCAGGGCTTAAGGGGATGAGCGGAAATGGATTTTTGACAGCTAACAAGCTAAAGACGTTCTGGCAGGCACAACAAAAGAAACGTGTGTTAATTGTAAATGCAGTGGAATGTGACCCAGGGTTAGTGCACGATGAATGGATTTTGAAGGAGAAAGCTTCGGCGGTATGGATGGGGATTGAATACTTGAATCAGGCATTTCATTTTGAAACGGTAATGGTAGCAGTAAAGGGGAAAAACAAAAAGTTTCTAAAGGCAGAGCAGGGAAGAATAAGGGATAGAAGTTCAGAAGGCAGAAGAGATGAAAATAGAAGCATAGAAACCAGAAGTGATAAAACCCAAAGTGATAAAAGCAGAAGGGATGAAAGCAGAGGGGCAGAAAGTCGAAGCCTAGAAAGTAAAGGGGATGGATGGTCTGTTAAAGTGAAGGAAGTGGCAGGACGTTATCCGATGGGAGAAGAGCACTTTTTAATAAAAGAGTTGTTAGGAATCCCGATGGATAAGAGTGAGATACCGGCTAAAAGTGGCATTCTTGTGATGAATGTACAGACGGTATTTCAAATCTGTCGCTTAGTGAATAAACTGGATACAGACGCGCGTTTTGTCACGCTTGCAAATCTAAAGACCGGAGAGGCCAGAGTTGCATATGTTACATCAGAAGATAGGATTCATACTCTCCTAGAAGCAATCTATCCTGGAAAAGGGACTTATTATGCAGGGCATGGTGTTCTAGGAGCGCATAAAGCAGCCAAGGATGAGACATTTGCAGAAACAATTAACTTTGCAGCCGTGGGAGAAGATACGTTGATATCCGATCAGAACCTGTGTAAGAAGTGTGGTGGATGTTCCAGAAGATGTCCGATGGGCATTTCTGTAAAGGATATTGTGTTAGCAAGGGAGAAAAATGAAAAAGCAGACATATCCCGGTTTCATCCAGAGCAGTGTATTCATTGCGGTAGCTGCACATTTTTCTGTCATGCATCAAAGAATGTAGAAAAAATTGTTCAGGGGGGGGGAGTACTAAGAATGAAAAAGCAAAAAGTCAGCTGGATTATTGCTCTAGTGGCATTTACACTTACTTTTTACTGGGTGGAATTTAGTCCATGGAGCAGCCAGGCGGTTGCTAGTTACAATAATGGGTATGGAACGTTTGATATGAAGCAGTATCATGTAGAGGACGTGACGGCAGTGCTTGGAACAATGCAGAAAGAAGGATTTACGGCTTATAATCGATATCTTGTAGGAGATTCGCTTTTTATCGTTCCTTATGATTTTTTGTTAGCATTGTTTATGAATACATAATTTTGTAGAATATTGTATATGATAATAATTTGCTACAAAATACAATATTTTTGCTATACTGAGATTAACAAAAATAGGAGGAAGTAATATGTCAGATCAGGAGTGTAAGGAAGAGTACATACGAAGAATTCATAAAGTGCAGGATTACATAGAGAAACATTTGGGACAGCCTATATCGATTGAAGAACTTTCGAATGCTGCCGGTTTTTCCAAATATCATTTCAGTCGGATTTTTCAGGGCATATTACAGGAGCCGTTAGCCCATTATGTGAATCGCATTCGCATGGAGGCGGCCCTTTTTTTATTAGCACATCGGGAAGATAAAAATATGACTGACATTGCTTATGAACTTGGATTTACGGATTCTGCTGTATTTTCCAGAGCTTTCAAGAATTTCTATGGCCTTAGTCCAAGAGAATATCGGAAGGAATATAGCAAGAAGTGCAAAGATTCTTTTTTATTGTCTGAGTACAATAAAGGCACAGCAAAGAAAGAATGGGAAGGCAATCGGTTCCTGGTGAAGGGGCAGATTACGATTGAAACTCTGGAAGAAAAGCAGATTGCTTATGTCAGACATACCGGTACGTATGAGACATTAGCGAAAGAGTATGTGGGTCTGATAGAGACGTTATTTGCTCATGCACAAAATCAGCAACTTCTTGCAGAGGGACAGAACTGGGTGCTTGCAATCTATCATGATAATCCAGAGTTTGGAGAGGAGAGTAAATTCCGTACCAGTCTGTGTCTGACGGTACCGGAAAATCTTCGGATTCACGAAGATGGAATTCTTGGAGCTATGAGATTAGAAGGTGGTCTGTATGCAGTCGGACATTTTCGGATTCATCAGGAGCAGTATAGTGATGCGTGGAACTATATGTATCAGGAGTGGCTTACATGCAGTGGATACGTTCCAAGAAACTCCTATCCATTTGAAGTGTATCGTAACAATCCAAATGAGGATGAGAACTGTATGCATGAGGTGGATATTTACGTTCCGATTGAGCCCATTACATTCTAGTATGCTGTAAATTCATTTTGAGGTGAGCATATGGAAGAAATCAAGATTAGGGGAGCACGAATCCACAATCTGAAGAATATTAGTCTGACAATTCCGAAGCATAAACTAGTAGCGATTACCGGAATCAGTGGTTCCGGCAAGTCCAGTCTTGCATTTGATATTCTGTTTGAGGAAGGTAAGAATGAGTATTTAAGTTCCATCGGTATTCTGGCAGGGCTGGATAATGAGGACCGATTTGATACGATTGAAGGAATCGGTCCAACAGTGGCGGCACGCCAGAATACAATAAGACAGAGTAACCCTCGTTCTACTGTTGGGACAAAGACCAGCATTCTGAATCAGCTGGCTCTTGTTTATGCCAGTGATGGAAAAGCAATGGATGAGCATCGAAAAACTCTCTCGCCAGGCTCCTTTCTCTATACAACTGCTGATGGCATGTGCATTAACTGCCAGGGCAGAGGAAGCTATTATGATATCAATCTGCAGCAGTTGATTCCAGAGGAAACAACAACGCTATTAGAGGTTTATGAGAAGGTTAAAGTAACGGCTGGCTTTTTACGGATTCTAAAGAAAAAGCACGGTATGTATTTTGAAATTCCGTTCTGGAAACTTCCAGAGGATGTTCGCGATGAAGTAGTGTATGGAACGTTTGATAATGGAAAACAAAGTTATTGTCTCGAACGGGTACTAAGAAATGCGTTTGAAAAGGGAGAAGATGTGGAAGACGTCTATGTGAAGTCCATTTGTTCGGACTGTCACGGAGAACGGGTTAGTGAGGATGCAAGAGAAGTTTTTCTTTATGGAAAGCGGATTGGTGAATTGGGGCAGATGACACTGACAGAACTTCTTGATTTTCTTGATGGAATACCAGAGGATGAAATATCTCAGTTTGGTAGGAATGCAGTGAAAAATATAAAGAAGAAATTAAAGCATTTGATTGCATTTCGTTTAGGGCATTTGACACTTTATCGAGAAATGGCTTCTTTAAGCGGTGGTGAGGTACAGCGTATTTTTCTCCATCTCCATCTGGAGTCAAGAATGGATTCTCTGATTTATGTCTTTGATGAACCGATGGCAGGTTTGCATCCGTCGGAGAGAGAAAGTATGGTTTGTGCGGTAAAGGAGTTAAGAGACCTTGGCAATACCGTAATCGTGGTAGAGCATGAGAAAGAGATGATTCGTCAGGCGGACCATATTATTGAGATTGG
>CALZIE010000208.1 GCA_945787565.1 uncultured Lachnospiraceae bacterium
GCAGAAAAATCTTTGGCATTATTTTTATCGGCCGCATCATTCTCCTCCTTTATATAAACTTCCTTATTACTCTCTCGCTTTTTCCCCTTTTCTATACCCTATTGTTTTTTTGTTTCACTAAGCTTACTTGTAGCATGACTATTACTGCCAATGGAATTAAAAAAAGCATAAAAAATGCAGCCGGTTCAAAGATATATTTCTTCAAACCAACTGCACGCTTAATGTACTGTATATTTTCTATCTTAACTTAAACTGAGATAGCAAATCATATAAAGCCTTTGCCTGCTCGCTCTGACGATCGCTGATTGCTGCACTTTCTTCCGAAGATGCCGAATTATTTTCTACAACGTCTGCGATCTTTTCTGCACCGATTGCGATCTGGCTAACACTTTCTACTTCTGCTTCGGATGACTTCGCAATCTTAGACATTGCATCAACCGACTGTTTGGAAAGTTCAATTACGGCCTGGAAAGAGGATGCCGTTTCATCCACCAGTTTTGTTCCTCCTAAAACAGCTTCTAAAGAATCATCAATCAATTCTGCTGTTTGCGCAGCTGCTCTTGCACAAGCTGCAGATAAGCTCTTCACCTCATCTGCCACAACCGCGAATCCCTTACCTGCTTCTCCCGCACGCGCTGCCTCAATTGCCGCATTCAGTGCAAGAAGATTCGTCTGATCCGCAATCTCGTTAATTGTCTGGATAATGGAACTGATTTTCTGTGAAGTCAGATTGATTCCTTCCATAGAAGCTTTCATCTGTTCCATCTTATCATTGCTTTCTAACAGCCTTATTTCCACCTGGCCTACTTCTTTTGCTGCATCCTTTGCTACATCCGCATTTTTTCCGATCATCTCTGCTACTTCTTCAATATTAACACGGATCTGCTGAACTGCTGCTGCCTGATCGGATGCACCTGCTGCTAACTCTTCGGATGCAGACGCTAACTCTTCCGCTCCCTGTGTCACATTCATTGCTGTATACTGAATGCCGCCAAATGTCTCGTTTAACTTTGCTAAAATCTTTTCAAAAGAAACACGGATTGCATTAAAATCTCCAATATACTCTTTTTCCACTGTGAAATCAAAATTTCCTTCTTCCATTCTTTGAAGATTATATGAAATATCCTCAATCATTGAACTTAAAGTCTCTTTCGTAGAAATGATGGACGCCGTAAGCATTCCGATTTCAGATTCATCTGGTGTTAGCTCAAATGGCATATTTAAATGTCCCTTTGAAATCTCTTCCATCTGCTTCTGTACTTCAAATACTGGCTGTAAGATTCCATTTTTAACAAATAAAATGATTTTCATCTGATATAGATATACTGCTGCTAACACCCCTAATAGTAATACTGAATCCACTGCAACGAGGCGTCTTGCAAATGTAACCCTTGCAGATAAACGAGTCTTTATCTTTATAATGAATTCATCTAGCATTGCCTGAATCTCATCAAACTGTTCTCCATATTCTTCTCCAAACACAATGTAATAAGCATCTGTCTGTTTCCCATTCTCCAATAATTTCAGTGCCTGACGATCCATATCCGATAAGGAGGTTGATAAGGCTACAATACGATCTAACAGCTCCTGCTCCTCACT
Organism: uncultured Lachnospiraceae bacterium; assembly: GCA_945787565.1. Taxonomy (GTDB): domain Bacteria; phylum Bacillota; class Clostridia; order Lachnospirales; family Lachnospiraceae; genus Lachnoclostridium. The sequence goes on from CALZIE010000208.1 coordinate 1,600, forward strand.
ATTGATGCCCTGCTTATACATTGTCTCAACTGCTTTTTCACGATTCTTTCTGCTTCCCCATTCTAAATAGTACAATTTATAATGGACATTTTCTACTTCCGCCGCATAGGTCCTTGCCTCATTGGTCAGATAATAGACTGCAGTACGATAATTGTTTGCTGCTTCAATAAGCTCCCTCTGCTGATCCATACAGGATCTACTATAAATAACAATAAAAAAGTTTGCAATCGTTACAATCGCTGTTACAATTACAAGCATAATTGCCCTCATTGCATATCGTCTACTAATTACTGACTGTTTTTCTGCAGCCCCTTTATTTCCCTTGCCTGCCATTTCTCTCTTCTTCATCTGTGTCTCTCCCTCAGCTGGCTTTCTCTTTTCCTACTTTACAATACAATTCTTCAAGAAGAAATATGCATTATTGATTGCTCTTGCTACACCCTCTGACGTTTTTGTTGCACCGGTGACCGCATCAAAAGCAGTTCCATTAATGGTTGGGATTTCTTCCTCTTCCTTTTCTTCCGCCTCTTTTGCCTGACTATAACACTCTGCTAACAGCTTATCTACATCCGATACTGAAATGCTGACACCTGCAATCGCATCTGTCTTCCCTGCATCATCTGTAGGTATGGAAACTGTCTGGTTCTCAATTACGTATGCAGCAATTCTATCTGCCTGTTCATACCATAACAAACCATCTTCTGTCATCACATACTCGCCATTCTTTGATAGCTCACTCTTTTTCTTTCCTTCTTCATTTATCGAATCAATCAAAACCTCTGTGATTTTTCCACCCTGAATCGTAAGCTGTGCGATTCCTTTATAGCCATTGCTAAATTCATCTGCCTCGACTTCATAGGTTCCATCTTTCACAGCACCTGCTGTTGCCTGTGTCAGACAATCTGCAAACAAATTCTTCGCTTCAGTAACCGAAATGCTTACGCCGGCTATTACATCCGTCTTTCCTGCATCATCCGTCGGAATCTCTGTACTCTGATTTACTATTATGTAATTAGCAATTTCTTCTGCCTGCTCATGCCAACGCAGACCATCTTCTGTTAGTATATACTCTCCATTTTTAGACATCTCTGTTTTTTTAGATCCGTCTTCACTAACAGAATCATAAGAAGCTGCTACAATCTTACCACCCTGAATCGTTATGCTTGCAGTCCCTTTATAGCCACTGCTAAATTCTGCACTATTAGCGGTATACGTTCCATCTACAAAACCTGCGCTTAATGCTTCTTGCTTTTTGCTTTCAATTTCTGCTGATACAACCGGATCCACAATCTGCATATTCGATTCCGTTACGGTAACCGGTGCACGAAACCCCGAGAAAATAGCAAGAAATTCAGGCTCTGTAATTCGGCTTCCTAATCCTTCTGTTTCTCCCTGTGAAAGAATCTCTAATCCCGTTACCTGATCTGCTGTATCGTCAAAATAAACAACAGCTTCAATTGTGCTCTCAAATCCAGCTGCTTCCACCGTCACCGCATATCCGCCCTCATCCAGAGCGACTGCTTCCTTCACACGATACAGATCCGTATTCATCCCTGATAGATTTATCGGCGTTCCTGCCCTTTCCTTTACTGAATCATCCTGATTCTTACAACCCGTTAACAATAATACGGCAACCAATAAACTAAGGCTAATTTTTTTCCATGTACGCCCCTTTGACTGATTCATCTTGCTGCTCCTCCTCTTTTGTTATTTTTTTCTCTTCATCCAGGTTAAACTCCTTAGCTCTCATTTCACTTGCGTCAAGAAGATTCCCCACCTTAAATGTTCTGATATGCATTCAAGCATTTCATTTTGAACCCAATTAGTAACTAGTATAACTTGTATAATTTTCCTGTGCAAGTAGAGTATTTTTTGCTTTTCTTTATATTTTCTTGTTAATTTACACAAATATCAACCATCCATTCACTCTTTGGTCCTTTTCTTTTTTAAATTGACTGACATTTTATCTTGAAATATTATTCATCTTGGGCGAATGAATTTTGATACTTATCTATAACATTTGTCTTATTTTTCAATTATTTTTTGCAAATAGAATTCAGCAACAACAAAAAAAACAGAATGATGAATTTTTATACGCTCTCTCATCATTCTGTCATTTTATTTTTTAATTAATTTTGAGGGGAATTTGTTATTGAAATTTCGCCATTTTTGCCAGAACATTCGTTCTTGAGGGTGGTATTTAACGAAACTTCATAATGTAACCTTTTAGATATATGTATCGGTATTTCCATTCATAAACCACACTCAGACGGAACATTTGCTCCGCCTTGAGGAGTGAGTGTGTGGTTCTTCTTCGTTCAGAACCTTATTTATGCACATGCATACCTGTGCTATTGATAAGCGACTATATGATCATATTATTTTATGACCGATCAATCAGTTAAACTCTGGTACATTATAGTTTGAGGAATGAGTTTATACTGATTATTCTACTTCAGCCGCATAAGCAGCTGCATTTTCGCCTGCTACCTTACCAGAAGTAAGTGCCCATCCCTGAGCAGCCCCACCGTAAGTAACATAGGCTTCTTTTGTTGTTAACATAGTTCCCATGGAATCAAGGCCTGTTGCATATAAGCCTTTGATCTGGTTACCTTCTGTATCTAAAACCGTTAATGTTCCATCTACATCTAAGCCACCGCATGTACCATAAATATATGCTGCACCTTTTACTGCATATACCGGCTCACCGGCATTGATTGCATGAATTAAGGATGCATCTTTACCATATGGATCTTCTGCACTGCCATCTGCATAGGAATTGTATTTTTCTACTTCTGCAACAAGATTATCCATTCCAAGTAACTCAGCTAATTCTTCTACTGAATCTGCTTTGTAAATGATTGCGTTTGCTTCTCCAACTTCAACAATCTTATCCATTGTTGTAATTGGTGTTCCAGGTTCTACGCTTCCACCCTGTCCTAAAAAGAAAGGAGTGGATACAACAGATAAACCTTCTTCTGTAAACTGTTTGATCTGTTCTTCTGAATATAATGTATAGTAA
>CALZIE010000209.1 GCA_945787565.1 uncultured Lachnospiraceae bacterium
TGAAAGAGTGTTTTTTTGCAGAACTTAAATGGAGATGGTAGTTTGCTGGAGTACATATAATTGTAATAATCGAAATTAGTATTTTTGATTTGTAGAGAGTATTACAGTGTGAAGCATCCAAATTTCTACCTACATAATTCTATATCTATTTTAAGAAACTACATAATGAGACAATAAGCTAATAAGGTAATGTTTCTTGGGAAAAGCAAAATAAAACATAAACTTTAATCTAATTTCAACTTCGTCCCCCTGCCTCCCCAGACAATAAAACTAAGAATTCCCCTCCTAATTCTTAGTTTTTAACTCCACGCCTCTCCTTGTGTCTTTCATCCTCGACCAAATGTCCGTTATCCCATCACATCCGGCGCTCGCACAATGCGTTTCGCTCCGCGAAACGCATTGTGAGGTGCCGCCCCACCCATCCCCGCGAGCCCAGAGGCGCGAATGATAACCGGATGTACGGCTCAGGGCGAACAGGAGCGCCTCGGTTCTTTGGATGGCGGACAGTGGTTTCCTGTCCGTCAGCCGAAGAACCGAAGTGTTTCTGTCCGAGCCTGCGTCCGCACATCCGGTTATCATTCGTGCCTCTGGGCTTGCGGGGATGAGCGGGGCGGCACCTCCCCCGAATCCGAAGCTTGAATAACCCCCCACACATTTGGGAAGTCTTTTAGGGAGGAAATGCGGGTTGATTAGGGAGAGGGAATATGCTAAGATATAGCGTGTGAAAATATAGTAGAAATACGGAGAAAACGTATGCTTGATGTTTGTTTATTAGGAACAAGTGGTATGATGCCGTTGCCAGGAAGATGGTTAACCGCACTTATGACACGTTTAAATGGAAGTAGCCTGTTAATTGACTGTGGCGAAGGTACACAGATTGCTATTAAGGAAAAAGGCTGGAGCTTTCATTCGATAGATGTAATCTGCTTTACTCATTATCATGGAGATCATATCAGTGGTCTTCCGGGATTATTATTATCTATGGGAAATGCAGACCGAACTGAACCGGTTACGATGATTGGACCAAAAGGATTGGAACGAGTGGTGAATGCGCTTCGTGTAATCGCACCAGAACTTCCATTTCCAATTAATTTTATTGAATTAAGCGGGCCAAGTGAGACGATTAGGATTAATGATTACAATATTACCGCATTTCGCGTGAATCATAACGTGACTTGCTATGGCTATACGGTAAATGTAAACCGTGTAGGACGTTTTATGCCAGAGAAGGCCCTTGAAAATGGAGTTCCAAAGGAATTTTGGAGCAGACTGCAAAAGGGAGAGACGTTAGAAAAGGATGGTGTGGTATTCACACCGGATTCTATCTTAGGACCTCCAAGAAAGGGAATTAAGCTTACGTACTGTACGGATACCCGTCCAGTGCCTGCAATCGTGGAGCATGCCAAAGGATCTGATCTGTTTATCTGTGAAGGTATGTATGGCGAGGCTGGAAAAGAGAAGAAGGCAGCAGAGAATAAACATATGACGTTTTATGAAGCAGCGGATTTAGCAAAACGGGCAGAGGTTTCAGAGTTATGGCTGACTCATTACAGTCCGTCCCTTACTAGACCGGAAGAGTTCATGAAGGATACGAAGAAGATTTTTGCAAATGCAAAAGCAGGCAAAGATAAGAAGAGCATTACTTTAGAGTTTAATAAAGACGAATAAGACAAAAGAGAAAAGTGATCAGAATGATCAGCAATGGGGAAGGGGACTTTCATATGAAGAAAAAAGGCACGTTAAAGACTTTTTTAGTTATGTTAGTACTGGCTGCAGGTATTTTAGCAGGATATTATGTGATTAATAACAGGGCCGAAGAAAAGGTAGAGGCACAGTATGTGGAAACAGAGAAGGATAAGATGCTAGCAAAGAACATTGAGGCAGATTATCCGGCCACACCAAGAGAAGTGGTGAAACTTTATAGCCGCATTTTAAAGTGTATTTATAATGAGACACTTACGGAAAAGGAAACTGAGAAGCTGATGAAACAGGCAAGGCTTTTGTATGATGAGGAGCTTCTTTTGGAGAATCCAGAACAGGATAATCTAAATGCACTGAATGAAGAACGTAAACAGTATGAGACAGAGAAAAAGACCATTTCCAGTGTGGCTTTAGAGAAGGCAGACAGTGTGATCACATGGACGGATGCGGGCAAGGAATATGCAAGCATCGTGGTGTGCTATACAGTAAAAGAGAATGTGACCTATACAAGGACATATGAAAAGTTCCTTTTAAGGAGAGATTCCGAAGGACGCTATAAGATCTTAGGCTGGGGAATGGCTGAAGAAGCGGATATGGAATAGTAGTACAATTAAATGCAAAAGAGCAGGCAGGTGTCCTAAGGGTCGGTGTAAGAACACTTTCTTTTAGGACATTTGCCGTATGAATAGAAGAAATGACAGAATAACTGTCGGATAATGCAGAGAGGAAAGGATACTACAATGGATAAGGATACATTAATATTGGCAATTGAGTCATCATGTGACGAAACGGCGGCGGCCGTCGTAAAGAACGGAAGAGAAGTGCTATCAAATGTAATCTCTTCTCAGATTGCACTTCATACGCTATATGGCGGGGTTGTGCCTGAAATTGCATCCAGAAAGCATATTGAGAAGATCAATCAGGTAATCGAGGAAGCGTTAAAGGAAGCTGGAGTGACATTAAAGGATTTAGATGCGATTGGTGTGACATATGGTCCAGGCCTTGTTGGAGCGCTTTTAGTAGGTGTGGCAGAGGCGAAAGCAATTAGTTATGCGACAAAGCTTCCGCTTGTTGGTGTACATCATATTGAAGGTCATGTTTCTGCTAATTATATTGAACATAAGGAATTAGAGCCTCCGTTTATGTGTCTGATTGTATCGGGAGGTCATACTCATTTAGTTATTGTGAAGGAATATGGTAAATATGAAATCGTAGGACGTACTCATGACGATGCAGCAGGGGAAGCTTACGATAAAGTGGCAAGAGCGATCGGCCTGGGCTATCCGGGAGGTCCTAAGATTGATAAACTTGCGAAGGAAGGAAATCCAAAAGCAATTGCATTTCCAAGAGCGCATATTGACGGAGCGCCATTTGATTTCAGCTTTAGCGGTGTAAAGTCAGCGGTACTTAATTATATTAATTCCTGTGAAATGAAGCAGGAAGAGATTAATCGCGCCGATGTGGCTGCTTCTTTCCAGCAGGCAGTTGTGGATGTGCTTGTATCAAAGACAATTGCGGCAGCAAAAGAGTATGGCCTTGATCAGGTGGCGATTGCAGGTGGTGTTGCATCCAATTCTGCCCTAAGACAGGCAATGACAGATGCTTGTGAGAAGAATAATCTGAAGTTATTCTATCCGTCTCCAATTTACTGTACCGATAATGCAGCTATGATTGGGGCAGCGGCTTACTATGAATATAAGAATGGTGCCCGTGCAGGTCTTGATTTAAATGCGGTTCCAAACCTTAAGATTGGACAGAGATAAGGGGCGGCAAATGAAAAAGAAATCGACAGCGATTGTTTTAGCAGCAGGAATGGGGAGTCGAATGAAGAGTACGGTGGCAAAGCAGTATATGCTGCTTTGCGGGAAACCAGTGCTTTTTTATTCGTTAGCAGCATTTGAGCAGTCAGAAGTGGATGATATTATATTGGTAGTTGGAAAGAATGAAGAGGAGTACTGTAAAAAAGAGATTGTGGACCGATATGGCATAACAAAGGTACGGGCAATTGTAACCGGAGGTTCGGAACGTTATCTTTCCGTAATCAATGGGCTTGATCAGATTAGTGAAACGGATTATGTGCTTGTACATGATGGAGCCAGACCATTTGTCACTCCTTCTATGATTGCTGGCCTTTTAGATAGATTAAAAGAGAAGGAAGCACTTGTAGTAGGTGTGCCTTCTAAAGATACTGTAAAACTAGTGGATGCGTCAGGTGTTGTCAGGGCGACGCCAGATCGGAAGACAGTCTATAATATTCAGACACCGCAGGCATTTTCTTACCCGTTGCTTCGTAAAGCTTATGATAGGCTATTAAAAGAAGAATCGGTTACCGTGACAGATGATGCGATGGTTGTGGAACAGATGCTAGGTACTCAAGTAGCGGTTGTGATGGGAAGCTATCAGAATATTAAGATTACGACACCGGAAGATATGATTATTGCAGAGGCGTTCTTTAAAATGCAGAGAGACTGTGAATAGGAATCAGAGCGGTAGTTCAAACACAAGGATTCATAAAAGGTATAAGAATTAGATAATAGATAATAGATAATAGATAATAGATAATAGATAATAGGACTGTGAGCTAGAGATAGTGGGTTTTAGAAGTTGGGTTACCCTAATATTCGGATGAATGAACCGGATATTAGGGCAGCTAACATGTTAGACTCATTTTCTTTTAATGTCACAGTCCTTCTTGCTTGGAGAATATAATAGGGGGAGATTCTGATCAGAAGGCCATGCGACAGCCGGTAGCTTGGATGCAACCTGTTCGCAGCTAATAGGTAACATGTCAGCTGGTAGTATGCTACATCCTGAGGAAGACTGGCATGAGTATGAGGAGGAGTAATAAGATAAGATAAGATAAGATAAGATAAGATAAGATAAGATAAGATAAGATAAG
>CALZIE010000210.1 GCA_945787565.1 uncultured Lachnospiraceae bacterium
AGCGATGTAACCAGGTCCAATACCATTACACTGAATGTTGAATTCACCGTATTCAGAAGCAATGTTCTTAGTTAACATCTTAAGACCGCCCTTAGCAGCTGCGTAAGCAGAAACTGTTTCACGTCCTAATTCGCTCATCATAGAGCAGATGTTGATAATCTTACCAGCACCTTTTTTGATCATGCTAGGGATAACTGCCTTAGACATGATGAAAGGTCCGTTAAGGTCGATGTCGATAACCTGTCTGAATTCAGCAGCAGTCATATCGCACATTGGGATACGTTTGATGATACCAGCGTTGTTAACTAAGATATCGATAACGCCAACTTCTTTTTCAATCTGAGCGATCATAGCGTTAACCTGATCTTCGTTTGTTACGTCGCAAACATAACCATGAGCTGTGATACCAGCTTCTTTGTATGCAGCAAGACCTTTGTCTACTAATTCCTGTTTAATATCATTGAATACGATAGTTGCGCCAGCTTCTGCATATGCGCTTGCGATAGCAAAACCGATACCATAAGAAGCACCTGTTACTAAAGCAATTTTACCTTCAAGAGAAAATTTCTGTGTAAAATCCATTTCTATTACCTCCACGAAATATTGTAGTATATTACTATTTCGTCACAGCAGGAACCAAAAGTGGCATATGAACTTGTCGAATATGTAACAAATCTGTCTGCTAGTATGAAGGTACCGTGGCAGGCAGATAAAAAGACGAAGCCATAAATACGGCTGTGATAAAAAATAGTCAGTATGTTAAAAAGAAAAACATCATATGTCGCATTTGAAAATACTAAGTACTTACAAAAATGTATGTTTTATCCTTAAGCAACACTGCTTATTATAGACCAAAAGTTTCCGAAAATCAAGTTAATTAGTCAAGTTTGCTATAATTCATAAATGAAAGCTCTTACATTTGTTGAAAACAATGAAGACATAACAGGTAAATGGTATAAATGCTGAAAAATAAGTAAAAAGGGAAGGAAAATTAGAAAAATTTAATAGAGATTCAGAATTTTACATAAACTTAATTCCGAAGGAGCAAGACAACTCTTGATTATCCTAAGTGGATTCGTTATAATAAAGCAAATATTAGAGTAAGCAAGAAAAGAGGATACCATGTTTCAAAGATTTTACCCAACCGATTACGTGAATTCAACGTACGAGATAGATTTTCGACAGCTATATGAGAATGGATACCGCGGAATCCTGTTTGATATTGATAACACCTTGGTGGAACATGGTGCGGACGCAAGTGAGCGCGCAATTGCGCTGTTTCAGCAGTTAAGAGAGATGGGATTTCAGGTTTGTCTGATTTCAAATAATAATGAAGAACGTGTAAAACGGTTTAATGAGAAAATCAATGCAGAATACATTTATAAGGCATCAAAGCCTTCGACAAAGAATTATATTAAGGCAATGGACAAGATGGGTACAAATACGAAGAATACCGTGTTTGTCGGAGATCAGCTCTTTACTGATGTATATGGTGCAAATCGTGCCGGAATCCGCACGTATTTAGTAAAGCCAATTAATAAAAAAGAAGAGATCCAGATTGTACTTAAACGTAAATTAGAAAAGATAGTACTGTACTTTTATGAAAAGGAAAGGAAACGAAAAAAAGCATGATAAATCATCATAACAATATCGTTCTGATTGGTTTTATGGGCTCTGGTAAGACGAGTGTTGGAACGAAGCTTGCCAGAGCTTTTTCCTATCAATTCTTGGATACGGATGCTTTAATTGAGAAGCGGGCGAATAAAAGCATTGCGCAGATTTTTGAGGAAGATGGGGAAGAAGTATTCCGTCAGATGGAAGTCGAAGTATTGACTGAATTAAAGGAAAGTTGCTACGATACGGTGATTTCAACCGGGGGCGGTATGCCGATGAGAAAAGAAGCAAGAGAGCTTCTAAAGGGGATGGGGACGGTTATCTTATTACGAGCGTCGAAGGAAGTGACATTAGAGCGTCTCTTAGGGGATACCACAAGGCCCCTTTTGGCAGGAGAAGAGATGGAAGAAAAGGTGGATCGGTTGTTAGAGGAACGAATGCCTTATTATGAAGAATCAGCACATGTCGTGATTGAGACAGATCATAAATCATTTTATGAGATTATCAATGATGTGGAAAAGATCATGAAGCGAGCATAAGAGAGGAGAAGAGTTATGAAATTATTAGTAATTAACGGACCAAATATCAATTTTCTTGGAATCAGGGAAAAAGGCGTTTACGGAAATCATGATTATGAATATCTGCTTCAGATGATAACAGAAAAGGCAGAGAAGGAAAGTGTGGAAATCAGTACTTTTCAGAGCAATTCAGAAGGAGCCATCATTGATCGGATTCAGCAGGCATACTTTGATGAGACAGAAGGAATCATTATTAATCCAGGCGCGTATACTCATTACAGCTATGCTATTCGCGATGCGCTAGCATCCGTGGAAATGCCGAAGATTGAAGTACATATTTCGAATATTCATAAGCGGGAAGAATTTCGTCATACATCTGTGACTGCGCCGGTGTGTGATGGACAGATTGCTGGATTAGGACTTTATGGGTATTGTGCGGCAGTGGATGCGATGATTCGGATGGTTTCAGAGAAAGAATCCGACAAAAAATAGTCATTCTGAAAAATAAATACCAGATTCTGTATTTATTTTTCAAAATAGATTTGGTATGATAGGGATATGTATTTTATCGGGAGATCGGTTGACAGGAATAGTATGAAATGGAATTGTATGATAAACAGGAAAAAGTATGCGATTTTGTGGATGAACTGGTTTAGATGGAATAAGAAACAAGACAGTCAATCAATAAACGGATAAAAAACGAGAATACTAATAAACAGGAGGGAAGGATAATGAACAATCAGATTAGTAAAGTATTAAACATTGTAGACAGACTTGGTTTTGACGCAGTATTAATCTCAAACCGCTATAACATCCGCTATATTACTGGATACTGTGGCGATACTGGTGTTGCTTATGTTTCAAAGAACAGAAAGATCATCTTTACAGATTTCCGCTATATCTATCAGGCACAGGACGAAGCAAAGGGCTTTGAAGTAATTGATATTGCAACAGCAGGAAGTTATGCATTAGCAGTAGAGATGGCAGCGAAGGAAGATGGTATTAAGAGCCTTGGCTTTGAAAAAGGTGAGATGCTTTATTCTTCTTATTCAGCCTATAAAGAAACATTAAAAGAGATTGAATTCCTTCCATATGGGGAAGAATTAAATGCTCTTCGTATGATTAAGACACCAGAAGAGTTAGAGAATATTAAGATGGCAGAGCATATCGGGGATATCGCGTTTAAACAGATTTTAGCAGATATCCGTCCGGGCGTGACTGAGCTTGAGATTGCAGCAAAACTTGAGTACATTATGAAGACAAATGGCGCGGAAGGTCTGTCCTTCGATCCAATCGTGGCATCCGGAATTAATTCCTCTATGCCACACGCAGTTCCAGGAAGAAAGAAGATTGAGAACGGCGATTTTGTTACCATGGATTTTGGCTGCATTTATAATGGATACTGTTCCGATATGACAAGAACAGTAGTAGTCGGTAAAGCAAATGAAAAACAAAAGGAAATCTATAATACGGTATTAAAAGCTCAGCTTGCTGTCTTAGAACAGTTAAAAGCCGGAATGAAAGGCTCTGATATTGATAAGATTGCAAGAGATATTATCAATGGTGCTGGTTATGAAGGCTGCTTCGGTCACGGCTTAGGCCACAGTGTAGGTTTATTTATTCATGAAAGCCCACGTGCATCCATGAAGTCTGAGGATATCGTGGAATGTGGCATGACATTAACGGTAGAGCCAGGCATTTACGTAAAGGACTTTGGCGGGGTACGAATCGAAGATTTAGTAGTAATAACAAAAGACGGATGTGAAAACTTTACATTCTCTGACAAAAAGTTGATTGAATTATAGGAATTTCACACACATTTTGTACGTTTTGCGAAAAAAATAGTTGAAAAAAAGTCATAAGTAAGATAAACTATTATGTAGCTAATTTTAAGGAGGATTTTTTATGATTTCAGCAGGCGATTTTAGAAATGGTCTTACTCTTGAAATTGACAACTCTGTTGTACAGGTTGTAGAATTTCAGCATGTTAAACCGGGTAAGGGCGCAGCCTTTGTTAGAACAAAGTTAAGAGATATCAAAAATGGTGGTGTGACAGAAAGAACTTTCCGTCCAACTGAAAAATTCCCACAGGCTCATATCGAAAGAAGCGATATGCAGTATTTATACTCTGATGGTGAATTATACCACTTTATGAATAATGAAACTTATGATCAGATCGCTTTAAATGAAGAAGCAATCGGCGATTCATTAAAATTCGTTAAAGAAAACGAAATGGTTAAAATGTGTTCTCACGGCGGTAGCGTATTCGCTATCGAACCACCATTATTCGTAGAATTAGTA
>CALZIE010000211.1 GCA_945787565.1 uncultured Lachnospiraceae bacterium
TGATAATATTCAGACAATAGAAAAGAATTGGTGGAATATTATGAAAGAATTCTGGAGAGCATTGCAGAATAAGACTGGTGCGAATATTATCCGGATATTTACAAAAAAATAGAAAAGTGGTAAATTATTTCTGTGAGTATCGTATTATATCCCACAAATATGTAGAAACATGAGGTAATGGCTACAATGGATAAAAAGTATGATGTTATTATTATAGGAGCCGGTCCATCCGGTATTTTTTGTGCATATGAGTTGATAAGACAGAAACCGGGGCTTAAAGTGCTGATGATTGAAAAGGGAAGACGGATTGAAGAGAGAGCCTGCCCAAAGAGAACAACGAAGAAATGTATGGGATGCAAGCCATGTTCGATTACGACCGGATTCGCCGGAGCTGGAGCATTTTCAGATGGAAAGCTTTCTCTTTCACCGGATGTAGGAGGAAATCTGCCTGAAATTCTTGGCTATGACCAGGCATCAGAAGTATTAAAGGAAGCAGATTCTATTTATCTTGAGTTTGGAGCAGATACAAAAGTCTATGGAATGGATAAAAAAGAGGAAATCAGGGAAATCCGCCGGAAAGCAATTAATGCGAACTTAAAACTGATTGAATGCCCAATCCGTCACTTAGGAACAGAGGAAGGATATAAGATTTATACAAGACTGCAAAACCATCTTTTAGATGCCGGAATCCGTATGCAGTTTCGAACAATGGTAAGCAATATTTTAATTGAGGACGGAAAAGTGACAGGAGTGACTACGGATCAGGGAGATACATATTATGCAGATGAAATTGTCTGCGCTGTCGGAAGAGAAGGATCAGAATGGTTTAGTCATGTATGTCAGAATCAGCAGATTGAAACGAAAGTAGGAACGGTAGATATCGGTGTGCGAGTGGAAGTAAGGGATGAGATTATGAAGGAATTGAACGATTCTTTATATGAAGCGAAATTAATCTATCATACACCAACCTTCGATGATAAGGTACGAGTATTCTGTACGAATCCATCCGGTGAGGTAGCAACCGAGTATTATGAGAATGGACTTGCCGTAGTAAATGGGCATGCTTATAAATCTCAGGATAAAAAGACGGATAATACGAATTTTGCGATTCTAGTATCTAAGAACTTTACAAAGCCATTTAAGACACCAATTCAGTATGGCAAACATATCGCTCAGCTTAGCAACATGCTTTGCGATGGCAAGATATTAGTACAGACATTTGGTGATTTCCAGAGAGGAAGAAGAACGACAGAAGAGCGTCTATGTCGGAATAATTTAATTCCAACATTAAAAGATGCGGTACCGGGTGATTTATCATTAGTATTCCCACACCGCATTATGGTTGATATCAGGGAAATGATTTTAGCACTGGATAAAGTGACGCCGGGCATCGCCAGCGATGAGACATTGATGTATGGTGTAGAAGTGAAATTCTATTCCAATAAAGTTGTGGTAGATGAGGAGTTTGAGACAAGCATCAAAGGCCTGCGTGCCATCGGCGATGGTGCATCGGTGACACGAGGCCTTTTACAGGCTTCTGCTAACGGCCTTAGCGTCGCAAGAAGCATTCTAAAGAAGATGGATCAGAATCTAACGGCTTAAGGAGAAGAGTACGGCACCGTGTGATGGAACATCAGCTGTAATGCATTTGCTTTCATCACTCCAAGTCTTTCCAGACCATAATTCTTTTACATGGCGCAGTCCTGATATGTTAAGCTCATCAAATGCTACGGAAAGGGAAGCAGTTGCATCTGTGAAGTTAAAGAGTGCTGTATAGATGGTATCATTTCTGGCATCCTTACACATCCAGATGGCATGGTGAGTATCACGAACAATCTGCTTAGCGTCTTTTGAATAGCGAACGAGATCAAGTACATCAGAGCATGTGAGCAAGGAGAGAGTAAAATCATCTAGTTTTGTCAGCTCACAGCCAAGCATAAGTGGAGAACGGAACAGGCACCATAGAGTCATCATGGTGACCTGTTCTTCTTTTGTGAAGTTCGTCATACGTTCGTTATGAAATCCTTTTCCAATATAGCCAAGCGGAAGCATGTCACAGTCCGGCCAACAGCCAGGTGTGCTATGTTTTTGCCAGATCTCACAACGTGAGAACATATCAAGAAGAAGCGGATAGCTGTCCCAGAAGTCATCGGTAATACGCCACATATTGGCATAGGTCTCCATGTGCCATGCCTTTTCAATAAGAGCTGGTCCCGGGGAAAGGCTTAAGACCATAGGACGACCGCAACGAGCGATTGCATGATGAATCATCTCAATTTCTTTTTCGCCAGAGTACGGATTATCAGGGTACATATTGGTGTTACAGATATCATCTACTTTTACGAAATCAACACCCCAGGAAGCATAAAGCTCAAAGATGGAGTTATAGTACTCCGAAGCCCCTTCCTTGGTATAATCTACCCCATACATATCAGGATTCCATTTGCTGATGGAATAAGGATTTGCGATTTCATCAGCCGTATGGGAGGTTCCTTTGATCTTCGTATGAAGATGCGCAGCAATCCGAGGAATGCCTCGCATAATATGGATACCGAACTTTAAACCAAGTGAATGAATGTAGTCACTAAGAGGCTTAAAACCAGCACCATCTTTTGCAGAAGGGAAACGGTTTATAGCAGGAGTCTGTCTGGAATATTCATCAATTGTGAAATGTGAGAAATTAATGTATTGTTCTTCTTTTGTACCGGCATTTGGATCTGACCACTGGATATCAACAACAATGTATTCCCATCCATAATCGCGCAGATATTTGGCCATATATTCTGCGTTTGCTCTGACTTCTGCTTCCGTAACAGAAGTATTGTAGTAATCATAGCTGTTCCACCCCATTGGCGGAGTAAGTGCGGCTTCATTCTTTTGATACATGATAATCTCCTTTTCATTATGTAATGTGAAGTCATTATAAATAGAAACTGACGATGAATGTAAAATGAGCCGGTTCATTTGCATGATTATAATGTTTTACTAAGCAGGAATGACACAAAAGTACCGTCCACAAAGATATTATAGCAAAAAATAGATATATTACCATATAAATGTAAATAAAAGGCGGAAAAAATTATGAAAGTATATTGACAGATTTGGTTTTATTTCATAAGATATCAAAGGAATTTGATTAGCAAGAGAGCAGTGCAAGTTACTTAGGATATCAGGACGGAAAAACAGACGGTGATGGAAAAAGGATGGACTTTTAGCATGCTCTTTAGGAGAAGGAGTTATAAAGATGTTGTCACAGGAAGTCATTGTTTTTATCATTGAAGTGATCGGCACAATTGCTTTTGCATCAGCAGGCGCAATGAGTGCGATAAAAAGAAAGCTGGATCTGTTTGGAATCGTGATGTTTGGTGGGATTACGGCAGTAGGAGGCGGTATGTTAAGGGATATTCTACTGGGTCTTAATCCTCCGGCGTTGTTTCGCAATCCGACTTATGCATACATAGCGATTGTGGTATCCATCCTGCTGTTTATGGCAGTTAGGATAAGAGAAGACCTTTTAACAAGCAAATACATGAAAATATATAAGAATGTAATGAATTCGGCAGATGCAATTGGACTTGGTGCATTTACCGTAATCGGTGTGAATACCGGATATGACAATGGATATGAAAGCACCTTTCTTCTAATCGCATTAGGAGCATTAACGGGCGTTGGTGGGGGAATGCTTCGAGATATGATGTCTGGAGAGACACCACAGATTTTTAGAAAGCATGTTTATGCATGTGCATCGATTGCAGGCGCGGGTATTTATATCATTTTAAATCAGGTAATCTCTAATGGGACAGCTATGATTATTGGTGCGATTAGCATTATTGCAATTCGATATCTTTCTGCAAAATATGAGTGGAATTTACCTAAAGCAATTCATTAATACAGCATTTTAATGATAATTTATTCGTATTTCATAATATGTTCACAGAATGTTCACAAAAGTAAAGTACTCTAAATAAAAAGAGTGAAGAGGATGGTAGGATAGTGTTTAGCAGTTTTTTAGAAGACATTTATATGGAAATTGTATTTTTCCTGTTATGTATCTTGCAGCCGATCTGTCTGCCGGTCCCAGAGACTGTAACGATATTAGGCGGTTCTGTTATGCTTGGATCGTTTAAAACTCTAGTGATTGGTATGGCTGGCACACTAATAGGTATCTCAGTTATGTATGGACTTAGTAAATTCGGAAGTAAGAAGCTTCTAAAAAAGTTTACTAAGACAAATGGAATTGAACGATATCAGGAATATGTTCAGAATAACACGTTTCTGATTACAGGTCTGCTGTTTATCATACCGGTTCTTCCAGATGAGATTATATGTTTAGGAGCAGGCTTTTCTAAGATATCCTACAAAGTATTTATTGGGATTGCAGCGATTTCAAAGTTTATTTCAGTCTCAATGGTAGC
>CALZIE010000212.1 GCA_945787565.1 uncultured Lachnospiraceae bacterium
ATTCTTTCGAGTGGCCTTACTACGGTCACCGGCTTCCTAGCATTAGTGCTTATGAGATTTCAGATTGGTCCAGATATGGGCTGGGTTATGGCAAAAGCAGTATGCTTAAGCTTAATCTGTGTCTTATGTTTACTTCCTGCATTAGCAGTAACTACTTATAAATTTATTGATAAAACACAGCACAGACCATTTTTCCCTGACTTCGGCAAGTTCTCAAGATTTGTTTATAAATGCAGGATTCCGGAAGAATTTGTCCCAAGCAACCAGATTTCGAAATTATATTCGGAACATTACAGCCGCTTCGTCATTTCCCTGGAAACAGAAGAAGGCCTGGATAACTGGTATGAGATTATAGATGACGTGCGAGATTTGGCTGCTGCTTATTACGGAGATGACTTCTATTATGCAGGAGACTTAGTGAGCACTGAGGATTTAAAGACAACAATTACAGCGGATAACGTGAAGGTAAATGCACTGGCCATCGGCCTTGTATTCCTTATTCTGCTGATTGCATTTAAATCCATCAGTATTCCAATCATTTTAACCGTCGTGATTGAGACATCCATCTGGATGAACCTTGCCATTCCATATTTCACTGGAACGACACAATACTATATTGCTTATTTAATCATAAGTTCCGTACAGCTTGGCGCAACCATTGACTATGCGATCCTGCTTACCGAACGATATAAAGAAAACCGTGAAACAATGAAACCAAAAGCTGCCATGTTAGAGAGCGTAAGAGCATGTACTGTTTCTGTCTTTACCTCAGCAATTATCTTAACTTGTTCCGGTACTGTGCTTGGACTGTTTTCTTCCAATGGAGTACTCAGTCAGTTAGGTACTTTAATTGGCAGGGGGGCTGCAATTTCATTTGTTTTAGTCATCTTCGTGCTTCCAATCCTATTAATCCTGTTTGATAAATTGATTGGCGTAACGACAATTGGATGGCCTGGTAGAAAGCATCAGAATCAAAAATAAGGAGGATTTTTTCATGAAACAGAAAATAAAGAAAACCGGCATTCTATGTATGACCGCAGCGATAACCTTAGCAAATTCAAATATGGTATGCAGCGCTGCAACCGTAAATACACCAAAACAAGAAAATGTATTCGCGAATCTTAACGAAGACGGAAGCGTTAATGGAATTTATGTGGTAAATGGCTATCAGCTCACAGAAGACACTCAGATTGTGGATTATGGAACTTATAGTTCCATCCGCAACCTGACCTCTTCTTCCCTACTTGAAAATGAAAATGGTATGATCACCACGGAGGCTAACAAAGGAAACTTCTTTTATCAGGGAAACTTAGAAAGCACCGACCTTCCATGGGATATTACAATCACTTACTATTTAGATGGAGCAGAAATAAAAGCATCTGACCTTGCAGGAAAAAGCGGTGCCCTTAAGATGGTCATTGATGTAACGGAAAATAAAGCAGTAAAAGAAGCATTCTTCGATAACTGTATGAACAGACCGGAACGATTAAAGATGCTGCTACCGAATTAAACGATGGTGCCTCTGCGTTATATGATGGTACCACTCAGCTAAGCCGTGCTGCTTCTGATTTAAATACCGGTATCTCAAACTTAAGTACAGCTGTAACGAAACTTAACTCCGGCTCTGGAACTATTAAAAATGGCTTAACTGCACTCAATCAAAAATCCGGCACCTTAACAAATGGTTCCAGCCAGGTTTATAACGCCTTAAATCAGATCAACAGTCAGCTAGAACAGGTGAAAGTCTCCAACGAAAGCCTAGCTCAGCTTGTAACTGCATCCGAGAATGTTGCGTCAGGACTTCGCTCTTTATCCGATGGGATTACAAGCTTAAATTCCTCCCTCTCCTATTCTACTCTAAACTATACCATTTGGAGCAACTTATCCGAAAAAACAGGTGCTGTGGTAACAGAAGCGAATAAAAACAGCTTAGAGGCCGCCCTTACTTCCAGTGATATTACTGCCCTGATCGGTGGACTTCCAGATGGAGATGCCAAGATGGCACTAACCAATTATGTATCTGCTGCACAAAACTACGTATCCATCAATCAGGCTTATGCTGCCGGACTAAATACCTACCTGTCTGCTATTCAAGGTTCTGTCGACAGCAAATCCGGTTCTGCTTATCTTGCAGCTCAGGCAAAAGTCTTAAGTGACAATTATGCAGTATTTCATACGAATATTGAGGAATTAAATACAACCTTATCTACCCTTGCAGACAGCATGACTACGCTAAAAAATGCAATCAGCACCCTTGTTACCCAGTATGCCACCTTGGACGAAGGCCTTAACAGCTATGTGGATGGTGTTGCAGCAGTATTAAGCGGATATCAGGAATTAGAACAGGGAATTCAGACATTGTCTAGTGGCGTATCGAAACTTAAAGATGGTTCCAGCCAATTATATGACGGAACAAAAGACTTAAAAGATGGAGCTGGGGCTTTAGCAGACGGAACCGAAGAATTCAAAGACAAGACATCCGATATCGACCAGGTGATTGAAGACAAGATTGATTCCATGATCGGTGAAGTGACTGGCGTGTGCCCTCTGTTCTATAAGGAGGTTTTTTCTTGCCGGAATCGTTCCTTCTCCTTTTTGAAACAGCGAAACATATTCGATCAGTGTTTCAATAGAAATCCCTGCATTTCTCATGCATTTGATAAAACCAACCCAGTTACAGTCCTCTTCGGTATAGTCACGAATTCCACTCTTATTCCTGCCTACCGGCGGAAGTAGTCCGATTCTTTCATAATAACGTAACGTATCTGCCGTAAGTTCGTATTTTTTGCTCACCTCAGCGATTGTCATAGTATTATTCCTCCATTTCAAATAATGTATTCTGTCTTGCTCTATCTTTCATTCAGCTTGTCTGATTTTGTTTCTTTCTATTAGTCTACCACCTGAAGTTAACTCCAGGTCAATAATATTTTCACTTAAGGCCTTTCCATACTGGATTTTCATCGTCTCCAATCAGTCATATTTTCATTATTTCTCTATATAATGTTACGAGCGATTTCGATTGCAATATAAAGGAAAGGAGGGATGTGCCATGGCAAAGAACAAGCCTCCAAAAAAGCCAGCTTCTGCCACCAATAAAGGAAACGCAAAAGGAAACGGCGGTAAAACGAACGCAAAAGGAAACGGAAAGAAGAAATAACTCACTGCTATGACGGCATCCGGCAGGGCTTATTGCATCCCGCTGTGTCTGTCCCCAGGTTTTCAATCATTTTAGCATTTATTATTTGTACAGTATATGATTGATTCCATGCCCTGCCTCCGGATAGAAAAACACGTATATTTTTATACTCTACTGATTCGCTCCTATTAATTCCTGCAGACTGACCGATGCATTCCGATACCGCTTTCTGCTCTTTTCATTCGTAAGCCGGATTGCATTCTGCGGACAATTCTGAGTACATGCCAGACAGCTGATACAGCTTTCTCCAAATACCGGTTTTCCATTCACAATCTGAATATTATGCATTGGACATACTTTTGTACAAATTCCGCATCCCTTGCATCCTTCCTCCACATGATAATGTTTCGTCATGCCAATTCCACAGTTATAAGCATAGCTCTTCTCATGTGCTTTTGTTAACAGCTGATCCAGATAAGTATCATGATGAATGCTGGTTTTTTTACTATTAATATCTGCCAAAATCTGATTTAGTTTTTCTTCCTGTTCCTTTTTTCCCTTCTCACCGGACCATTTTCTTATTTCCTTTCCCATTTCAAATTGGGGCAGATAATTCTCGGCCATTTTTAAGGTATTCAGATAATCAAATGACTTTTCCTTCTCTTTCCCCAATGCTTCCATCTGCTTGCAGACGGCTCCGTCAATGAATCCATAGGTAATAATACCAAACAAATAACTGCAGTTAAACTGTGCCTTCTTTATAAATTCCTGAACATATGGTGGTATGCACAGCCCATAAACCGGACATATAATTCCGATACTGTCATCTGAAAATGTATATTCCTTCGTCTTGTTCATCTGTGGTATGGAACACAAGCGTCCCCCTATTTTCTTTGCAACTGCTAAACAATTTCCTGTGGATGTAAAATATAAAATCGTCATTCTTAACCACCTCCATTTATGGACTTTATCATAAACTTCGGTATTCCGCTTTCATTTAATCGCTATCTTTATGCAGACTCTATTTTTTTGAAAAATCCGTAATGGATATGCCAAACATCCTTTTACAAGTTGCCGCACAATGAGATGGGCTTGCAAATCCTGCTGCCAGACAGCTTTCCGTAATGCTCTTTCCCTCCCTGATCTGCTCATATGTTTTATATACCTTCTTTAATGCCAGGTAACTATGTAACGTCATACCGGTCTGCTCACGAAACAGATGGGACAGCCTGCTTTTTGACAGACAGGCATTCTCACTTAATATCTCGATTGTATTACG
>CALZIE010000213.1 GCA_945787565.1 uncultured Lachnospiraceae bacterium
TAGCGGCCTTCCTTATTTCCTTTTGTCATTCCGTGTCGGATCAGATATACTTTCATTCTTTGATTACCGTACCGATTCCGCACACAACACGGACCACCCGTTTTGCCTTTCCCGCCAGATAACAGCAGATTCGTCCGGTCTGCTCTCTTACCATGCGTTCTCTTCGATCTGCCGGCACAATCCCATACCCGATTTCATCTGATATGACGATTTTTTCCGGCTTCGTTTCTTCCATCCGATCAATCAGTTCTTCAAAATACTTCAGATTTCCTTCCTTTGATGAATCCGAAAGCTCTCTTGCCAAAAACAGATGAAAGCGGTAAACCACATCCGCTTCAAGCAGTTCTAAAAACGTGCACTTCTCTCCATCTACAATTTTCTTTCCGGCAAGATCATATTGTTTCTTGGCATACTCTAATTTTCCCTGGCACATGCCACCTATGATAAATTCCATATAAACTCCTTCTTTTAATCTGCTTGTGTAACATCGAACCTATAAATTTTTTATTACAGACGATGCCTCCAGCTTAGACGTTGTTATGGTTTCTCTAGCATCCATAAATTTCTTCTTTTTTCGACTGCTAGTGAATAACTCCGATTAACTGCATAACAACTGCCGTTCCCAGTATTGCAAGTTCACAAAGTTCAACGAAGTATCCGGCTAAATCTCCTGTAATACCGCCAAACTTTGCATACGCCATCTTCCGATAGTACAAAAACACCAAAAATCCTGCCACAATACAGGCAGCTCCTGCTACTACATCAATAACAAGAAAACATGCTGCTGCTATAATCAGGTATCCCATCATAACAACCTGTACTCGTTTCTTTTCTGCATTTTGAGAAAATGTTGCCAGTGTTCCATTTCCTCTTGCATTTTGAAAGCTCACAACAGAAAGACCGCTAAACGCCCTGGAATAGACGTAACCGGTTCCTGCTAACATAATGCTGACACGCCCTGCCTCACTAAATAATCCAAACAAAAGAAACATATAGATAAATCCTTTAATTACGGCAAATGCACCCGCATTGGGATCTTTTAAAATAGCAAGTTTCTTTTCCCGATCTCCGTAGGAGTTTAGCGCATCCGATGTATCCAGAAATCCATCCATATGAATGCCTCCAGTAATCAGAAGCGGAAGCACCGTAAGGAGTGCTGCCCGTAACCCATCCCCTGCCTGAAGCTTAGTAAAGAGCCAGTATGCCACATATGAAATCAGGCCAATCACTGCCCCTACAAGCGGAAAATAGCAAATGGCATACTTCATATTCTCCTTCGTCCATTCTAACTTTGGCATCGGAATCTTAGAATACATGGAGAACGCAATAATAAATCCTTTCATTTTCTCTCTCCTCTTTTCTTATGCATTAAGGGAATCCCGTATACGACTTCCGTCACTTCGTCTGCAATTCCTGCCATATACTGATTGACATTCCCCAATAAACGGATATAGCTTCTTGTCTCTTCTTCATAACTGCATCCATCTGAAAAAACTTCATTTGTCACGACCACCAGATTGCCACAACACTCACTTAGCGCACGAATTCCTTCTGTAATACATGCATATGCCTGATTTTTTGCCCCACTTTCCGCATATAGCTCATTTGCGGCAAGATTGGACATACATTCTAACAAAACCGTATCTTCTTTTGAAAAAGAAAGGCTTCCAATATTCACATAACACTCTTTTGTGATAAAGCTTTTTTCTTTTCTTAGTTCCTGATGCCGCTTGATTTTTTTCTCACATTCCGTATCAAATGGCATCATGGTGGCAATATAAAAAAGCGGTCCTTTTGCAAGGGAACATGCTAAATCCTCCGCATATGCCGACTTGCCACTTCCACTTCCGCCTGTTATGACAGCTACCATCTACTGTTCCTCTTTTCTATTGTTCTCATGCTCATAATGCTCATACTGCTTTACATGGATATCTTCAAAAGTTCCCATCTCATTATATACAGCAAGCCCCATCTTAAGAAGAGGCAGCGAAGCGATGGCACCGGTTCCTTCTCCCAAACACATATCACATGTAATCATTGGCTTTAGATTCATGGCATCTAATACCATCTGTCCGGCCGGCTCTTTTGATACATGGGAAGGAAGAATATAATTCACTGCCTTTGGTTCTATGCTTACTGCCATCAGCGCCGATACCGCCGAGATAAATCCATCAATCACGACTGGAATTCGATAGATTGCTCCTCCTAAGAATAACCCTGCCATTCCTGCAATTTCAAATCCGCCAAGCTGTCTTAACACCTCGACTGGATCCTGTGGTGTCGTACCTTCATGATTGGCGCGTAAAATAGCCTTCTTAATGGCATGGATTTTACGTTCCATTCCGTCCTTCGATAAACCGGCCCCGTATCCTGTCACAGTCTCCACTTTCTCTCCTAACATAAAGGAAGCCAGAGCTGAACTTGGCGTCGTGTTTCCAATCCCCATCTCACCGGTTGCAATGATTTTGTATCCGGCTTCTTTTAGCTCCCTTACCATATCAATTCCAATGAGAATCGCTTCTTCACATTCTTTTCTTGTCATGGCCGCCTCTGCCGCCATATTCTTCGTACCTCTTGCCACTTTTCGGTCAATCAGGGCAAATGGCTTCACTTCCTTACAGTCTGCATGCTCACAATCCATTCCGATGTCCACAGGGAACACATCCGTGCCACTTACCCTTGCCATCGCATTTACGCTTGTCTTTCCTTTCGTAAAATTATAAGCAACGATTCTTGTCACGCTGGAGTCCGTCTGGGTAACCCCTTCTTGCACTACCCCATGGTCTCCGCACATGATAACTAGCGCAGAAGGCTCTATTACAATCCTGTCAGAATTCTTTGTGATGCCAGCTATCTTCGTCACTGTTTGCTCAAGCTTGCCAAGACTATCAAGCGGTTTCGCGACTTTTCTCCACCTCTCCTTCGCTGCATCGGTGTAGCTCTTATCGATTGCTGCAATCCTTGCTGTCATCTGAACCAAATCCATACATTTCCTCCTTTGGCCTAATTTCTGCCCGTCCTTTTCTTTCTATCAACTTTCAGACCTACTATAACATATAATGCCTGTTCTGAAAATATGCTCTTCCCTTTTCTTTCTGTGTTTTGGCTTGCCTTATTGGTATTTTGCCCCAAATAAAAATTATAGTTGAAAAGTTCTTCGCTATTTGATAGAATACCAATCGTGCGTCAGAAAAGTTCGAATTATTATATTTTTTGTCGCTGAAAAACAAAAAAGTTATATACAGACGGAGGAATTTACATGTCAGAAGTAAAATCAAACATCGCAAATCCAGCTCCATTAGGATTATTAGGGTTCGGTATGACTACTTGCTTATTAAATCTTCATAACGCAGAGATCATCCCACTTTCTATCATAATCGTAGCTATGGGCTTCGCTTTAGGCGGCGCTGCACAGATCATCGCAGGTATCATGGAATTTGTTAAAGGTAACACATTCGGAGCAACTGCTTTCACAGCATACGGCTTCTTCTGGTGGTCTTTAATCTTAATCTGGATGAACCCATTCGCTAACATCAACGCAAGCGACAGCAAGGGCATGGGCTTCTACCTTTTATTATGGGGTATCTTCACAGCATTCATGTTCATCGGTACATTAAAGCATAACATCATCTCCATGGTGGTATTTGGTTCTTTAACTATTTTATTCTTCTTATTAGCAATCGCAAACTTCACTGGTTCCGTTATGGTTCACACAGTTGCAGGCTATGTAGGTATCTTCTGCGGATTATCTGCTATCTATAATGCAGCAGGTCAGATTCTTAATGCAGAATTCAAGAAAAAAGTATTACCATTTTTCTAGGAAGCACGACGAAATGACTCGCACAACATGCGAAATCAGTCTATAGGGCTAGGACAATACAACCGGATAAAATACCGGCGGTCTTTGTACCACTTATTTCTGAATGTTTGAATACATGAAAAAAGAGCAAGCACTTTTTAAATATGGGACAGGAAATCCTGTCCCATATTTAAAAAGTACTTGCTCTTTTCTTATTGTAAGCCGTTCCCTAAAATCCTCGCTGAACATGTACCGTTATTCTCATAAGACAATATCAAGCATCACGTTATTGAATATGGATCCAATGGCGTCATATTCATAATAATCGAGGGTCTGTGTAAGACGGGATATCCACGTTTCCTCGTCGGTTAAATAAGATCTTTGCTGCAGATCTGTAAGATAATCCTGAAGAAGGACATGAATTTAAGTGATAGGTTTTTGCCTTTCATTTTGATTATAAATGAATATTTTACATATCAATCATCATTTTGTACAATAAGGAAGTCAATTTGAAAATAATAAATAGGAGAACATATGAATTATGAAAAAGAAACCAGAACGTAACGTAGCCATGCTTTGGCAGCTGTTTAAGACAACGTTTACACTAAGCGCC
>CALZIE010000214.1 GCA_945787565.1 uncultured Lachnospiraceae bacterium
GTGCTAAAATCGCATCATAATCATAACGTTTTCTAGTACTCTCCTTTAGATTCATAAGAATACTTTCTTTCCCATTTAAATCTTTTGAGAAAGATTTTAATTCTGCCTTTACTCGCTCTGCAATTCTCTCAAAATCCTTTTGGGAAATCTCAAACACTTCTCTTTCTTTCTCTGAAGGAAGCACATGTCTGTCAAAAGCAAAGATTTTTCCATACTGCTCCTTGGAATCCTTTGAAATCCCTCCCACTAAGAACTCCCTGTAAATTGCCTCTGCGGTAAGCCTTGGTACCCATTTTGACAGACGGTTTAATACCATTTTTTCTTCTGTGTCCTGTAAAAGTCCACCCTCCAAAATATCCAGCTTTAAAATGATATTTTCTACTGCAATATCCGTTGCGATGTCCCAATACTCAGTCTCTGTTTTATCTGTTCTGAATTTATGAAGAAAAACGGAATGGAACAAAATATGTAACAGTAGTCTGAACGCATAGCCCGGCTCATCCTTGTATCGAATCAGAAGAATGAGTGGATCGTAATATACGACATTTCCTAAAACCTCCACTCCATTTAATCCACTTTTCGGTTCAAACGAAAAATGAGCTAAGGCTGCATCAAAAAAGCGAAAGCGAACCATAATACTGTTCTTTGCAATATGAAGAATTTTTTCTGCATATTCTAGTGTTTTTTTTTCGTCAATCATCCTTTTCTCCAACGTTTAGGTTATCTGTGTATATGCAAAAGTGCTCATCCGAAGATGAGCACAGAACCTATGCTTTACCATTCCTTGAAACTGATATTCAAATCCACATCTCCTTCAATACCGGGAACCTGTCCCTTATCGGAATACTGCCAGATGGCATATTCATAAGGGAAATAAATCGTGGGAGTATAATAAGCATACCATTTGTCGATATCTTCAAATTCCTCCATATTAAGGAGTACACTCCACATTTCCATATTGGAATAAATCATAGGCGTATATTTACTTTCCTTAATACGGTCGATAAAGGCATGTACCACCTTCGTACGTTCTTCCACACTAAGCTGATTCATACGTCCGTCCTTCGCACTAGTCTTTTCCACATCCAGTACAATAGGTAAATCAATCTTGAGTCCTTTGATATTTTCTAAGACCATTTCTGCTTCTTCCACTGCTTCTTCTTCTGTGATGGCCTGCGTAAAGAAATATACTCCCACCTTTACCCCGGCTGCATTTGCACCCTTTACATTATCCAAAAATTTTTCATCAAGGGACAGCTTTCCTTCTTTCCCATATCCGCGAAGTCCTAATCTCACAATTGCAAATTCCACACCGGATTCCTTTACCTGTTTCCAGTCGATATTGCCCTGATAACGGGAGACATCAATTCCCTTATGGGATATTACTTTTCCGTCTTCCACATATTGAATTTCGTTATTCTCCAAAATCTGCAAATTCTCCTGAACCAGTCTGCTGGGTCTTAAATCCTCGTTAATGGGAACAAAATGAAATTTCCCATTACTTACCACTACAATGTGGTCCTTATAGAGCGGTCTTAAGGATTCTACCACTGTAGTACCATTCTCTAAGGATGCCTGTAGCTGACCTAAAATATCACCGGAGGTTTTTTCCCGGGTACTTTTTTCTGTAGTGGTTATGGCATCAGCCAACATCATATCCACCTCTTCCTTGGTATAAATAATGGGCTCCACTTCTGCCACTACTTCCTTATCCTCTTTCTCCTCCTGCTTATTTTGCAATTTATCATAGACTAAAATTGCGCAGATTACTACCACTGTCATTGCCAGTACACAGCTTATAATGGTGAATATATAAAAAAGAACTTCTTTTTTCTTTTGCATCTATCATTACCTCTCTCATCTTTGCTATCCTCTAGTATAACGCGAAAATGCGCAGATGTGAAGTAGCACTATTTGGAATTCCTATAAATTCATATAAAATTAAGAGATCATATTTCTCATTTTTAACAATATCTTCTTTTCCATACGGCTAACCTGTACCTGACTGATGCCTAACAGACGTGCCACCTCTGACTGTGTCTTATTTTGAAAGTATCGCAGAATAATCAGCTTTTTGTCCCTTTCTTCTAATTCTGCAAAGGTCTGTTCCAACATCATATGGTTGATGAGTTTTTCCTGACTGTTACTATTTCCCGCCATCCTGTCCACCAGATAGATTTCACTCCCATCGGACTGTGCATAGGTTTTATAAAGAGATTCCACCTCCG
This sequence comes from uncultured Lachnospiraceae bacterium, assembly GCA_945787565.1. Lineage (GTDB taxonomy): Bacteria > Bacillota > Clostridia > Lachnospirales > Lachnospiraceae > Lachnoclostridium. Next base: position 2,229 of record CALZIE010000214.1, read on the forward strand.
CGCTTGCATTTAACGAAAGGTTAATCTCTTCTTCTGACAAACCCGTATATTCCACAATTTCCGACAGGTAAGGATCCCTGCCCTTTTGTAAGGTCATAATCTGAATGGCATTTTTCACCTTCATTCCATTTTCCTTTACCGTCCGGCTTACCTTAATCATTCCATCATCCCTTAGAAATCTTTTGATCTCTCCCATAATCATGGGCACCGCATAAGTAGAAAATTTCACATCAAAATTTAAGTCAAACTTATCTATTGCTTTAATAAGTCCAATAGAACCTATCTGAAACAGATCCTCTAAGTCATAACCTCTGTGGGCAAAGCGTTTTACAATATGATGTACAAGACCCAAATTATTCTCAATCAGTATCTTTCTTGCTTCTTTATCCCCTGCCTGTGATTTCGCAATTAAAAGGTTTGTTTCCTCCATGCCCCCTTAATCCTCCATCACAATCCAGTCTCCCAAAGCCAGCTTCTTTTTCATTTTTACGCAGGTGCCCTTTGCGGGCGTACTTTCCACTTCCAGTTCATCCATAAAGGCTTCCATAAAAGAGAATCCCATTCCGCTTCTCTCCAACTGTGGCTTTGATGTATATAAAGGTTCCATGGCTTTCTCTACATCTTCTATTCCCACTCCCTTATCCTTTATCTCTAAAGCCAGCACGCCATTCTCTATGACAGCATGTATGTAAATTTTTCCTCCCCTGTTTTCATATCCATGAATGATACAGTTCGTAACGGCCTCTGAAACAGCGGTTTTTACATCCGCGATTTCCTCTATGGTGGGATTTAAATACGTTATAAAGGCCGCTACAGCCATACGGGCAAACCCCTCATTCGTAGAAATTGCATCAAAGATAAGACTCATTTCATTACACATTAGTTTTTCTCCTCATCCATTATTTCAATTATTTTATTAAGTCCCGACATTTTTAAGATTCTTTTTATTTGCTGGTCTGCGTGTATGGCATACACCTTTCCCCCAATAGGTGCTATTTTTTTATACCTTCCGATAATGATTCCCACTCCGGAGGAATCCATAAAAGTGGTGTCCTCAAAATCAAATATCACATTATTCACATCACTTGTAGCAATTAACCTATCCGCATTCTTACAGATTTCTTCCGATTTGTGATGATCCACCTCCCTTGGCAGTTTTACACACAAATAGTGATCTATCACCTTATAGTCATCCATTTTTCTTCTCCTTTCGACTATTTTTTTGCAACAAAAAAAGAACTTATATCTGCTATAAGTTCTCTTTCGTATCTTGATAAGTCTTTAATTTCCGCTTAATTCATCAATATACTGTTGTGCTTTCCTCGCTCTGTCTGTATCAGGCAAAAGCTCAATCACTTTTGTATATGCAGTAATGGCCTCGGTATTTTTCCCCGATTTGCGATAGGCATGTCCTAAAATATAATAAATATCTGCATTGTCCGTAACGTACTTAACCGCTTTGTTTAAATCCTCTACTGCCTTTTCATAATCGCCATTATCATAAGCCGCCGATCCGGAAGTAAAATAGGTATTTCCCGCTTCCGGTCCAACATTTTCAAACAGAGTCTGATATAAAAGTCTGAAGGTTTCACTGGCATTTTCAATATTCATACTCTCTTCGATAATATCTAAATGGTCTGCTGTAGCGACTGCATCCTTATTGGTAATATATTCTACTGCAGCTGCAAAAAGCTCATCCACCATCTGCAAAGCACCGTCGGACCCCACATAGGACTCTAAATCCTCAAGAAGCTTACGATTGTCCGCTTCTAAATTCTTATTTTCAGTCTGCAGATTCGTAATAATACTATTTTTCTCATCAATGGATTCTCCCATTTCCCGCTCTTTAATCTGGGATTTGGTTCTCTCCTGGGAAACTGCTGCCGGCACAATCAAAAAATACATTACGGCGATACCAAGTACAAGTCCCACAAGAACATTAAAAATGGTACTCACTGCATTGGTTTTTGATTCACGTACGTTTAAAGGCTGAATAATAATCTCATTATCACTCTGATACCGGTAAGCATCCTCGTTTCTGTTTTTAGAAGGATTTTTGCCATTTTCGTCCGGCATCAGCATCTTATCCACTTCTTTTAGGTAACGAAGCGTCTGGGTATTATTTACATCAATCTTACAGCATTTGTCTAACTCT
>CALZIE010000215.1 GCA_945787565.1 uncultured Lachnospiraceae bacterium
CTTCGCCGAATGTCATTTGCGATATACTGCGAAATCCTTCATCATAAAGTTCAGACAGAATAGATGACATTCCATGATAGCGCAGACCTCCTGCATGGTTTGGAGATGGAATAAATCCGCTTCCTAACGTATACATCTTTGCGAGCGGACACACCATTCCCGTATCGCAGAAATCATAAGCGTATTTGCCTCTTGTAAGGCTCGGACAGGATGTCGGCTCCACAGCAATAAACTGATAGGATTTCTCACCACGAAGCACCTCACCCATAAACGGTGAAATCAAGCCACCAAGGTTCGAACCGCCACCTGCACATCCGATAATAATGTCCGGTGTTATATTATATTTATCAAGGGCTGCCTTTGTCTCTAACCCAATAATCGACTGATGAAGTAGTACCTGAGATAATACACTGCCTAGCACGTAACGGTATCCTGGAAGTTTTGTTGCCGTCTCGACTGCTTCTGATATAGCACAGCCAAGACTTCCGGTTGTATTCGGATGTTCTGCTAAGATTTTCTTTCCTACTTCCGTTGTCATGGAAGGAGATGGTGTCACACTTGCTCCATAGGTCCTCATTACTTCCCGTCGGAATGGCTTCTGCTCATACGATACTTTTACCATATATACCTTGCAGTCTAAGCCGAAATAAGAACATGCCATGGAAAGGGCCGTTCCCCACTGACCTGCACCCGTCTCTGTCGTCACACCTTTTAAGCCTTGTTTCTTTGCATAATAAGCCTGGGCAATGGCTGAATTAAGCTTATGACTTCCACTTGTGTTATTACCTTCGAATTTATAGTAGATTTTTGCAGGTGTCTGCAGTTTTTCCTCCAGACAATAGGCACGCACTAATGGGGACGGACGATACATCTTATAGAAATTACGGATTTCTTCTGGGATTGGAATATGACGATCTGTATTGTTTAACTCCTGTTTTACTAACTCTTCACAAAATACCGTTCTTAATTCTTCCTCAGTCATAGGCTTGTGTGTAGCCGGGTTAAGAAGTGGAGCCGGCTTGATCTTCATATCTGCTCTGACATTGTACCAGCTTTCTGGCATCTCCTTTTCTTCCAGATAGATTTTGTACGGGATTTCCTGAACGTTCATGCTTTTTTCTCCTTTCTTTCTCTGACAATCTCGGGATAAGGATTTTAACGTGAACTATTATTAAGAAGAAAATGGCTTTGCCATCTCTAAGTTCTGCGCATAAAAAAAATACCTCTATCCCTCCTACAATTTCTGCAGGGACAAAAGTATTCAACTTCTGCGGTGCCACCCAGCTTGACGCAATGCGCCCTCTCAATGCATACTTCCATATGCCGATTCTTGATAACGGAGTATCCACTCCGGCTCACCTACTAATCATTCAGCTTGCCCTCAGAAGCCCATTCATCTTAGCCTTGTCTTGCCGCATTCCCACCAATAGCGACTCTCTGTAAGGACAGAATCTAAAATTACTTGCTCTTCTTCAACGGTTTTTCTCATTTTACCATTATTTTACAATTTTATCAAGCTTTTTTATTATTTTTTTCTATTGTTTTTTTGAATCCACTTAAAGATACTAGATTATATTCTGGGCTACTTTATTTATGTCATCTATCTGCCTCTTAATGAAGGAGAGGGATTTTCGGACGCATATATCATTTCTCAAAAACATATGCATATAAATATAATAATTGAAAATTCATCTGCTTACGAAAGGAGAATTTTATGGCCATAATTCAATATCCTGGCTTTTATCCGACTCTGCAGGAAACGATTGACAACGCACAGCCTGGCGATACCATACTTATTGCACCAAACACCACACTCTCTGAGAATCTGGTGATTACAACCAATAACTTAACTATAGAAGGACCTGTCTCCACTAACTTAAACAGTACACCTGGCGCGAATGGAACCGGTCTGATGATTCAGGCTGATAATGTTACTGTGCGCGGTCTGGCATTTTATAACTATTTTATAGCAGTCAGCATTATCGGAAACCATAATGCAATTGAAGACCTGCTTCTTGTCAACAGCGATCGAAACCATGTATTCATACTTGGAGACTACAATTCCATGATGGACTGCAAGCTGAACATCTGCCAAAACGCTGCTGTAACAGTAGCCGGACGTTATAATATGTTTATGTACAACTCAATTACCAACTGCACCCACGCTATCATTGGCACCTACATACCTACTGTTGGTTCCATCTTTGCCTATAATGTGACAAGGGACTGCACTGCTGCTAACTATGTGATCTATACCGATGGATCCGATAAGAATGTCTTCTTTAAGAACGTAATGGATGTATCCGGATACGGAATTCTAGGCAGCTTCGGACGTTTTGTTGTATGCTCAAATATGATTAGCCACTGCCGCACAGGTATCTGCCTGCAGTCTGACTGCTGCAATATTTCTTCCAATTCTTTAGTGGACTGTGCAAACGGTATCGAATGCTCTACAAACAATACCTGCGTTACTGGCAATTCTCTTCAGACCGGAATTTATACCGGTATTTCATTAACTGGAAACAACAATACGGTCACCGATAACGTGGTATATGACTATCAGAACATTGGCCTTCTTCTTAACGGTGTATGTAATAAAGAAGAATGCAATAAGCTATGTGACAATGGAACGGAATTAATTGAAAATGAAGTCGGCGCTTCTACTGGATGTGCCTGCCGTGCCCTGACGGATTTCCTACAGGATACATTTAATGCAGACGAATCCTTCCTCGACATGCTTGATGTTTTCAAACGCCGCGATTCTGGAAAAAAGAAATAAAGAAAAAGCTTTCCCATAAACATCACTGTTTTTGAGGAAAGCTTTTTTTCTCTAGCATTTCTAACTTAGTAAAACAACACTTCAAAATGATTATGATAATCTTTAAAATACTTTTACCAAACGGACCTTTACAGCTACCTTTCCCACTATTATGTTTCTGCCGTCATCGATATTTACAGTAATGTCTGATTATTTATCTCAATGCCCTTTTTGCAATCTCCTTTCTTAATTCCAGCACGGCCTTATCTTTTTGCTTGCACTCTAACATAAAATAGCATTCGCTGATATTGCTTTTTTCTACTGCTTTCTTCATCTTATTATAATCACTAAGTTCAATGTAATCGGAATGAGCGTGTTTCTTTCCTTCCTTATCACTAGAAAGATGAAGTTTAGGTATGCGACTGCCCCAGGTTTCCAAAGCCATCCCGACTGCCTCATCAAACTCAAGCTCACCCGGATTCCATTCATAATGCTTATTATCAAATACAACTGGAATGTGAATCATTTCATGAAGTTTCATACATTCCTCTACTGTAAACGACACATGGTCATTCTCAATTACAAGATACTTCCTAGCATTCTCATTTAACCTTTTATAATTATCAGCAAATACCTTTACTGCTTTATCCGGTGTCTCATATCCATTCTTCATGCCGAGATGCAGCGTAAGATTCGGTACTTTATCTAATTTCATAAGCGCAAACATATCCGCAAATGCATTTAACGATGCAATGGTTCGTGCCACAACTTCCTCACGCAACGAATTCAGAACGAAATACTGGGAAGGATGTGAGGACAGCTGCATGCCTAAATCATTTGCCACTTTCCCTGCACGTTCTAAATCACTTCTCACATCTTCTAACGAATAATATCCTAGATCAATCTGTGGGACAATCTGCTCTGGGACACGGTATGCCATTATTTCTTCCTTATGATTCTGTTTTAACAAAGCGATCAGATCATCAATATTCGCTTTCGCCTTGTCTACCAGATAATCATGCCGTTTCTCTGGATTCATCTTTTCTAAATAAGTCTTGGTAGAAGCACGACTACATTTTAACTCCTCATGAAGAACAGAAACACAGCAATATCCTAAATTTATATTCATAACGCACCCCATTTTATATGAATCGTAATCATTTTATTTATAGGAATGATTTTACCCATTCATCTATTTCTTTATTTACTTTGCTTTCATTTCTAATCTCTGAACCAGTCACCCCAAAGCCATTAAGTTAAGTGAATTCAAAAAAGATGTCCAGGTAATCTTTGATGTTCTAGATTTTGGAATCAAAAAAGCCTTTCCTACAATTGATGCAGAAAAGACTGAATATTTTATGATGCAGTTTATCATATTTATTATCAGAATCTATCCATATACACATCCTACCAAGAAACAGATGGATGCGATGTTTCTTGCTGGTGTGAAGTTGCCACAGATAGATGAAGAAAAACTTTGTTATGAAGGAATATTACATTTAACTGAAAATATGTAACATATATAAACATTTCGAGCAGAGGAATCTCCCCTGCTTTTTTCAT
>CALZIE010000216.1 GCA_945787565.1 uncultured Lachnospiraceae bacterium
GTGAAAGTTGCATCCCGTCCCCTCACGCCCCGCCTGCCTCCATCCCCCTTCTTTTGATGCCCCCCTAACCAAAAGCCTCCTACACCCCTTCGAGATCAAACGGTGGAATGAAGCTTTCTTTAGAGGTTTCGCCTTCTTGGATGAAACCGTTTTCTACGCCTAGGTCGATTGCGTAGTCTACGACGGAATCGTATTCAGATGCGGTTACGGTGCGGGTGAGTTCTGGGTAAGCGGATACGTGTGGTAAAGGGGTGTATTGGTTCATAATACTGATGAAGATATTGTCGCCGTAAGTTTCATAGAGATAACGGATAACGGCCTTGGAATCCTTTGTGTGGGTTGGGAGTACAAGGTGGCGGACAATCATGCCTTTTTTAATCATATCGTTTTCAAACTGAGGCGGACCTACCTGGCGGTACATTTCGGCAATGGCTGCGGAGGCTATGGTGAAATAGTCTTTGGCATGAGAGTAGCGGGCCGATAGTTCATTTGATACATATTTTAAGTCTGGAAGATAGACATCTACATAGCCGTCTAGAAGGCGGATGGTGTCAACGGTGTCGTAGCTGCCGGTGTTGTAGATGATGGGAAGGTGAAGACCGTTTGAACGGGCTAGGTCAAGGGCTTTGATGATTTGTGGTACATAGTGAGTCGGGGTTACTAAGTTAATGTTGTTGGCGCCTTTTTCCTGCAGTTCAAGAAAGATTTCAGAAAGGCGTTCTATGGTGATGGATTTGCCGGTGTCACCATTTGCAATGGTATTGTTCTGGCAGAAGACACAGCGGAGGGAACAGCCGCTAAAAAATACGGTTCCCGATCCTTCTTCGCCTGAAATGCATGGCTCTTCCCACATATGAAGGGCAGCTCTTGCTACGCGGATTTCTTCTGTCATTTTACAAAAGCCGGTTTTATCGGTGCTTCGGTCTATATTACAGTGTCTTGCACATAAATTACAGTTGCTCATTGTATTCTCCATTATATTCTTCATTTTATTGTTATGATTTTAATGCTCGAACTTCGTACTTGATTTTTCATGGCTCTGATTTTATGCTATGAAAAATGAGCGTATAGCTGCATTATACTCCAAGTGGGGACAGAAGAAAAGCGTAAGAAATCGAGGCTTTTTATGAAGGGTAAGGTGTGGTATAATGTAAGAACTAAAGGATAATCATGGAATATAAGAGAGAAACAAGCAAAAAAACAAAAAGCATGGAAATAAGAAACCAAAAAGTAGAAGAGTAAAAATAGAAACACGTGGATAATAAAAGCAATAGAAAAGAATGCTAAGAAAAAGCAGAAAAAGAAAAGTACAGACTAGACTGCGGAAAGGCGAGGTTCTTTATGAGACATGGATTCATTAAGGTGGCAATAGCAACACCAGACATCCGAGTGGCAGATACAACATATAATACAGAGCAAGTAATCAAATCATTGAAAGATGCAGAAAAGGAGGGAGCTAAACTTGTCGTTCTTCCGGAACTGTGCCTGACTGGATATACATGCGGTGATTTGTTTTTACAGGATATTATGCTTGCAGGAGCAAAGGAAGGGCTAAAGAAAATCGGGGATGCAACGAAAGGCATGGATGTCTTAGCGGTTGTGGGACTTCCTTATATGTTAGAAGGAAAGTTATATAATGTGGCAGCTGTTGTGCAAAATGGCAAGGTTCTTGGTATGGTACCAAAACTCAATCTTCCAAACTATTCGGAATTCTATGAGGCAAGACATTTTACAAAAGGAAATGTAGCTCCAACCTATATTAATTTCTTTGGAGAGATGATTCCATTTGGAAGCAAAGTGCTGTTTCAGTCAAAAGAAATTGAGAGTTTGGTATTAGGCATTGAAATCTGCGAGGATTTATGGGTGGCAGAGCCTCCAAGTGGTGGACATGCTATGGCAGGTGCTACCGTAATTGCCAATGTGTCAGCAAGTGATGAGACAACCGGAAAGGATGCATACCGCAGGGATTTGATCAAAGGACAGTCGGCAAGACTAATTAGTGGATATTTGTATTCTACCGCTGGGGAAGGGGAATCCACAACGGATTTGGTATTCTCAGCGCATAATGTAATTGCTGAAAATGGTAATATTTTGAAAGAGTCTCAGAGATTTGTTAATGGTATGATTACAACAGAGCTGGATCTTGGAAGACTAATTAGTGAAAGAAGAAGGATGAGCACCTACCCAATTAACAAGGCAGGATACGATATCGTTATGTTTAGTTATCCTTCTATGCAGAAGTTTGAGAAGAAAGAGGAGTTTCCGGAAACGACTCTGACCAGATTTGTGGATAAGGCACCATTTGTACCAAGTGATAAGGCAGACAGGGAGAAACGATGCAATGAGATCATTCATTTGCAGGCACTCGGATTAAAGAAACGTCTGATGCATACAGGACAGAAACATGCGGTAGTAGGTATCTCTGGAGGACTTGACTCTACGTTAGCGCTTTTAGTAATTAGACGGGCATTTGATATGCTAGGGCTTGATCCTTCCGGAATTATTGCGGTGACCATGCCATGTTTTGGAACAACGGACCGTACGTACAATAATGCGGTTCATTTGGTAAAGGAATTAGGAGCTACATTAAAGGAAGTTCAGATTGCGGAAGCGGTTATGCTTCATTTTCGTGATATTGAACACGATCCGAATACACATGATGTAACGTATGAGAACTGTCAGGCGAGAGAACGTACCCAGGTGTTGATGGATATTGCCAATAAGTATAACTGTATGGTAATCGGAACTGGGGATATGTCAGAGTTAGCGCTTGGATGGGCGACTTATAATGGGGATCACATGTCGATGTATGGCGTAAATGTATCAGTTCCAAAGACATTGGTACGCTATCTGGTTGCTTATTTTGCAGATGAGACAGAGAGTGAACTGTTAAGAACGGTTCTGCTTGATATTTTGGATACACCGGTAAGCCCAGAACTATTGCCTCCTGCCGATGGGGAAATCGCGCAGAAGACAGAGGATATCGTAGGGCCTTACGAACTGCATGACTTTTTCTTATACTATGTGATGCGTTTTGGATATGCGCCATCAAAGATTTATCGTCTGGCTGTATATGCATTTCAAGGAGAGTATGAGAATGCAGTTATTTTAAAATGGCTTAAGGTATTTTACCGTCGTTTCTTTAGCCAGCAGTTTAAGCGTTCCTGTCTTCCGGATGGACCAAAGGTTGGTTCGGTTGCAGTGTCTCCAAGAGGCGATCTGCGTATGCCTAGTGATGCATGTGCTACCTTATGGCTGCAGGATTTAGAAAAGATTAAGCTATAATTTTTAAGGGAACTATTATTTTTTAGAACAAGATCAGGATTGGGTAAAATCGTGCAAGGGTGATGCATAGGTGGAGTAGAACAAAAGAGAAAAGCGTCGGGTTTACGGCACTTCATTAGGAAAGGGATTATATTATGGCGTATACAATTATTACAGATTCCGCTACGGATCTTCCAAAAAGTATTATTGAGGAATTTAACCTTCATGTGATACCGACACCCGTTGTTATTGACGAGGTGGATTATTTTGATGGAGATACCATACTTCCGGAAAATTTTTATGATATCTTAAGAGCAGGAACGGATGTAAAGACATATCACATCAATGAATATATGTTTACACAGGCATTTGAGCCATACGCACAGAGAAAGGAAGAGGTGATTTACTTCTGCTTTTCTACAGGAATTGCAGGTACGTTTAATGCAGCGAATCTGGCAAAGCAGGATCTGCTTGAGAGATATCCTGATTTTAAGATTACCATCATGGATTCGAAATGTGCTTCGATTGGATTCGGGCTTGGCGTTTATATGGCGCTTCTGATGCAGAGAAACGGGGCTTCTAAGGAACAGGTTTTAGAGGCGGCACGTTATCATTTTGATCATATGGAGCATGTGTTTACGGTAGAGACATTAGAGTATCTATGTAAAGGCGGAAGAATCAGCAAGATGGCTGCATTTGCAGGTGGCTTGATTGACTTAAAGCCAATTTTAGAAGTGACCGATGACGGTGCTTTAGCTGCAGTGGAGAAGGTGAGAGGCAGACAGAAGTCGATCCGCCGCATTGTGGAGATGGTTGGCGAGAGAGGCAAGGACTTTAAAGATCAGACGATTGGTATCGTGCACGGGGACTGCCCGGATGTGGCAGAGGAGGTTCGCCAGATGTTAATGGCTCGCTACGGCTGTACCTCTTTCATCACCAGCTACGTCGGCTGCGCCATCGGAGCGCACACCGGCCCTGGCATCCTAGGCATCACATTTCTGGATGAGAAGTCGCCGTTTCTGGGGTAGGGAATTCGGCGAGGAGGCTGG
>CALZIE010000217.1 GCA_945787565.1 uncultured Lachnospiraceae bacterium
ATAATTGCCGTCCATCCAATTAGCTGAAGGATATTAAGAACCGAAAAGAGCAGGCTACCTTTCTCGCCAAAGCTCATTTTCACGGTTTCCATCGCACTCTTTCTTTCTCTTCCTCCAATCATGCCTGCTCCAAACATCAGCACGGCACCAATCAGATGTCCAAGCAGAATCGCTGCCAGACCCTTCTGAAATCCTAACGGTGCTAAATAGGTTCCTGTAATAATTTCTGCAATCGATACGCCTGCCCCAAACCAGATCAAGCCGTTACTGAAAGTCGAAGTCCTTTTTTCTTCCATGTTCTTATCCTCCCTAAAATTCACCGTCTATTGCAAATGCATGATTCATTGGCCCACTGCCCTTTCCCAAATCAAGCATATCGCCAAGTGCCAGGGAGATATAATTCTTCGCCTTTTTCACCGCTGTGGTTAAGTCATATCCTTTTGCAAGATTAGAAGCAATCGCGCTTGATAACGTACATCCAGTTCCATGGGTATTCGGATTATCAATGCGTTTTCCGAAAAACCACTCTGCTCCATGTTCAGAATAAAGCAGATCGTTCGCATCATTAATTCGATGTCCGCCTTTTAGTAATACCGCACAGCCAAATGTCTCATATATATGCTTTGCTGCTGCTTCCATATCTTCCTTTGTCTCAATCGTCATTCCGGATAACACCTCCGCTTCCGGAATATTTGGTGTAATAACTGTTGCAAGAGGTAATAATTTGGTTTTTAAAGTTTCAATTGCCTCATCGCTGATGAGCTTCGCCCCGCTGGTCGCAACCATAACCGGATCAATGACAAGATTCTTTGCGTCATACTGAATCAGTTTTTCTGCGATTGTCCCAATCAGACTGCTGGATGCAACCATGCCGGTCTTTATGGCATCCGGAACAATGTCCGTAAAAATACAATCCAACTGCTCTGCTAAAAAGTGTGGAGTCACCTCCATAATATCTGTTACGCCGGTCGTATTCTGTGCAGTAAGAGCCGTGATCGCACTCATGGCATAAACGCCATTTGCCATCATCGTCTTAATATCTGCCTGGATGCCGGCGCCTCCGCTGGAATCACTTCCTGCGATTGTTAATGCTTTTCTCATGGTTTTTATCTCCTTTATATGCATTAATTTTATATTGCGACAAAGAGTGGTGCCCCCGGTTTGCCGCATGCTTTCTTAGCAAATTTCTTATATCACTTCTTAACTAACCTTTTATATAATTAGTGCTTTAAATTTATATAATCTCTTCTACCAGTTTTCGTAACTCACGTGCTGCTTCTCCTATATCCGGCTGCGCTAAGATTCCGCTTACCGTGGCGATTCCACTAACCCCTCTGTCTTTTAGAATCCGTACATTATCAGCGGAAATACCGCCAATGGCTACCACTGGAATTTGGACTGCCTTACAGATTTCTTCTAACACCTTATGATCAAGCTGCTTCGTATCTGTTTTCGTTCCGGTGTGAAATACAGCTCCCGATCCTAGATAATCCGCTCCTTCTTCCTGCGCCTTTCTTGCCTGCTCCACCGTCTTTGCGGTCACCCCAAGAATCTTATCCGGACCGATGCACTTTCTTACTTCGCTTGGGCTCATATCCGACTGTCCTACATGAACTCCGTCCGCATCTACCTTTACTGCTAGTGCTACATTATCATTAATAATGAAAGGAACCTGATACTTTCTGCATAGCGTCTTTAGCTCAAGCGCCTCTGCATACATCTCTTCTTCCCCTAAATTCTTCTCTCGTAACTGTACCATCGTAACGCCGCCCTTCAGTGCCTCTTCCACCTGTTGATACAGGCTTTTCTCACCAAGCCAGCTGCGGTCTGTCACTAAATACAGCCTCATCTCCTCTTTCTCTACGTGCATAAAAACTCCTTTCCATCTCTCTTACCTGCTGTCAGAAAAACATCAAAAAATTTTAAAACAGAGCAAAATGACCCACCACTTTGTTGTGCCGAAACACCCACTGCATGCGTATTCCCGGGAGAATTTCTGAATTGCAGAAAACAAAAAATAATTTCTTACAAAACAAAAAAGCCACAGAATCCCAAAAATAGGTATTCTGTAGCTATATACTACATATGTATGTCCCTACGTTGGCATTATCCAAATCAGGTTTTGGGTCAAAGCACACAGCTTACTCTCAGCCCACTTACATGAGCTCCCCTTTTTGATTTATTTTGACAAACTGTATTGTAATACCTTTATTATCCAAATGCAAGAAAAATTTATGAAGATAATTATTTTCCTACTTCTGTTTGCGATAACGCAAGGCTTACTTCATGAATCAGTTCTTTTACTTTCGTACTGTTATATTCCTTCAAACGGTACACTGCCATAACATAAGATTTTTATCGATTATTAAAAGGAACGCTAATCAAAGGGTTGTTTAGGAGCTTACACTATTGTACCTTTTTAACCCCCGCTTCCACATGATTGCTGTAATTCCCCCAAATATTATGACCATTGCGGTTCCATACAATAGCATTGTTACAGAATCTTTACCCGACAGACTTAATGTTGGAAAGGTCGCCATAATTCCATAAGGCATAATACAGCAAAATAAGATTTTAAACATTCCCTTAAATGCAACTCCCGGGATTTTCATACACAAGTCAATTCCAGCCCTTTTTAATTTGCCTTTACCATTTACTTATAAAGTCGAGAATACAACAAAAAAAGAAGTATCTGTCCTAAGCTACAAGACAGCATACTTCTTATCAGCAAATAAAACATGAGCGAAATATAATAAAGCTCATAGTCTATTAACCTATATATGAGATTCTTACTAACTTTGGGCATATTCTATCACCCAAGGTCAGCAAAATCTTAGTTATAAAAGAAGAAGTGTGTACGTATGTATGCAAGACAAATACACCGGCAGAATCATTCACCAGTGTCCAGGCACACCTATAGCATAAGCATTAGGCAACCTATCTTATTTTGTTGTACCCTCCATATTTAACACACGTAACATGCACTCGCTCCTTTCTTATCATTCCTTGTTTGTTTTATAGTTTTCCAGAAAAGTTATGGTTTTATTTTCCTTTTGCTATTCTATTACTTAATCTGATAATTGTCAATTAGTATTTGTGAATCAATTCCATTTCCATATACACACATAACAAATTCGGTTTAGACAATAATCTATAAGTTTCTTCTATCAGTAATCAACCTCTTCCTTTTTAATCAAAATCAGGCCGCCCTTTTTCTTCCGTTGCGATTCGTTCACCTTCTGCATTGTATAATTCAACTACCATTCTAACATTTTCATTCTCTCTTCCCCATATTGGATCTCCATAGCTTATTATGTCCTCAAAGAACTCTTGCTCATAATAATATTGATTGTTTTTATATTCTATGTATTTTCGCTTAATGGTAAATGTAAAGTATCCTTCTTCGTTTCGTTTGGCAGAGCTTATATATTCTTCATCAAAAACAAGTGTTTCCTGATTCGCTTCCTCTTCTGAATATCTTGTACAATAGAGAATTAATTTCGCGCTTTCTGCCTCCTTATTCTTTGTAAACATAATCAGATCAACATAACATGGATCAAAAGTATCATTTAAAGGCACTGGAAATATTGTTACTTCCTCTTTTTTATACTCATACACGATAGAATATGCTGACCAAAACAGCCTCTCCTGATAGGTTTTTCCTAACAGATAATAATCCGTTGTTTCTGCAAGATATATTCTTTCCGTTCTTGACATTCTATCACCACTGTCTTTTACCGTTCCGATTATGTTATATTCATCAATTAGAAATGAATCTGCTAATCTTTCAAAGGCTGCTTTTGATGAAAGCGTCTTAAAGTCGACAGAAAAAAAGCCTAAAAACACAAAGAGAACGCAAAGAAAAAGATTCCTTACGGCCTTTTGCCATCGCTTTAACCTTGGTAATTTTATCTTCATACCTACACTCCTTACTCTAATGGTATTCGGAATCGAAATGCATGCCCGAATCTCTCATAGCAGATATCAATCCATGTCGCTGTGGTATCTACATTTGAAATCCACATTTCATAGTCACATGATGTTAATTTAACATTTTCCGAGTTTCCCGCTACGCCCCTGGATTGCATCCTATTCAATATATTCCCATATTCATTCCCATTACTATCTACCGCAGTCATGTAATATCGAATACCATCCGGAGGACGCTTACCTATAAGATACGATGTATGAATGCAAAAATAGACATACCTGTCTTGATTATCATTCAGATGAATGGCCGCTCTTTTTAAGGAAAACTGATATCCGTTAAACTTTGCTTTCTGCTCCGAAGAAAACGTAATTACCCGACA